>CAZZIV010000170.1:0-7096 GCA_964654385.1 uncultured Acidobacteriota bacterium | reverse complement strand
TGAATTTGATCGGTACTCCGGTGACATGGCGGATGGAGAGAGCGGCTCCACCCCGGGCGTCGCCGTCCATCTTGGTTAAAACGACGCCGCTCACCCCCAGGGCTCGGTGGAATTCCGCGGCCGAACGAACGGCGTCCTGGCCGGTCATGGAATCGGCCACGAACAGGATCTCCGCAGGCTGGAGGTGTTCCTTCAGTTCGACCAGTTCCCCCATGAGCGACTCATCGATATGAAGGCGTCCGGCGGTATCGAGGATGACCGTATCGAACCCTTTTCTCCGGGCCTCCAGGAGGCCTTCCCGGCAGATTTCCAGAGGCTTCCGGGTTCCGTCATGTTCGTATACAGGGAGGCCCGCGCCGCTTCCGACTCTCACCAGCTGTTCGATCGCCGCGGGGCGGTAGACGTCCGCCGGAACCAGGTACGGGTACTTGCCCTGATTTTTCAGCGACAGACCGAGCTTCGCGGCGGTGGTGGTCTTCCCGGAGCCTTGCAGTCCGACCATCATGATCACACTCGGCGGCCGGGAGGAGTGCTTGAGCTCCCGGTCTTCGGTGGCGCCGAGAAGACGTTCCAACTCGTCCTTGACGATCTTGATGACCTGCTGGCCGGGACTCAGGCTCTTGAGGACCTCTTCCCCCAGGGCTTTTGCCTTGACGCCTTCCACCAGCGCCTTGACCACGCTGATGTGGACGTCCGCCTCCAGGAGAGCCATCCGGATCTCCCGCATCGTCTCGTTGAGAACCGTTTCGTTGATGCGTCCCCGGCCGGTCAGGGTCCTGACCACGCCCTGGAGACGTTCGGAAAGCCCTTCGAGCACGATTCCCCCTTCCTCCCGGTTTCCTGCTTCCGGTTCGACCGGACGCGGATTATAGCTGCCCGTACCGATCTCAACCAGAATCCGGCCGTCCGCGGAGTTACACGGACTTGAGGATGTGCCCCATCTTCGTTTTCTTGGTACGGAGGTATTTCCGGTTCTCGTCGGAAGGCTCCAGTTCCATCGGAATCCGCTCGGTGATCTCCAGGCCGAAACCGGTGAGGGCGACGTATTTCCCCATGTTGTTGGTCATTAACCGGAGCTTCCTTATTCCGAGTTCATACAGGATCTGGGCTCCAACGCCGTAGTCCCGGTGATCGGCCTGGAAGCCGAGAGACAGGTTCGCCTCCACCGTGTCCTGGTTATCGTCATCCTGGAGTTCGTAGGCCCTCAGCTTGTTGGCCAGCCCGATCCCCCGGCCTTCCTGCCGCAGATAAAGAATGACCCCTTCCCCTTCGGCGGAGATCATCTCCATCGCCTTCTCCAACTGCTGTCCACAGTCGCAGCGGGTCGACCCGAAAACATCGCCGGTGAGGCACTCGGAATGGACCCGCACCATCACCGGACGATCCGGCCCTGGGTTCCCCATCACCAGGGCGAGATGAGTCTGGCCCTCCAGCGCGAATTCGTAGGCGTGGATTTTCCATTTGCCGCGGACCGTGGGGAGGTCCGGAGAGGCGATCCTCTTCACCAACCGTTCGGTGCGCATCCGGTGGCGGATCAGATCGGCGATCGGCAACATCTTGATCCCTTTCTCCCTGGCCATCTCCAGAAGATCCGGGTAGCGGGCCATCGTGCCGTCCTCCCGCATCACTTCGCAGATCACCGCCGCCGGCGTCAGCCCGGCGAGCCTGCAGAGATCCACGGAAGCTTCCGTGTGGCCGGCCCTTTTCAGCACGCCGCCCGGTGTCGCCCTGAGTGGAAAGACATGACCGGGACGGGCCAGATCCTGGGGCCGGGTCTCCGGGTCCACCGCCACACGAATCGTTGTGGCCCGGTCCGCGGCGGAGATCCCGGTCGTAACATTCCGGCGGGCCTCGATGGAAACGCAAAACGCCGTTCCCCTTCGGGCGGTATTCGACTCCACCATCAGCGGGATTTCCAGGCGGTCCAGGTGTTCGGCGGTCATGGGGAGGCAGATCAGGCCCCGTCCGTGGGTCGCCATGAAGTTGATCATCTCCGGCGTGGCGAACTCCGCCGCGCAGGTCAGGTCGCCTTCGTTTTCCCGTCCCTCGTCATCCAGGAGAAGAACCATCTTCCCCTGCCTGAGGTCTTCCAGTATTTCGAAGACCGATGCGAAGCCGTCTTGATTTTCCGGTTCTCCGGAATCATCGGATGGATTCATAACTACCTCTCCGATCGGGATTATCCGCCACATCCACGAGTCTGGCAAGGTAGCGGGCCATCAGATCCACTTCCAGGTTCAGCCGATCCTCGCGACCTGCCGAACCCAGGGTGGTCCGGACCAAGGTCTCCGGTATCAGGGCAACCTCGAACCGGTCCCGATCAAGGGAGGAGACGGTCAGGGAAACGCCGTGCACCGTGATCGATCCTTTCCAGGCCACGTATCGGCGGAGATCCGCCGGCAGGGCGATCCTCAGGCGATGGTCGTCTCCCCGCCGGACCACCTCCCGAACTTCTCCGACTCCATCCACATGCCCCTGCACCATGTGGCCGCCCAACCGGTCTCCCAGGCGGAGCGCCCTCTCCAGGTTGACCCGGCTGCCGGACCGAAGCGATCCCAACGTGGTCCGCTGCAAGGTTTCCGGGATCGCGTCCGCCGAGAATCGCCGGCCGGACCGGCGGGCCACGGTGAGGCAGACACCGTCAATGGCGACGCTCTCCCCGTCGGCCATCTCCGACACGGGCAGATCCGATTCGATCCCGAAACGGATCGATCCCTTCCCTGGAGTCCGCTCCCTGACGGTACCGATCGTTTCGATCAATCCGGTGAACATCACTCTACCCCTTCTGAATCCGGCCCAGGGTCACCAAGTCCTCGCCCAGCGGCAACACCTTCTCCGGGATCAACTTCCAGCCCTCGTCCGGCGATAAAGCCGAGACGGCCTGAACCATCGGAGTTCCCCTCTCCGCCCCCAGGAGCACCGGCGCGTGAAAGAACGCGTACCGATCCGCCAACCCGGCCCGGAGAAACGCCGCGAAAATCTGCGCTCCGCCCTCCACCAGGACCGAACGGATCCCCTCCCGCCCCAGTTCGTCCAGAACCTGCTCCAGCCGGTCCTGTCCGTCCTCCCGGCCGCTCAGGACCAGGACCTCCCCGGACCGTTTCCTCCGGAACAGGCGGGCGGCCCGGTCCACGGGAACCTCACCGGAAAGAACCACCGTCTTCGGCTGAAGAGGGCCCTCCTCCGCCCGGATGGGAAGCCGAACGTCCAGCCGGGGGTCGTCGGTCCGGACGGTTCCCGCTCCCACCAGCACCGCGTCGTGGGTGTACCGGAGGCGATGGGCAAACCGGCGGGCCGTCTCTCCGGTGAGCCACCGGGAGCAGCCGTCCCTGGCGGCGATCATCCCGTCGGCGCTGACCGCCGCTTTCAAGGTCACTATCGGGCGTCCTGTCCGCCGAAGGGTCAGGTACGGTTGATTGAGCCGCTCCGCTTCCGGAGCACGCACTCCGGATTCCACCTCCACCCCGGAGTCGGCGAGAACCTGGACGCCGCTGCCTGCCACCAGTGGATTCGGATCCAGGGTCGCCAGAACCACACGCGAGATGCCGGCCCGCAGAATGGCGTCGGTGCACGGCGGAGTTCTACCGTGATGGGAGCACGGCTCCAGGTTCACATAGAGCACGCTGCCTCGCGCCGCATCGCCGGCCTCCCGGATCGCCGTCACCTCCGCGTGGGCTGATCCAGCGCGAAGATGAAAACCTTTCCCCAGCAGGATGCCGTCGCCGACCACGACGGCGCCGACCATCGGATTCGGTCGCGTGGTCCCTTCCCCCAGGGCTGCCAGAGCCAGGGCCTGCCCCATCCAGTACCGGTCCGATTTCCGGGAACTCGGTTCCACGGCGTCAGTCCCCCGGGATCCCCAGAAGGCCGTCCACGAACCCTTCCGGATCGAAATCGATCAAGTCCTCGATCGCTTCACCGACCCCGACCATCCGGATCGGGATTCCCAGTTCCCTCCGGATGCCCAGGGTCACCCCGCCCTTGGCCGTTCCGTCCAGCTTGGTCAAGACCACGCCGGTGAGATCCGCCGCCTGGGTGAACTGCTTCGCCTGGTTCAGCCCGTTCTGGCCGGTGGTAGCGTCGACCACCAGAAGAACCTCGTCCGGAGACCCCGGGAGAACCTTCCCGGCTACACGAGCCAGCTTTTCCAGTTCGGCCATCAGGTTGACCTTCGTGTGAAGACGGCCCGCCGTGTCCACCAGAACCAGGTCGGCACGGCGGGATCTGGCCGCCTGCAGACCATCGAAAACGACCGAGGCGGGATCGGAACCTTCCTTCTGTTTCACCAGTTCCACGCCGGCCCGCTCGGCCCAGCGTTCCAATTGATCGATGGCCGCCGCCCGAAACGTGTCGGCGGCGACCATCACCACGTTCCTTCCCGCCCGCGCCTCCCGGGCGGCCAGTTTGCCGATGGTAGTGGTCTTGCCGCTTCCGTTCACTCCGACCACGAAGACAACATGGGGGCGATCCGCCGCCCGGACGGGAGGAGGAGCCGACTCCGCGGTCAACGGCTCCAGGAGAACCGCTCGCAACGCTTCCCGGAGATCATCGCCGGTGAACTCTCCTTTCCGAACCCGGCCGCGGAGGGAGTCGATCACATCGCCGGTCAGTGCCGGCCCCAGGTCGGCGGCCAGGAGGTCCACTTCCAATTCCTCCAGGCTCTCCTCATCCACCGGTCGATTCCCGACCAAGGTCTGGAGAGTCTGGGTCAGGTTTTCCCGGGTTCGGGAGAGGCCCCGGAAAAGCTTCTTGATGGTTCCGAACGCCATCGTCAGTTCAAAATTTCCAGAAGTTCGTCCGCCCGGGCCGAATTCTCGCTGCCGGGAGACAGTTCAATCACCCTTCGAAAATGTTCCGCCGCCGCCGGCTTGTCTCCAAGCTTCATGAGCACCAGGCCGTAACGGTAATGGTACTCGCCCGATCCGTTGAAGGCCGACTTCGCCACTTCGTACTCCCGGGCCGCCTCCCGGTTGTTCCCGATCCCTGCCAGGGCGCCGGCCAAACGGTAGTGGGCGTCGAAGTACCGCGGATCGGCCTCCACCGCCTTTCGCAGCATGGCGATCGCCTCCTCTTCCCGGTCCTGGGCCGAATAAAGTAGTCCCAGGTTCAGATACACTTTTTGAGGGGTCGCGTACGAACGATCCTCTAGGGTGGTCCGGTACTCCCTTTCCGCGTCGTTGTACCGGCCCATTTCCTGGTAAACCGCTCCCAGCGTGTTATGGGCGTCGGTCATGTAAGGATTTCTCTTCAACACCTCGAGCATGGCCTCCTCCGCCTGTTGAAGCTTCCCGGTCAGCAGGGAGAGCTGACCATAGTAATTGAGGATGGACGCGTCGCCCGGGAAACTTTTCTGGGCCTCCTCCAGGACTTCCATCGCCTGCCCGGTCTTTCCCGCATTGAAATAGGAACGGGCCAGGCGGATCTTTTGCGACGGATCCATCGATTTCACGGTTTTCTCCGCTTCCTTCCGAGCTCCTCCACCGGCACAGCCGACGGCGAAGAAAATCGCCGCGAAGAGGCCGACCGTAGCCGCCGTTCTTCTGGAATGATTCACCGCATTCTCCTTTGCTCGATTCGAGCCGGGGGCCGGCCGCACCGGGACCGCACCTAGCGACCGCCGAACAGTCCGAAGAAAAAACGTTTCTTTCTCTCCCGCACCGGACGCTCCCACTCCGGAAGGATCGGTTCCCTGCCGGCCAGGAAGCTCGCCGGGGTCTCCTCCACCATCCTGCCCGCCTGACCCTCCCCCACAAGACCGGACACCGCCTCCAGCGCTTGGCCCAATCGGGGAGGACGGCCTCGAAGATTGTGAGAATCGCTGGCCAGCACGTGGATCAGACCCTTTCTGAGCAGCTCTTCGGAGAAATCCCGGATCGAACTTCCGAAGGTGCCCAGCACCGAACCGGTGGTGATCTGTCCCCAGGCACCCAGTCGAACCACCTCTTCGTACCGCCGGATATCGTCCTGGAAGAATCGGATTCGTTCGGGATGGGCGAACACCGGCAAAATTCCAGCCAGCTTCAGCCGGAAGACCACGTTCTCCAACTCCACCGGATACTGACTGAGGGACAGCTCCAGGAGAACGGTTTTCCCGTTGTCGGCCAGGGTCGGGGCCCTCCCGTCACGGACCCGTTCCTCCAATTCGGGACAGATGTGGACTTCCGCGCCTGGAACCATCTCCAGCGGCACACCGGCGGATTCCAGCCGAGCCTTGAGAAGGCCGACCTGTTCCAGAACGACCCCGCGGTCGTTTTCATAGAATCCATCTTTGCAGTGCGGGGTGGCCACCATGGTCCGGATCCCGTCTTCCACCGCCATCCGGGCGAACGCGACCGCTTCATCCATGGTTCGGACGCCGTCATCGATTCCCGGCAGGATGTGCGTGTGAATATCGATCATGCCGTTCCGGTTTCCCCATCGGCCGCATACCGCTCTTCGGAGGTGAGAGGCCGGGCCATCAGCCTGTGCAGAGCGTCCCGCGGCGAGCCGTTTTCGAACAGAATACGATAGACCTCTTCCACGATCGGCGCCGGGAGCCGTTCCCGAACCGCCAGTGCCCGGGCCGATCTTGTGGTCGCGACACCCTCGGCCACCGACCGGGTGCCACCCAGTATATCCTTGAGAAGCCTCCCCCTCCCCAGTTCCCGGCCGACGGCGTGATTTCGGGACGATTTCCCGGTGCAGGTCAGGACCAGGTCCCCCAGGCCGGCCAGCCCGCTGAAGGTGTCGGGCCGCCCTCCCAGCCGGACGCCGATCCGGGTGATTTCCGCCAACCCCCGGGTGATCAAGGCGGCCCGGGTATTCAACCCCAGTCCCAACCCGTCCACGGCGCCGGCGGCTATGGCGATCACATTCTTCAGCGCGGCCGCAACCTGCACACCCACCACATCGGAATTGGTATAGACACGGAGACTCGGTGAAGAAAGCACTTCCTGGACCGACCGGGCGATAGCCTCGTTTCGGGAGGCGATCACCAGGGCAGAAGGCCGCCCACGGGCCACTTCTCCTGCGAAGGTCGGGCCGGAAAGAACCGCCAGGGGCCGCATCGCTCGCAGCGCTTCCCGTGCCACGACCAGCCGCAAGTGCAGTCTGGCCA
>CAZZIV010000169.1:0-7213 GCA_964654385.1 uncultured Acidobacteriota bacterium | reverse complement strand
GGGTGATTCCATACCTGGAAGAGACGGACGAAGGACGAAGGAGACACATCATGAAGCATATTCCCCGGACTCCGGTCTCTGGGAGGAAGGTCTATCTGCAGGGCGACCGGCACGGCATCCGCGTGCCGGTGAGAGAGGTCGCCCTGGAAGCTCCGGAGCCGCCTGTCCGGTTGTACGACACCAGCGGTCCGTACACCGATCCGGACTTCGACGTGGATATCCGCAAAGGTCTTCCGGCCCTGCGGCAGGCCTGGATCGAAGGCAGGGGAGATACGGAATCGTTGCCGGGACCGTCCTCGGATTTCGTAAACCGCCGTGCGGAAGACCCGGCGCTGTCCTCGATCCGCTTCCCGAACCCCCGGTCGCCGAGACGGGCCCGGGCCGGTTCCCGGGTCACCCAGATGCACTACGCCCGGAAAGGGGAGATTACGGCGGAGATGGAATACATCGCCCTCCGGGAATCGCTCCACCCGGAAACGGTCCGGAAAGAGGTGGCCCAGGGGCGCGCCATCATTCCCGCCAACATCAACCATCCGGAACTGGAACCGATGATCATCGGCCGCAAATTCCTGGTGAAGGTCAACTCCAACATCGGCAATTCGGCGGTCAGTTCCTCCATCGATGAAGAAGTGGAGAAAATGGTCTGGTCCACCCGATGGGGCGGGGACACGGTGATGGACCTGTCCACCGGGAACAATATCCACGAGACCCGGGAATGGATTATCCGGAACTCCCCGGTGCCGATCGGCACGGTCCCGATCTACCAGGCCCTGGAAAAGGTGGGCGGCGTGGCGGAAGATCTGACCTGGGAGCTGTTCCGGGACACGCTGATCGAACAGGCGGAGCAGGGGGTGGACTATTTCACGATCCACGCCGGCGTTCGCCTGGCCTACGTGCCCCTTACCGCCCGCCGTGTCACCGGAATCGTTTCCCGTGGCGGCTCGATCCTGGCCAAGTGGTGTCTGGCGCACCATCGGGAGAACTTCCTGTACACCCATTTCGCCGAAATCTGCGAGATCATGACGGCGTACGACGTATCGTTTTCCCTCGGGGACGGTCTGCGCCCTGGATCGGTGGCCGACGCCAATGACGCCTCCCAGTTCGCCGAGTTGGAAACCTTGGGTGAACTGACGAAAGTCGCATGGGACCAGGACTGCCAGGTGATGATCGAGGGGCCGGGGCACGTCCCGATGGACAAGATCCGGGAGAACATGGACAAAGAGCTGGATCTGTGTCACGAGGCGCCGTTTTACACCCTCGGGCCGCTCACCACCGACGTCGCTCCTGGGTACGACCACATCACATCGGCGATCGGGGCCGCCCAGATCGGCTGGTACGGTACGGCGATGCTCTGCTACGTCACGCCGAAGGAGCACCTGGGGCTTCCCAATAAAGACGATGTGAAACAGGGGCTGATCGTCTACCGGATCGCCGCCCACGCCGCCGACCTGGCCAAGGGACACCCCAGGGCCCGGGAATGGGACGACGCCCTGTCCAAGGCCCGGTTCGAATTCCGTTGGGAAGACCAGTTCAATCTCTCCCTGGACCCGGAGACCGCCCGGGCGTATCACGACGAAACCATGCCGTCGGAAGGGGCGAAAGTGGCTCATTTCTGCTCCATGTGCGGGCCGAAGTTCTGCTCCATGGAGATCACCCAGCAGATCCGGGAATACGCGGCGGAAAAGGGTGTATCCGTGGAGGAGGCCCGGAAGAAGGGGCAGGATGAGAAATCCAGGGAGTTTGCCGAAAAAGGAGCGGACGTTTACGTGAAAATTCCTTGAATTTTTCCTTAAGGTTTCAGGATTCCGCCCGATCAGTAAAAGGCAAGCTGCACGGTTAGGATCCGGCCTGCGTCGCGAAACGGCGCGCTTTCAAGTCGGCTCTCCTGTGAGCCTGCGGAAAGGTGGCTCATGGAACTCGCTCCGATCAGCATAGACGAGGCGACTTTTCTCAGGGGATCATTCCATCTCCCGCCTCTCCCCGAGGTGATGACCGACCTGATGGATAAGATCAATTCAGGAGAAGCGACGGCGGCGGAGGTGTCCGAGCTGATCGCCTCCGATCCAGGGCTGGTGGCCCAGATGCTGAAAGTGATCAACTCCGCGTACTACGGCCTTCCCAGGCAGATCACCGATATCAAGCACGCGGTCGCCTACCTGGGGTTCGGGGAGATCCACCGGATCGTACTGACCGTGGCGGTGATGCGGTCCCTGGAGCCGGAAGACGGCAACCTGTTCCGCAGCTACTGGAGCCACTCCTTCTTCACCGCCCTGGTGTCCAAGAAAGTTGCGATGGCTTTCGAGAAGACCATGGCCCCGGGGGAAATCTACACGGCGGCGGTGCTTCACGATATCGGGAAACTGGTCTACCAGAAATTTTTCCCGGAACATTACGGCGCGATGGCTCAGTACTGCAAAAAGAAGCGGGTATTCTTGAGCGACGCCGAGAAGGAGTTCGGGTTTCCTTCCCACGGGCGGTTCGGCTCCCTGCTCTGCAACCGGTGGCAGCTCGGCGAAAACCTGGAGAACGCCTGCGAGAACCACGAACTGGAAACCTTGCACGAGGCGTTACGGGCCGGGGATGAGCTTCCGCCGGATCTGAAAGTGGTCACCATTTCCAATCTGTTGACCTGCCTCGCGGAAGACAGCCTGAACGACGGATTGAAAATGCGCACCGCCGCGGCGGTCCAGGAGACCGTGAAGATCACCGAGGACGAGTTCCTGGTGCTGATGGGAGATGTCTACGACCTGAAGAGCGAAGTCTCCAGGTTCTTGTCCGATCTCTGACCCCGGCGGCGGCTACCGGCAGACCATCCGGCTGAGAACCTTCTCTTTTTCTTCCTGATACAGGGCGCGGATCTTGCGGTTCTCTTCCAGGATCCCTCTCATGCGAGCGTGGATCGCCAGGACCTCGGTCCGGCGGATCTTCAGAACCGCTTCGCTGAATACGGCGGTGGAGGAAACGGAAAGTCCCAGGGTGCGAACGGCGAGGGCGAGGGGCAACCCGCAGAACATTCGGATGTCCGGCTCGGAAACCGGGACGGCCAGGGTGTACTCCAGGGCCTGGTCCAGTTTCTCCAGGGTCCACTCCACCAGGCCGGCCACCACATCCCGGCCGCGGGGATCTTCCGGCCGCTCCAGCAGGGTCCGAATGGAGATCCCGGCCCGTTGGAACAGGCAGGCGGGAAGATAGCTGACGCCCCGGGCGATGTCGTCGGTGACCCCCTTGATGATGTTGGTCACCTGCAACCCCAGTCCGAACGCCACTTCCCGGCGTCGAAGGTCCGCTTCGATCTCCGATGTGATCGAAGGCCGGTCCAGGGCGTACAGGTTGGTCAGCAGGTGCCCGACCGTTCCGGCCACGTAGTAGCAGTATTGCTCCAGGTCTTCCATGGTCTGGAGATGCAGCCCTTCACCGGACATCTCCCGCCGGACCGTTCGGGACATCCCGGCGGCCATCTCTTGCACCGAGGGGCGGATCGCTTCCAGGACGTCCGGTCCCAGCCGGTGCAGGGCGGCCAGCACCACGCCGGCGTTCCGGCAGAGATGGTGGTCCGGCTCGTCCAGGTCGGGGGAGTCGAACAGGCCGGCGATTTCCCCGGCGCAGGATGGAAACTGCTCGGGAGAGAAGATCCGCTTCCCGGCCCGGCCCAGCAGGGCACAGCGATCGGCGGCGGGAAGCGAAGTGGAATCTTCGATGGTGTCGAGGATCCTGCATACCAGGTACGCCAGGCCGATCTGATCCCGCAGGGGATCGCGCAGCAGCTCGATTCCCAGGGCGAAGGTTCTGCTGACTTCCTTCAGCGCTTTCCGGCAATACCGGATGTTTTTCTCGGGCAACGGGGTCCCTTGTCGGTTTCGCCTGCTATTCAGGGCAGGTGAAAGAGCATTCCAGGATGGAACGGCCCCAGACCCCGGAGCTGCCCAGGATCGACAGGTCGTTTCCGTCGACTTGACCGTTCTTGTCCAGGTCGATTTCCGTCCACCAGGTCTCTTCCGGAGTTTCATTCTCCCGGATCAAGCCGAACGAGCGGCCGATCCAGGCCAATTCGGAAGCGTCGATGTTTCCGTCCCGGCTGGCGTCGAAGTTGATGCAGTTGTCGCCGACCACGTTCAGGAACCAGGAGACCTGGTTGTCGATCGCCGACGCGGCGACGATATCCAGAAGCCCGTCCCCGTTCAGGTCCAAGGTGATCGCCGCGCGGCTGCCCTGGTTGGTGGTTGAGACCGCCCGTGGATGGTAGGTCGGAGGGGCCTGGCCGTCGCTCTCGTACCAGACGACCCGGTCGGCCTTGGCGGCGGTGATGAGGAGATCGACGTCTCCGTCGTTGTCCATGTCGCTCACATTGACTGAACTGGCCCCGTCGGCGAACCCGGCCGCTCCCCGGTCCGCCTCGGTGATGACGTGGGGGAGGAAGAGTCTCCCTCCGCCGCTTCCGATGGGCGGCTCCTGCCCAGGGATTTCCACCACTTCGCTGTTCTCGTACCAGGCGATCCGGTCGTCATAGGACGAGGCGACATACAGATCGGTGTCGCCGTCTCCATCGGCGTCGGCGCCGGTGATGTTGATGGCGCCGCTGAGAGCGCCCTCCTCGGGCTGGTAGATGACGACCTCGCTGAAGGTGAAAAATTCGTCGTTGTTGTTGATGTACCAGGCGACCTTTCCGTCGTTGAGAGACGCGGAAGCGACGTCCATGTCTCCGTCCCCGTCCAGGTCGGCGGCGAACACCGACCAGGCACCCAGGGCGGAGCGTGTGACGATACGCTTGGTGAACGCCGGAGAAGCCGAGCCGTCGTTTTCATACCAGGAAACCTGGTTTTCGGCGCTGGAAGCGACCAGGAGGTCGTTGTCGCCGTCTCCGTCCATGTCCGCCACGAACAGGCCGCGCGCGCTGAACGCGGTATCCGAAACGACCCACTCGGTAAAGGACGGGTCGGCGGTGCCGCTGTTTTCGTACCAGTGCACCCAGTTCCCGGTTTCCGAAGCGGCCGCCACGTCCAAGTCCCCGTCGCCGTCGATGTCCCCGGTGACCACCGATTGGGCCCGGTCGGCGATGTCGTCCAGGGGAACGGCCGCTTCGGTCAGGGTCGGAAGGGGGGCGCCGTCGTTGGCGAACCAGGTGATGTCACGCCGGGCGGCCCCTGGGAACGGGTCGTTGAAGAAACTGGAGGCGACCACATCCGGCGCGCCGTCCCCGTTCAGGTCGCCGGAGGCGACCGAATCGGCGCCCCACATCTGGGCGCTGGTGATCAGCTTGACCGGGTAATTGGTGGAGCAGAGCCTGTTTTCCAGGAGGGTGACCTGGTCGGGCACGGCGTTTTCGTCCGGCGCCGGGTTTGGGGTTTCGTTGATCGTGACGAACCCGTTGGAAGTGGTGTATCCGGCGTTGGCGGTCACCAGGTCCGGATCGCCGTCTCCGTCCACGTCTCCCGCGGCGACGGCGGCGATTCCTCCGGCCAGGTTGGTGATCACCCGGACGGTGTAGACGGGGGGCGCGGCGCCGTCCGATTCGAACCAGAACAGTTCGTCGGAGCCCTGGGCGCCGGCGATCACGTCCATGTCTCCGTCGCTGTCCATATCCGCCGCGAAAACGGAAGAGGCGTTGGTCACCGAAGCCGAAAGCTCGACCATGGTGAAGCTGCCGTCGCCGTTGTTGTCCCAGCGGAGAATCTTGTTGTCGTCGCTGGAAGCGGTGAACAGCTCCGGGAATCCGTCATTGTCGATGTCGGCGGCGGAGGCGGCCCGGAAGTTGGAGCCGGTGGCGGTGATGATATGTTCGGTGAACACCGGCATGGCGCCGCCGCCGTTTTCGTACCACGCGAGAGTGCTTGCTCCGGCGGCGGTCGGCGCGGCGGCGTCCCTGGTTCCGACCACCAGGTCCGGGAGCTGGTCGTTGTTCACGTCGGCCACGGTGACGAAGTTGGGAGCCCCGGCGAAGGTCGCCAGGTCGGACCGGGTCCAGCCCGGGGTGGTGGGATCTTCCGGGTTCTCTTCGTTCCGGTACATCCAGAGGGCGTTTGCCGTGGCGTTGACCGCTACGATGTCGATCCGGTTGTCGCCGGTCAGGTCGACGGCGGCCACCGACCGGAAGTCCGAATTCCCCCGGAAGGTGTCGTTGAACAGAACCTGGGTTCCGAAGCTGATCGGATTCACCGAGGTGTCGGTACGGTGCCAGGCAACCTTGCCCATGGAGCCGGAAACAACATCCGGCGTGCCGTCTCCGTCGATGTCCCCTGAGGTGACGCTCTTGGCGTACAGGATCGAATTCAGTCCGAACCGGCCGCCGGGGGAGACGGAGAGCCGATCGAAGGAGGCCGGCCGGACACCCCGGTTCAGGAACAGTTTCACCATCAGTCCGAGCCGGTTGCTCCGGTCGTCGTTGGCGGAGGCGGCGATGATGTCTTGGTCGCCGTCGTTGTCGATATCGACGAAATGGATATCGAACGCTCCTGGAGTGGAGTCGCCCAGGACGGTCGGCTCGACGAACGGAATATCGGCGGCGAGGGTTGCGCCGATCGACGCCGCTAGAACGGTTATCGCGAAAAGCGCAACGCGAATCGAGCCGGTCATGTTCATGGTTCGGATCTCCTCCTGAGTCTGCATGTCCTATCTCTTTCCTGGGTGTTCCACCCGGTCAGTTGACGATAACGGTTCCGCCGCTCCAGACGATACCGGGGATCGTTTGAGGCGGAGATTGTGCGTCTTCCAGCTTTTCGTTCAGGTAAGTGATGCTACCGGAGCCGGTTCCCGACCCCCTTGAGAACAATAACTGGATCAGTAGCTCCGGCGTCGCCCCGATGTTCACGCCGGGAGCCGTAGAAGAGCTACGGGTGATGCCGACGGTGACTTCGGAGAAGTCGGTCCCGGGCACCGGGATTGGCGGGAGAACTAAAAGGGTATCGAGCGGAGTGCCGTCCTTCCCCAAAATCGAGTTGGTATCGTCTGCGTCTAAAAACGTCAGCAGGTTGCTCGGATACCGGACTTTGAAGCCAGCGCTCCAGACATTGTCCACCCCTGTGACCATCACGTTCAGTTTCACGATGTCGCAGGTGGAGGACAGGTCGCTTTCGGTGGTAACGGTTCCGGCCGCCGGCATGGCGGCCGGTGTGAATGTCGCGCAGCGGGGGGCGGCGGCCGGGGTTCCCCCGCCGCCGCAGCCGGGGGCGGCGGACACCGGCAGGGAGAGGGCCACCAGCACGCGTCAGACGCGAGG
>CAZZIV010000168.1:0-7226 GCA_964654385.1 uncultured Acidobacteriota bacterium | reverse complement strand
AACACCGGGTCCCGGCTGATGCCGTAGGAACCGTATCCGTACAGAACCGTGGGGTGGGGTTCGTCCCGGGGCAGATCTTTTCTATAGACCAGCGAGAGAGGGACCTGCACGCGGCCCGGCCCGTCCGGCCCCTCGGCCGTCCGCCGCTCCTGGGTGTACAGGGAGCGGTCGTAGCCTCCCAGCACCGGCGTTTCCTTGCGCAGGATCCTGGCGCCGGTCTTCATGTCGTAATCGAACACCGAGCGAGGGGTCAGGTACGACGTATACAGATACCGAACGGTGTCGGTGTCGTATTCCGGGTTCTCGCCGATCCCGCAGGTGTAGATCGGTTCGTCGAATTCCAGGTTTTCGGTACGCCCCGTGGTCAAATCATGGACCTGCAGAGAGGTCAGCCCGTTCCGGCGGCCGGCGATCACCATGTGGTTCCGGAACATGGAGAGCCGGTCCAGTTTCACCTTCCCGGAATGGGGGACGATCTCCTCCCAGGCGGTCCGGTCGAACGTATCGACCCGGGTGCGGAAAAGACGGAAGTTGGGAGCGTCTTCGTTGGTCAGGATGTAGAACCATCCTTCATGATGGTACAGGGAATACTCCACGTCCCGGCAGCGAGGGGCAAACAGCCGGAACGTTCCCTCCGGATCGTCGGACGGGAGGAACCGCACTTCCGAGGTGACGGCGCTTCCCGCTTCGATCAGCAGGTAGCGCCGGTCCTTGGTCCGTCCCAGTCCCAGGTAGAACCGCTCGTCTTTTTCGTGATGGACCAGGGCGTCTTCCTCCGGCGGGCCGCCCAGCTTGTGGCGGAATACCTTGAAAGGACGATGGCTCTTGTCCAGGACGGTGTAGAACAAGGTCTCGTTGTCCGCGGCCCATTCCAGGTCGCCGGCGGTGTTCTCCATCCGGTCGTCCCTGTCTTCGCCGGTGGCCAGGTCCCGGATTCTCACCGTGTAGGTTTCTGAGCCGTCCAGGTCCACCGCCCAGGCCAGCAACCGGTGATCCGGCGAGACGGCCAGGTTCCCCAGGGACATGTACTCCGAATCCCCGGCGACCTGGTTGCCGTCCAGGAGGATCTCCTCCGGGCTGTTCATGGTTTTCCTGCGGCGGCAGTGGATCGAATACTGCTTTCCTTCCTCCTGCCGGGAGTAATAGAAGTAGTCGCCGATCCGGACCGGGACCGAGAGGTCGGTTTCCTGGATCCGGCCCAGGATCTCGTTGTAGATCGTTTCCTGCAATTCCTTCGTGTCGGCCATGACCGCTTCGGTGTAGGCGTTCTCGGCTTCCAGGTGGGCGATCACCTCCGGATCGTCCCCCTGGTTTCCACCGCCCCGGAGCCAGGCGTAGTCATCCACCAACTCCACGCCGTGAACGAGGGTGCGGACCGGGATCTTTTTGGCGAACGGCGGCTTGGGAGCGCGGGATGAAACCATCAGGGTTCTCCAGGAGCGGAACGGGGGTCAGAAATTGTAGCCGAAACCGGCCAGGAAGGCGGCGGTGTCGACGCTGAAGAACTGCCGGTCGTCCAGGTACTCGAGCCAGGTTTCCATCCCGGAGGGGTGGAGCAGGCCGGCCCGGTAGTTTTGCCGTTCCACGTCTCCGGCTTCCAGTTCGACCCGGGCGAAGGGGGCCCAGCGGCCCAGGGCGGCCGGGAACAGGTACCGGACGCCGCCCCGGATGTGCCAGTCGTCGTTCTGCCCGAAAGCGCTGTCCAGCAGTACGCCGCCCCGGATCCGCCAGTCAAAACCGGCCCCGGTTCGACCCCGGCCGTACCGGTCGGTCTCCATGCCGGTTTCCAGGACGTTGATGCTGGTGACCGTGTCGTTCTGTTCGGCCAGCCGGTGGTTGGACCGGTGGTAGAACCAGGCGCCGGCCAGGAACTTCCGCCACTGCCGCTCCATGCCGACATGGTAGAGGTAGTACAGCTCGTCGGCTCTGTCCGTCGCGCCGGCCGGATCGCCGCTTCGGAGAACGTTTCCGTCCACCTCCAGGACCGCCCGGTAGTTCCCGGCGAAGGAAGGGGAGACCACCCGCATCCGCATCCGGCCGCCGATCCGCCCGTCGCCGCCGGTGAGGCCGGCGAAGCCGTCGATGTCCGGCAGGGTCACCGGCGTCATCCCTTCCGCCGGCGCTTCCAGGAAATCGATGCCGGCCAGGACGCCGGAGAGCCGCAGGCCGAGAGGATTGTTTCCGTCCAGGTAGTGAACGAACAGGTCGGCCCGCCGCCCTCCCGGCAGGACGAAACCGATCCGTGGGCCGCCTCGATAGTCGGCTTTGAAATCGCCGGAACCGAACAGTCCGTCCAAGGAAAAGTCGAAGCCGACCTGCAGGTTCCGCCAGGGGCGCAGCAGGCGGAACGATCCCCTGACCAGGCCGTCGCCGTCGATCCCCTGGTCGTCCAGGATCGCGCCGGCGTCCAGTTCCAGGTTCCAGCCGGAAGCCGGGCCGGTTCCAATCCGACCGCCGGTTTCCCACCCGCCTCCGAAGAAACGGACGAACAGGTGCCCGGCGGCATCCACGTGGGCCTGTCCCTGTTGCCCGGCGAACAACGACCAGCGCCCCCGGCCGCTACCGGGAAAGACGGCGCCCAGCTCTGCCCGGTAATTCAGATCGCGGACGATGAAAGTGAAATCGGAACCGGCCTTTTCGATGGCGGTGGTGGAATCCACCGTCGCGTACAGTTGGGATCCTGCCAGGCGGAACGGAACCGTCAGGCCGATATCGCCGATGAAGTCCAGGTCGTCGGAGAAGACCCAGGCCAGGCCGCCGCGCGCCCGGATCGGTTCCGGGCGGTTCGGGCCGTTCTCCACCAGGACGAGGCTCGTTCTCAACGTAGGTTCATCGTCGTCGCGGGAGGAATCGTCGTTGCCGGCGGCGAAGGTCGGGCCGGCGAGGAACAGAAGAGCGACGGCCCAAAGCACCGCCGTAAGCGTCCGCGGTCGGCGGGCGCTTCTCTTCGTTCCGTTCATCGGCGGACGTACCGGATCAGGACGCACCGTTCCGGCAGGTCGGTCCGCTCCACCTCGCGCCAGGGCCGATTGAAGGGGAACGGGAAGAACACGTCGCCGCCTTCCACCTCGTCCGGAACCAGTGTGACCCAAAACTCGTCGACACGATCCTGCAACCGTTCGTAGACCTGCCGGCCGCCGATGACGAACCGGGGCTCAGCCAGGGGTCGCAGGGTTTCGTCCAGGCAGGCCAGGTCGGTCGGGTAGACTCGGTGCATCTCCTTGACCGTCTCTTCCAACGTGGCCGGGTTTCGGGTCAGGATCACGTTGTCCCGCTTCTGCAGCGGTTTCCGGGGGAGGCTGTCCCAGGTGTTCCGGCCCATGATGACCGTGCCGTTCAAGGTCCGTTTCTTGAACAGTCTCAGGTCGGCGGAGTAATGCCACGGCAGGTCGTTCCCTTTGCCGATGCACCTCTCCCGGTTCATGGCGACGATCCCGATCATGGCTTTATACCGCCACCTCGCCCTTGATCGCAGGATGGGGGTCGTACCCGGAGACCTGGATGTCTTCCCTTGTGAACCCGGTGATCTCCTTCACCTCCGGATTCAGCTCCAGTTTCGGAAGGGGGCGGGGTTCCCGGGAAAGCTGCTCTCGAACCTGCGTCATATGGTTCTCGTAAATATGCGCGTCGCTCAAGGTGTGGATGAACTCTCCCGGCTTCAGGCCGCACGCCTGGGCCATCATCTCCAGGAACAGGGCGTAGCTTGCGATGTTGAACGGCACTCCCAGGAACGTGTCGCAACTCCGCTGAAATAGATGGCCGGAAAGCCGGTCGCCGTACACCCGGAAGTGCATCAGCACGTGGCAGGGAGGAAGGGCCTGTCGCGGCTTGTCCTTCGCGTTCCATGCGTTCAGGATGATCTGTCGATTGTCCGGGTTGTTCCGGATCTGGTCCTGGGCCCACAGGAGCTGGTCGACCCCTTCTCCTTCATAAGAGATCGAATCGGGCCGGTCCGATTTCATCCCCCGGTATTCGGCACCGAAATGCCGCCATTGCCATCCGTAGATCGGCCCCAGGTCGAACTCCTCCAGCCCCCTGGCCCGGCACTGTTCCGCGGTGGCCCACTCGTTCCAGATCCGGCACTTCCGCTCCTGGAGCCAGCGGACGTCGGTGTAGCCGTGGAGGAAGAACAGCAGTTCGGTGATGATCGACGGCATGTGGGTTTTCTTGGTGGTCACCAGGGGAAACCCTTCGGACAGGTCGAACCGCATCTGGTGGCCCCATACGCTCCGGGTCCGTACCCCGGTTCGGTTTTGGGTCCAGACCCCTTCGTCCAGGATCGTTCGCAGGAGATGAAGATATTGCCGCATACACGAATGGTAGCATCTTCATTCATGAATGTGGGGAGGGGATTCGTGGAGCCGTGCCGGTACGGCGACGCGGTAGAAGGAGTCCGACAGGGAGTTGGTTGCAGCTTGGATATGGACCTGTGGCATTCTCGCCGATTGAAAGGGAATAAGATGAATTTCTCCAAGGTTATCGATGAAATTTCGAATTTTTTCGAACGGGAGAAGGTTCGTTTCTCACTGGTCGGAGCGTTTGCATTACATGCGTATGGTTTTTCGAGAGCGACGTCTGATCTCGACCTTGTTACGGAATTCGGTGTTCGAGAGTGTCTTGTGGGCTTCCTGGAATCGCTTGGCTATGAAACACTCTATTCGAGCCCGGGTTATTCCAACCACCTGCACCCGAATTCCGAAATGGGGCGCGTGGAACTGATCTACGTAGATGATTCGACCGCGGAGAAATTATTTGAATCACCTGGAACATGGCTCCATTTAGGCGGTCATGATCTGGCGGTTCCTCGACCGGAACATCTTGCCGCGATGAAGGTACACGCCATGAAGAATGATCCGGGGCGGTCCTTTCAGGAGATGGCGGATATCCGGTTTCTCCTGCAGATCGATGGAGTGGACGAGAAAGAGATCGAGGAGTACTTTGAGAAAGCGGGACTGAAGGAAAAGTTCGATGAAATCAAGAACTCCATCTGAAAGGCTCGACCTTGAGCGAGGCTTGTCCACGACTGCCCGGGATATAGAAGCACTGCGATCGTTCAAATCCTCTTGTCCCCTCAGTCTCGAAGACTACCTGGGTTTTCTCGACCGGCTTCCGCTCCTCGATCTTCGCAGCCGAGAGGCCAAGAGAGGGCCGCGAGGGGACGAACCGTTTGTACTCGAGCCGGTCAATCGCAATGTGACAATCATTCGCGAGTAAAAACGCGTCAGAGTGCGCCAGGCCCTGGTCGCACGGGGCAGATATCCAATCGTATATAAGCATTGGTGGAGCCGAGTACGGCCGGGAATGGCATGCTATGAAGCGGTGCTTCAGCGGTTTTGGCCGCGAATGATTGTCATATTCGGATTAGAGTGGAGCCGTCAGCAGAATGGCTCCCGCCGTTCTTCGTTCCACCAGAGCGGCATCTCCATCTTGCAGGCCTTGTAGACATCTTCGGTATGCTTCATCAACCGCGGGCGGCGGCGGAGCATCGCCGTCGCTTCAGGCAAGGTGTTTCGGAATCCGCACTGAATCAGCGTGGAGGCCAGGGCCAGGTCGCCTCTCCCTGGATGATTCCTTCCTTGCAGGAACGGGCCGTCTTTCAGCCCTGCTTCGGCCATGGCCAGGGAGCGGTCCAGGTTGTCGTGCACCTCCGCCGGGGTCATCCCTCCGGTCCCGTGTTCCATGGAGCGGCGGCGCTGTCGCGATCCAAGGATGTTCTTCACGATCCAGCGCATTGGGAACGGGATCGGTTCCAGAAGAGCGTCCATAAACCGTTTTGAATTCTCCGGATGGACCCATCGGAGGTAGAACCCGTACCAGTAGATGGAATCGTTCGCGAAATGTTCCCAGAGACGGTCCTGGACTCTGCCGTTCGGATCCCCGGGCCACAGTGCGCTTTCCGGGTAGATCGTTTCCAGGCGGTCCATGATCCTCACCGAATCGCCGATAAACTCGTCTTCCATCTCCAGCACGGGCAGTCTTCCGGTCGGGCAGATTTTCTTGACCTGTTTCATGGATCGATGGTTTTTCTTGCGAAAGTCCAGATCCAGAAAGCGCAGAGCGAACTCGATCCGGAGACAGGGCGGCGAGATCGATCCGATACCGTCCAATCCGGGGTATTGATGAAGAATCACAAGGTCACCTCACTGGTATCTTATCCTCCCGGTTCATTTCCGGAAACTCCAACGGCGCGATATATTCGGAGCAAACGCCTGCATGTAGTATGATCTCTCCGACGCGGGAGGGGAGCATTTGAACATCGAGCAAGGGCGCAATCTTTTACACTACCGCCTTGTCGAGAAAATCGGCGAGGGCGGCATGGGAGTGGTGTGGAAGGCGATCGATACGACCCTCGACCGGGAAGTCGCCATCAAGATCCTGCCCGAGGCGTTCGCTCTCGATGCCGAGCGGCTGGCCCGGTTCGAACGGGAAGCGCGGGTGCTCGCCTCGCTGAACCATCCGAATATCGCCGGAATCTACGGAATTCACGAAGACGGCGGCGTAAGGTTTCTGGCCATGGAACTGGTGGAGGGGGAGGACCTTTCGGCCGTTCTCGATCGCGGCCCCCTCGAAACGAACCGCGCGTTGCAGATCGCCTGCGAAGTGGCCGAAGCGCTGGAAGCGGCCCACGAGGGCGGCGTTATCCACCGGGACCTGAAGCCGGCCAACGTTCGTCTCACCCTTGAGGGCCGCGCCAAAGTTCTCGATTTTGGCCTGGCCAAGGCGTACGCCCCGGGTACGGCCAGCGATCCCGGCAGCGCGCCGACGATGACCTCCGCCGGCACCGTCGCCGGTTTGATCCTCGGCACGGCTGCGTACATGTCCCCGGAGCAGGCTTCCGGGCAACCGACCGACCGGCGCGCCGACATCTGGTCGTTCGGCGTAATGCTGCACGAGATGTTCAGCGGCAAACGGCTGTTCGACGGCGAGACGATCTCCCACACGATCGCCGACGTCCTGCGGGCGCCGATTGAACTGAGCGATCTTCCGGCCGCAACTCCGCCTCCGATCCGGCGCCTGATCGGGCGCTGCCTCCAGCGCGACCGGATGCGCCGGCTGCGGGATATCGGCGAAGCGCGGATCGTGCTCGAAGATACCATCGCGAATCCAGGCGGCGATCCGGTCTCATCGCCCGGTGATAGGATTGCAACCGGCTCGAACGGTATTTCCCCCGGGAAGCGGCATCGGGTGTTTCGCATACTGTCCCTGTGCGCGGGCCGACGAGTTCC
>CAZZIV010000167.1:0-7305 GCA_964654385.1 uncultured Acidobacteriota bacterium | reverse complement strand
TGCGTGAAGTGCGGGAAGCCGTCGAAACGCCGGGTCCATTTCGCACGGGCCTACTGATTGGAAACCACTACCGGCAGGTTCGATTCGGAGTTACAATCCGGGCCATGAAGAAAATCCTCGTCCTGGGCGCGGGACAAAGTTCCCCTTACTTGATCCGGAGCCTGCTGAGCCAGGCGGAAGAGAAGAACTGGTTCATCACGGTCGGCGACCTGGACGCCGGCCTGGCCCGGCAGAGGGTGGGCGACCACGCCTGGGGAACGGCGATCCGCCTGAACATCAACGACACCCACATGGTCAGCGCCCAGATCCAGGCGGCCGACCTGGTGGTGAACTTCATGCCGCCGAAGTTTCTCTCCATGGTCAGCCGGGAGTGCATCCTTCACCTCACGCCGATGATTTCGGTCTCCTATCGGAACGCCGACCTGCGGGCGATGCACCGGGACGCCCGGCGGCAGGGAGTGCTGCTGCTCTCCGAGGTCGGCCTGGATCCGGGCCTGGACTTGATGTCCGCCATGACCTTGATCCACAAGGTCCGGAAGAAGGGCGGCGTGGTGGAAAGCTTCCGCTCTTACGGCGGCGGCGTGGCGGCCCCGGACGGCGACGATAATCCGCTTCGATACGTCATCACCTGGAACCCTCGAAACGTGGTCATGTCCGGCGAAAACGGCGCCCAGTGCATGGTGGACGGAAAAACGAAAATCATCCCCTGGCACCACGTATTCGACCGGACGGAGATGTTCGACATCGACGGCGTCGGCCGGATGGAAGGATATCCGAACCGGGACTCCCGGTCGTACATGGAGGTCTTCGGTCTGAAACAGGTTCGGACCTTGATCCGGGGCACCTTGCGATACCCGGGCTGGTCCGAAACCTGGCAACAGATCGTCCGGCTCGGCCTTCCGAACGAACATCTTCGAATCCCGGACCTGGCGGACCGGTCCTGGCGGGAACTGGTGGAGATGTTCCTGCCCCGGGACCTGGCGCCCCAGTCCTCCATCGAACGACGGGTCGCCCAGTACCTTGGGCTCAGCCCGACCGGGGGGATCCTGGAGAACCTGCGATGGCTCGGCCTGTTCGACGACCGGCCGACCGGCTGCTCCGGCGAAACGATGACCGACGCCCTGGTGCACCTGCTGAAGGAAAAGCTCCGGCTTCTTCCGGACTCCCGGGACCTGGTGGTGCTGTACCACCGGATCCGCGCCCGCTACCCGGAAGAGAATGACCGGCAGGAGATTCTCACCTCCACCTTCACCTTGGAGGGCGAGCCGGGCGGCCTGACCGCCATGTCCCGCACGGTGGGACAGCCGGCGTCGGTGGCGGCCCGGTTACTGCTGGACGGGGAATTCCCCCTGACCGGCTGCCAAATCCCGACCCACCCGTCGTTCTATATGCCGATTCTCCGGGAACTGGAGACCGACGGCATCATCTTCCGGGAGAAGGTCGAACCGGTTAAGGCCTGACCTCCCGGCGTCAGGAATCCAGCAGCCGTTCCAGCAGGTCCACGACCCGGCAGGAATAGCCCCACTCGTTGTCGTACCAGGCGATCACCTTCACCAGCTTCCCGCCCAGCACCCGGGTGGAAGGGGCGTCGAAGATCGCCGAGTACGGACTGGTGATGATGTCCGACGAAACGATCGCCTCTTCAGAATAGGAGAGGATGCTCTTCAACTCCCCTTCCGCCGCCGCTTTCATGGCGGCGTTGACCTGTTCCGAGGTGGTTTCCTTCTCCACCCGGGCCACCAGGTCCACGGTCGATCCGTCCGGCACCGGTACACGCATGGCGATACCGTCCAGCTTTCCCGCCAGGGCGGGAAGGACCGTTCCCACCGCCTTGGCGGCTCCGGTGGTGGTGGGGATGATGTTTTCCGCCGCCGCCCGGGACCGGCGCAGGTCGGTGTGGGGAACGTCGGCCAGCCGCTGATCGTTGGTGTACGCGTGCACCGTGGTGATGAATCCGCTCTGAATGCCGAAATTTTCGTGAAGCACCTTCGCCACCGGAGCCAGGCAGTTCGTGGTGCAGGAAGCGTTGGAAACAATCCGGTGCTCCGGCTGAAGGCTGGCGTCGTTCACGCCGAGCACCACGGTGGCGTCGATCGGGTCCTTGGCCGGGACGGTCAGGATCACCCGCTCGGCGCCGGCGTCCAGGTGCCGGGCGATCTGCGCCCGCTTCCGAAAGATCCCGGTCGCCTCGATCACCACCCGGACGCCCATCTCTTTCCAGGGAAGGTCTTTCGGATCCCGAATCGCCAGCATCTGCACCGTTTGCTTGCCGGCGGTCATCTCGTCGTCGGTCACATGGATCTCGCCGGGGAACCGGCCGTGGACCGTGTCGTATTTCAGAAGATAGGCCAACCCCTTGTTGTCGGAGATGTCGTTCAGGGCGACCACGTCGATGTCGTCCCGCTCGGAAAGGATCCGGAACACGGTCCGGCCGATCCGTCCGAACCCGTTGATGGCGACTTTTCGTTTTTGCGCGCTCATGACCGGGCCTCCTCTCCGTTCGGCCTCGTCTGGAAGGCGGCCAGCTTTCCGATCAGCTCCACCACGCGGGAGGCATACCCCCAGCCGTTGTCGTACCAGGTCAGGGTCTTGAGCATGACGCCGTCCAGGACCACCGTGGCCAGGCCGTCGAAAATCGCCGAATGGGAATTCCCGATGATGTCCGAGGACACCACCGGCTGGTCGGTGTATTCGACGATATGCTTCAGGGTCGTCATGGCGGCGGAACGGACTACTTCGTTGACTTCTTCCTTGGTCACCGGCCGTTCCATCACCGTCACCAGGTCGACCACCGAACCGTCGGGCACCGGAACGTTCATCGCCATCCCGTCCAGTTTCCCTTTCAGCTCGGGCAGGATCTTCTCCAGCATTTTCGGCGAGTAGGTGGTGGTCGGAATAATGTTTTCCGCCGCCGCCCGGGAGCGGCGCAGCTCACTGTGGGGCACATCGGCCAGCCGGGAGTCGTTGGTGTAGGCGTGGACGGAGGTCATGAAACCGGAGTCGATGCCGAACGCTTCGTCCAGGATCTTGCAGACCGGCGCCAGGGCGTTGGCGGTGCAGGAGGCGTTGCTGACGATCCGGCTCTCGGGGGTCAGGACATCGTCGTTCACCCCCATCACAACCATGGCGTCGATCTCGTCCCGGGGCGGAACGGTCAGGATCACCTGCTTCGCCCCCATTTCCAGGTGCTTTTCCAGTTCGGCCCGGAACCGGTACTGCCCGGTCGCCTCCACCACAATATCGACGCCCATGGCGCCCCAGTCCACGTCCCCAGGCGCCTTCCGGTCGAGCATCCGGATCTGCCGTCCCTTGACGTACATATTGCCGCCGACTACCCGGAGAGGCTCCCGGAACCGGCCGTGAACCGTGTCGTATTTCAGGAGGTATTCCAGGCCTTTCGGATCGGCCAGGTCGACAATCGCCACGATTTCGATGTCGTCCCGCGGGTACAGAATGCGAAACACGTTCCGGCCGATCCGGCCGAACCCCATGATGCCGATCCGTATCGCCATGACGGTTCTCCTTTCCGAGAATCGATCCGCCTGCAGAATACCTCAATCGGACTCTTTCGACGACCGGTACTGTTTCGCCCGAGCCGCCAGGTCCGCCAGCCGTTCATCCACCCTACGGAACACGGTTTTCCGAGGGTACGTTCCATCTTCGCCCCGGACGCCGGCCGAAAGGCCGGTAAGGATTTCGATCCCCTGCTCCACGGTCTCCATCGCCCAGATCCGGAACTCGCCCCGGCGCATCGCCTTGGTGACGTCTTTCCGAAGCATCAGGTGGGGCAGGTTGGTCGCCGGGATCATCACGCCCTGCTCTCCGGTCAGCCCCTTCAGCCGGCAGAGGTCGAAGTACCCTTCGATTTTCGAGTTGACACCGCCGATCGGCTGGATCTCTCCCCGCTGGTTCACCGAACCGGTGACCGCGATCCCCTGCTTCAGAGGAACCCCGGACAGGCTGGAAAGCAGGGTGAACAGCTCCGCCGCCGAGGCCGAATCCCCGTCGATCCCTCCGTAGTTCTGCTCGAAGCAGAGGCTCGCCGACAGGGCGAGGGGACGCTCCTGGGCCCACCGGGCCCGCAGGAACCCGGCCAGGATCAGGACTCCCTTGGTGTGAATCGGCCCGCTTTTCTCCGATTCCCGCTCGATGTCGACGATCCCGGCGCTTCCGACGGCGGTGACCGCCGTGATCCGTGCCGGCTGGCCGAACACGTGGTCGCCGGTGTCCAGCACCACCAGGCCGTTGAGCTGGCCGACTTTCTCCCCCTCCATGTCCAGGAGAACGGTCCCTTCGGCCATCCGCTTCCGGTCCACCTCTTCCACCAGGTCGTGGCGCCGGATCCGCCGTTCCACCGCCAGGTCCACATGTTTCTCCCGGACCTGTTCCGCCTGGTCCTCCTGGGCCCAGTGGCCCGCTTCCAGCACCAGGTCAGCCACGGCGTTGAACCGGGTGGTCAGCCGGTCCTGCCGGCCGGCCAGCCGCACCCCTTCCTCCACCACCGCGCCGACGGCGTCCTTGTGGAAAGGAGGGAGGTTCTCGTCCAGGGTTTTCTTGAGCATGAAGCAGGCGTAGTTCCGGATTTCCTCCTCGCTCCTGGGCGTGGAGAGGGCGAACTCGGCCTTGATCTTGAACACCTTGCCGAAATCTTCGTCCAGGCGGGAGAGCAACGCGTAGATCTGGGGAGTGCCGATCAGGACCACCTTCAGGTCCAGGGGGATCGCTTCCGGTTTCAGGGCGATGCTGCCGGCCTGGTTCGGGTCCGGCGCCTGGATTTCCAGCTTCCGGTGCCTCAGGGTCCGCTTCAGGGCGGGCCAGACTTCTTTTTGCGCCAGCATATCGATGGCGTCCAGGACCAGGAACCCGCCGTTCGCCTTCAGGATCGATCCGCCGCTGATCCGGGTGTGGTCGGTGGCCCATTCGCCGGTCTCCTCCCGGTACTGCTCGATGGTGCCGAACAGGTTCCTAAAGGTCGGCGCGGTTTCCCAGACCACCGGGCGCCGGGTGGCGCCGGTGTTGTCCACCAGCACGTTCACCGCGTACGGGATCATCATTTCCTCGAACTCGGCCCGGACGGTTTCCTCATCCCCCTGGACCGCGCCGTCGTCCGCCTCGATCTTCTCCCGGAGCAGCCGCATACTGTCCAGGAGTTCGGCCTTTACATCTTCCAGGTAGCCGCGCACCGCCTCGTTGTCGAAACGTTCCGCCAGTTCCCGCACCGCGCTCTCGATGATCGGCCGGGCCTTTTCCCGGTCCAGGTTCTCCAGGTCTCTGCGAAGCTGCAACTCGGCGGCCCGGTAGGCTTTCCGGTGGCGGATCAGCCGGCTCATCATTTCCTGCCGGCGGGTCTCCAGTCCGTCGAAATCCTCCTGGGACATCTCCCCGGCCTTCACCCGGCCCAGGAAGAGGTCCATCCCTTTCGGTTCCCCGTCCACTATCGGGAGCACTTCCGGATGGATCGTTCCTTCCACCCGGATCTGGACCACGGTGAAACCGGCCTCTTTCAACTCCTTTTCGAACTGTTCGAAAGTCGCCCGCACCGGTTTCCGGATCGAGTCGGCCGCCTCCTGGCGGGCGTCGGTGAACTCGTCGGACTCGAAGAGGAGATTCAGCTTGATTTCCAGGCCGTGGACCAGCATTTCCAGCGCCTGGCGGAACTCCAGGCCCCGGCCGGCAGGAAGCCGCAGGAGGCGGGGCTGCTCCGGCAGTTTCGGGTTGTAGACATACGCCAGATCGTCCGGGACCAGGTCGTCCCTCGAGACCTCGTTCAACTGTCGGTCCACCGCGGTGGACCGGCCGGTGCCGACCTCGCCGCAAACGAAGATGTTGTAGCCGCGGGTCCGCAGGGAGAGGCCGACCTGCAGCGCCTCGATCGCCCGGGGCTGGCCGATCAGTTCGATCGGGCAGTGGTCGATCTCCGCCGTGGTCTCGAAATCGAAACGGTCCGGATCGCATCGCCAGCGCGCCTGTTCCGGAGTGATCTCGAGCGATCCACCCCTCCGGTTTCCCTGCCTTCCGTCCTGCTTCTTTCTTCCGGACATCCTGGATCCTCCCATGGTCCCTCGAAGGTTCATGATACCGCTTCCCGGATCGGCCGCCGGGGATTCCAGAACAAAAAAGGGTTACAATCCGTCCTGATGGATCACTCTGGAACCACCGGCGAAAAGTACACCCTTCTTCTCCAGGGCCGCGGAGCCGCCCCGGGAACCGCGTGCGGCCCGATCCGCAGGAACCGGCCCGGCCTGGACACCGCGGAGACGGAGGGGACGATCCTGGTGGCGGCCCGGGCTGTGCCCGAAGACGTCGGGAGGGTTCTGGCTGCCGCCGGCACCCTCACCTTCGGCGGAGCGCTCCTCTCCCACATGAGCCTCCTGTCCAGGGAGTTCGGCAAGCCGTCCCTCGCCATCGGGTCCGACGGTTCCGCCCGGTTGCTCCAGGGGGAGGAGTACCTGGTGGAACTGATCCCTTCCGGCGGCGGACGACCGGTCCGCCTCCGGGAAGGGGAGATCGTCTGCCTGGACGGTGACCGGGGAACCCTGGCGGTGCCTGGAGGCGACGACGCCGAACAGCGGAAAGCGGTCCGGGCGGCGTTCACTCCCCTGGCCCTGTTCGGAAGAGAGCCGGCGGAGGAACGACTCCTGGAAACGATCCGGCCGCTGCTGGAAGCCGGCGGTGAACCGCTCCTCCGCTTCCTCCTGGACGCGGCGGTGCTGTACCGGGTCGTGCCGCCGGGAAATGCGACGCGCGTATGGATCGGTTTTCTGGAATCCGCAGCGCCTGCCGGAACGGTCCGGCGTCTCTGCCGGGAACTGGCCCGGCAGGTCGAAGACCGGGTTCTGAGCCGGATCGCCGCCGCCGAGGCGGAACTGGAAGAAGTCCGGGAACCGGACGACCTGGACCGGAGGGTCCTGCGGGTCGAGGGAAGCTGCGCCGGTCTTCGGCAGCTTTCTCAAGACGTGGAAGCCGGCCCGCCCCGTTTCGAAAAGCCGCTGGCCGCTTTCCAGGCGGCGGCGGAGACCCTCCGCCGGGACCTCCGGGAACAGGTCGCCGAGGATGTGCGGGAGTTGCTGAACCTGCCGGACGAAGTCCTGATCCACCGGATCGGCGGCCTGTTCCAGCTTCTCCGGCGGGCCCGCTCGCTCCCGCTGGATCGGTTCCTGACCGGGGCGCTCCAGGCGCGGCTCTCCCCGCACCCGGCCGAGGGACGGAACCGGGGCGGTGGCAGGGGCTTCCGGACTCCCCGGCCCGGTGTGGTCGCGGGCGGGCCCCCCGGGGGGGAGCGGCTCCGGGGGACGAGGCGGTGTC
>CAZZIV010000166.1:0-7409 GCA_964654385.1 uncultured Acidobacteriota bacterium | reverse complement strand
CTGGATCGATACCGAGTGAGCTCTGCGGATGAGGTGGTCCGACGAGCCCAGGCTGCTCAGGTTTGCAAAGTGGTGGGCGGCGGCTTGGTTGCCGGCGTAAAGCAGGCCGCCGTTGTCGTCCAGCAGGGCCAGTGTGTGTTCGGCGTTGTGGTAATCGAACACCGAGGAACGCTGGAAACCGTCGTTGACCGGGTCGAGGAAACGAGTGGTGGTCTCGGTGCGGATCCGGAAGTTATGGATGTCGAACGGCATGGTGACCATGAACGCTTCGGTGGCGGTGGCCAGGGGAACATACGGAGTCTGGTCCTTGTCCAGGACGTTCTCGATCTCCACACGGTCCTCCCCGTTGTAGAGCCGGTAGATCGTCTCCACCTGTGCGTTCCCGGTCCGAGTGACCTTCAGGGCGGCCATCAGGTTGCCGTCGGTTTCGATGGTGACCGTCGCCGAGGCGGGAGGCACGGCCACCGGGGCCTGCCCGGCGTCGTATTGGGCCTTGGTGTTCTTGGCCAGTTCGTTGAAGTCGTACGCGGAGGCGGCGTCGATCATCTCCCGGCCGGTGCTCTTTTCCACCAGGCTGGAAAGAGAGCCGTCCACCGGGTCCACGGTAAGCAGGTAGAAGTCGTTTTCCAGGCTGGTGGAGGTCACCGCCAGCATTCCGGGAGGCGTCGCGGCGGGGGTGCCGGGAACGAGGGAGTAGGTCCGGTATCCGAAGGGCGGCAGGTTTTCTCCGTGGAACAGGATCTCCGAGGCGGTGTCGAACCGCTGGTACGGGATCTCCGTTCCCGATTCCACCTCGACCACCTGGAACTGGGTGTTGTAGATCTCCGGCGGAAGCTGGATCCGGACCCAGCCGTCCCGGGCCCGCCCCAGCCGGTTCACCGCCGCCACCGTGTCGCCGGAGGCCGGCAGCTCGGCCAGGAGACGGTCCACCCCGTCGTCCAGCAGACGTTTCGCCGTGTCCCGGGCGTCGGTGGCGTACCCGAGATGGATCCGGTTGTTCCGGTCCATTTCCTCCGGCGTGAAGTACCCCGGCCAGCCGCCGGCGCCGGTATGGCCGTCGGAGGTGAGCATTTTCGTGTACAGGAAGTCCAGGTCCGCCATCGGGGCCGGGTCTCCGTCCATCGCCGAGGAGAGGGCCTGCAACGCCTCGGCGGCCCGGCCGTCCCGGTGTGCCTGCCGGATCCGCTCCACGGTGTGAGGCGCGCCGGCCCGGCTCCGGGCCCAGGCGGCGCCGAAGTCGCCGGTGTACTCGGGGAAGGAGGAGGCGCCATAGGTGGCGACCATGTGGTCCATGAACTCGTCGAAGGTGGCCAGCACGAATTTCGGCGTGGCATAGGTGGCGTTCCACTGGTTGACCAGGTTCCGGACATGAAACCCCTGGTAATGGTTGTCGAACCCGCGCATCAGCATCAGCTCCGGGTACCGGTACCCGGCCTCCTCCTGGGAGGGGAGTTCCCGGCCCAGCTTGTCGTACAGGTCGGGCAGGGTGTCGAAGAACGAGAAGCCGTACCGGAACCCTTCCGCGTAGGAGTTGAACGTGATCCAGGCCAGCACCTTGCTGCCGTCGGGCCCGACCCACCAGAACGGCCGGTCTCCGTGGTCCGGCGCGGTGAGGGATCCGCCGAACGATGTGTTCATCCCTCCCAGGTAGTAGTCGATGCCGGAGCGGGCCAGGATTTCCGGAACGGCGAAGGTGGATCCGGGCACATCGTCCTGCACCCAGGCCCGGATCGGGAAACCGTTTTCCGCTCCCATTTTCGTGCTGAAGTAAAGGTTCCGGATCAATTCTTCGTGGCCGAGCATGGTGGAGGTCTGGTTGGCGTATCCTGCCCCCAGCCGGATCCTTCCTTCCTGGAGCAGGGAGACCATCTCCTGCCTCTCGGCATCGGTGGACTGTTGCCACCAGTGGTCCAGCCACCAGCCCGATTCGATCAGCCAGCGATACTCGGGGTCGGCCTTCAGGTTGGCGACCACCTGGTCGAGATGGGTCTTGGCGAACAGCTCGATATCGTCGGGCGGTTCGGTGAAACCGATATCCAGGTGAGACATCTCCACCATGTAGATCGTCTTCACCGAAGAGGCGACGCCGTTCCCCGGATCGCCGAAGATGTCCATGTCGTCGATCCAGGTGTCGTTCCCCCCCGGGCCGTCGGATTCGATCTCGAACCGGTGGACCCGTTCCAGGGTGTCCAGGTCGTCGAGAGCTTCCAGGGTCCAGCCGGAAACCGGCTCTCCGGCGGCGCCTCCGGACCAGACCCGAACCTTCAGCGCCGGGTGTCCCCCGGCCCCCGGCTCCACGGCGAAGCGGATCCACCGCTTCTTCCGTTTGGGAATGATGTTCGGCCCGGTGGCGGCCAACTGCACCGGGATCCCTCCTTCGGTCCGCCAGAGGGAGATCACGCCGTCCTCGGCGATCCGCATCCGGTACTTGCGGAGGGTTTCGGCCCGCTGCTCCACGTCCAGGAAGAAGTACCAGCCGCTGCCGTACTCGGTTTCGAATTCGAAGGCGATGGACAGGGTGGTCGCCTCGGTCGGGTGCAGGTAGTGGCGGGCCCAGTGCCGGCTGAGGGAGGAGCCGAACGGGCCGTACCCGTCGGCGTTGAGGGCCATATCCACGCCGTCCGGCTTGATGGTCCAGGGGGAAGGACTGTTCAGGATTCCGTTCCCCATCTCCCAATCGGCATCCAGGCCGTTCTCGAAGTCCTCGCTGAACAGGTCCCCGGTTCCCGGACTGTACGCATAGGCCCCTGAAACCAGGAGCAGGGCCAGCGTTCCGAGAAGGGTCCAGGATCGTGGCTTCATCACTTCCGCCTTTCCTTACGGATACGGGCGCACCTCTGTTCGGTCCGCAGGCGCGAAGGGGAGAGGTCTGAAGCTTACGCCGATGCGGGGCGGAAGGCAAATATCGCCGGAACGCCCCGGATTTCCTACAGGTCGCTGCCGTTGCCGGCTCTCGTCGGCTTTTCCTCGCCGGTTGCGGTATTTCCGGCGGTTTCTTTCTCCGGTTTCCCTGCTTTTTCCAGTTCCCCCATTTTCCCGATCAGATCCAGCAGATCCAGGCGGACCGCCAGGGTGGACCGGGCGGCGTCCGGATCCAGGCGAAGCCCGTCCACGATCCGGCCGGTCCCCTCCGGCGCCACGTCCAGGAGATCCAGGAACGCCTGGTCGCCTACGTCCTCGGTCCCGGCCAGGGAAACGATCGCTCGGAACATCGATTCAATATCCAGGACGGCGAAGAAGCCCGGGCCGGTCCGGATCGGGGCGAAACTCTCTTCAGTGAGACCGGAGATCTCTGCTTTCGCTTTCGGAGCGTCCAGGAGCCGGTCCGCCAGCGCCTTGAACCGATCCGCGGAGTTCTTGCCGATGGCGGTCAGCATATACTTTTCGGTGATTCCGTAGTGGGCCACGAGGCCGTTGCCACCGAACAAGCGGTTCAGGATCTCCTCCGGCCCTCCACCGGTGAGAGGGGCGCCGGGAACGGCGAACGAGGTCTGCTGTCGGGTGACGTCGATTCCCCGGTATTGAAAAGCTCCGGGTGTCAGGCTGATGAAAGGTTCCTTTTCGGAGTCCTTCGGGAGCGATTCGAACGCGGTCGCCATGGTGTGGACGATGGAGTTGCAGGCCTCCGGATCGGAAACGCCGATGATCTCCTCCACGTGGAATCCGCCGTCCCCTCCCAGGCCGATGTTGGCGACGAAGTCCCCCCGGTAGCAGGAGGTCCACTTGTCCACGCTATGTTCCATGGCTTTCATGAGCGCCGCGAACGCCGGGGCGTCTCCTTCGGCGCCCGGCATCGCCGCCAGGAACCCTTTCATCACCTTCACGTAATCTTGAGAGAACGACTGGAGAGCGGCCTGGAACCTGGGCGTCATGGTGAACTGTCCTGCCATGGCGCCGATCCCTGCTTCCGGGTCGATCAGGCGGGCCAGGTCCGGGAGACCTCCCTTTTGCCCCTGGAGCAGTTCCTCGAAGGTGCTGCCGGAGCGGGGAAGCCACCGGTTATGGAGCAGGAGATGGTCCTGGGTGAGTTCCAGGGAGTACTGGATCCTGCCGGTGTTGTGGACCAGGTCCTGGAGGAAGTTGAAGTAGAAATCCACCATGGCGGCGATCGATTCCGGGTCTGGTCCGGCCGATTCTCCTTCTTCCCCTCCGTCGCCTTCCTCCCCTTGGGCGGCCTGGGTCATCTGCTGCTGCATCGCCTGCCGCCCGGTCTGCAGGCCCGCGTCGATCATCGGGGTCAAGGGAACCAGGTTGATGTCCACGGCGATGTTACCGGGGGGGAGGTCTTCGATCCCCTGGATCGAGGAAAGATCGAAATTCGCCACCAGGTCCCGGTTCATTCCGACCAGGAGGTGTGTGCCCCGGATCGTCGCGGCGCCCTCCGCTTTTTTCCCGGCTTTGAACGAAAAAACACCGGCTTCATCCTTTTGAGCCCCTTCGCTGGACTCGATGATTCCCGGCAACTTTCCTTCCGGGTCCCGGATCGGGACGGCCAGGATGAACCCTTTCTCGCCCAGCGCCATCCCTTCCATCGGGAAGACCAGGACCAGGGGGCTCCGGGTATCCAGCAGTTCGGCGCCGGGGAACTGGAGCAGTTCCGTCAGCGGCTGCATCAGCTGCTTTCCGATTTCAGGTCCCTGGACCCTTTGGACGACCTGGTCCACGTCGGTCTTCAGGGCGTCGAAACTTTGAATCCTGAGGACGGCGATCGGCTCGCCTCCGGCGACAGGGAGGACGGCCAGGAGCAGAAGGCCGAGAAAAAGTACGGTGATCCGGATCTGTATTGTGGGGCGCATGAGAGGTCTCCTGTCGGATGTTCCGTAATAGATACGCGCGAGCCGACGTTTTATTCCACCGGATCCTAAGAATAAGTTGCACGCCGGTTTCAGTCCACCCTGTTCTTGTGCTCCTGGATCAGCCGCTCCACCACGCCCGAGTCGGCCAGCGTAGAGACGTCTCCTAAGCCGTCGTATTCGGAAGCGGCGATTTTCCGCAGGATTCGGCGCATGATTTTCCCGCTGCGGGTCTTGGGCAGGCTGACCGCCACATGGATCACGTCCGGGGCGGCGAACGGCCCGATGACCTGCCGGACCTGCTCTTTCAGGGCGCCGGCCAGGTCTTCCTCGGTCCGATCCGCGTCGTCTCCTGCCAGGTGGACGTAGGCGTAGATGCCGGTCCCCTTGATCGGGTGGGGGTAGCCGACCACCGCCGCTTCGGCCACCAGCTCGTGGGCGACCAGGGCCGATTCGATCTCCGCCGTGCCCAGCCGGTGGCCGGAGACGTTCAGGACATCGTCGATCCGGCCGGTGATCCAGTAATAGCCGTCTTCGTCCCGCCGGCATCCGTCGCCGGTGAAATAGTAGCCGGGGTAGGCGGCGAAGTAGGTTTCCTTGTACCGGTTGTGGTCGCCGTAGACGGTGCGGGCCTGCCCCGGCCAGGGGGTCGCCATGCAGAGCGGGCCGGAGACGCCGTTTCCCTCCATCGGCTTCCCGTCGGCGTCCATCAGGGCCGGCTTGATCCCGAAGAACGGCAGGGTCGCCGAGCCGGGCTTGGTCGGCGTGACACCGGGGAGGGGGGGGATCAGGATGCCGCCGGTCTCGGTCTGCCACCAGGTGTCCACCACGGCGCACCGCTTTTCGCCGACCACGTCGTGATACCAGTTCCAGACCTCCGGGTTGATCGGCTCGCCTACCGTGCCCAGGATTCTCAGGCTGTCCCGCTTGTACCGGGTCACGAACTCGTCTCCGTGCCGTGCGATCGCCCGGAGCGCCGTCGGGGCGGTGTAGAAAATGTTGATCCCCAGGTCGTCCACCATCCGCCAGTACCGTCCGGCGTCCGGGTAGACCGGCGTCGATTCGAACATCACCGTGGTCGCCCCGTTGGCCAGGGGGCCGTAAAGGATGTAGGTGTGCCCGGTGATCCAGCCGATGTCGGCGGCGCAGCAGTAGATGTCCCCCGGGTGGTAATCGAAAACGTATTTGTGGGTGGAGGCGGCGTAGGTCAGGTAGCCGCCGGTGGTGTGGAGAACCCCTTTCGGCTTTCCGGTGGAGCCGGAGGTGTACAGGATGAACAGGGGATCCTCGGCTCCCATCCATTCGGTGGTGCAGGTGGAACGCTGCTTCCTGCATTCCTCTTCCAGGGGATAGTCCCGGCCGGGGGTCATCGGCACCTTCGCACCGGTCCGCCGGGCCACCAGGACCGAGCGGACGGAGGAGATCCCTTCCACTGCCCGGTCGGTGATGTTCTTGAGGGGGATCGTCTTCCCGCCCCGCTTCCCTTCATCGGCGGTGATCACCACGCGGCAGTCGGCGTCCACGATCCGGTCCCGGAGCGCTTCGGCGCTGAACCCGCCGAACACCACCGAGTGGACCGCGCCGATCCGGGCGCAGGCGAGCATGGCGTAGGCCAGCTCGGGGATCATCGGCATGTACATGCAGACCCGGTCCCCTTTCCGGACGCCGTGGGCCTTCAGGGCGTTCGCCATCCGGCAGACATGGTGTTTCAGCTCCCGGTAGGTGATGTGTTTGTATTCACCCGGCTCGTCTCCCGCCCAGAGAATGGCGGTCCGGTCGCCGTGGGTCGACAGGTGCCGGTCCACGCAGTTGAAGCAGGCGTTCAGCCGGCCTCCCAGGAACCAGCTGAAATCGACCTCTTCGTAGTCGGCGTCCAGGACCGTGTGCCATGGGTGGTACCAGGTCAGCGCCTTAGCCTGTTCCGCCCAGAACCACTCCGGGTTGTCCAGGGAGAGGCGGTAGAGCCGCCGGTACTCCTCCATTGAGGCGATATGGGATCGCCGGGCGATCTCCGGTTTGACGGGAATCATCGGGTCGGGCATCGGTTTCCTCCGAATTCGGTTCACGGATCCGGAAATGGTATCCGAAACCGGGACCTGGAGGAAACCTGTTTCTTCGATCCTGCTCAGGAAGCGGCGGCGGCGGGGGTGTCCTCTTCCCGGTCCCGCCGGGACGCGCCGGCCCTGTGCTCCACCACGTCCAGGGCCGCCAGCCGGTAGGCTTCCGCCAGCCGAGTGAAGGTGAAGATGCTCTCGACGAACTGCAATTAGCCTTGCCATGTATTTGCATCTGGCGTCCGTGAGGATTACTTAACGTCCAGTCGCAGTGTCTCTAGCACCATAGACATATCTCGCGGTATCGGCGCTGTTATTTTCATTCGTTCGCAGGTCGTAGGGTGGTCGAATTCTATTGATTCCGCATGCAGTGCTTGCCGATTGTACGTCTTGAACCGATCCCCGATATATGGGAACGAGCCAGAAAGGGGAGCTGGGATCATCCCCTCGACTTTCTCCTGAAACAACTGGCCTTTCAGTTGCCGTTGCACAACACCGGTGGGCCACTATCGAACAGCCGCGCCGCACTGCTGCACCAGCAGATTCTGCTTAGCGCGGCGAT
>CAZZIV010000165.1:0-7513 GCA_964654385.1 uncultured Acidobacteriota bacterium | reverse complement strand
CGGCGAGGATCAGAGGAGGTTACGAGGGATCATCAACATTCTCCCTTCCACCTTGGGCGGAGTGAGGAGCCTCCTCCCGGGTACGAACATCCTGGAAAACAGGCTAACATGTCCCTTTGGAGGGTAGGACGGCGGATGAGCGAATGGACCGACCAGGACCTGGCCGAGCTGGAAGCCCGCGGAATCTCCGTGGAGGAAGCGGAACGTCAGCTCGCCCAGTACCGCGATCCTCCCGGGTACGCGGACATCGACCGTCCCTGCACCCTCGGCGACGGGATTCTCCGCCTGGAAGAGGCCGAGGCCGATCGGCGGATCCGCCTCCATGAACAGGCCCGGTCCGCAGGCAGGATCTCCCGCTTCGTTCCGGCCTCCGGCGCCGCCACCCGGATGTTCCGGGACCTGTTCCCGCATCTGAAGGAAGACGACCCGCCGGAACCGGGCGAGTCGTTGCGGACCTTCCTGGAAGGGTTGCCCCGGTTCGCCTTCTACCGGGACCTGAAGGAGGTCCTGGCCCTGGACGGCCTGGATCTGGACGACCTGGCCGGAAGAGGGGAGGTCCGCCCGATCCTGAAGGCGCTGATGACCGAAGAGGGGCTCGGGTACGCCGATCTCCCCAAGGGCCTGCTTCTTTTCCACCGGTACGGAGACGAGTGCCGCACCGCTTTTGAAGAACATGTGGTGGAGACGGTGCTGATCGCTCGGGACTCGGAACGGGTCTGCCGGATGCATTTCACCGTATCGCCGGAACACCTGGCCGGTTTCACCTCCCACTTCCGGGATGTAGGGCTGAAATACATGGGGCGGTACGATGCCGTCTTCGACATGGCCTGCTCCATGCAAAAGGAATCTACCGACGTCCTGGCGGCGGACGAAGACGGCCGGCCGTTTCGGACCGCGGACGGCGAACTCCTGTTCCGGCCCGGCGGCCACGGCGCCCTGATCGAAAACCTGGCGGAGCTCCTGGGCGATATCGTCTTCATCAAGAACATCGACAACGTTCAGCCGGATGGGGTGCGGGATATCGTCGTCCGCTGGAAAAAAATCCTGGGCGGCTGCCTGGTCGATCTCCAGGCACAGGTGTTCGGCCTGGAAGAGCGCCTGGAACGGTTCCTGGAAAACCCGGCCGATGCCGATCCTGTCCCGCTCCTGGAAGAAACCGCCGCTTTCCTGGAGGAAAAGTTGCAGGTATCGATTCCCGGCAAGCTCCTCCCGGCCGATCCGAAAGAGCAGGCGGCCTTCTTTTTGAACCGCCTGGATCGACCGTTAAGGGTCTGCGGTGTCGTGGAGAACACCGGCGAGCCGGGAGGCGGCCCGTTCCATGTCCGGGGGCGGGACGGCATCGTCTCTCCGCAGATCGTGGAAACCGCCCAGGTCGACATGAAATCGGAGGAGCAGCGGAAACAGCTGGAGGCGGCGACCCACTTCAACCCGGTGGACCTGGTCTGCGGCGTTCGGGACCGGCATGGGAAGCCGTACGACCTGTCCCGGTACGTCGATCGGAACGCCGGGCTCATGACCCGGAAAAGTTTCGACGGCCGGCCGCTGAAGGCCCTGGAACGTCCGGGCTTGTGGAACGGCGCCATGGCCGGCTGGAACACGGTGATGGTGGAGGTTCCCCTGGTCACCTTCAGCCCGGTGAAAACCTTGAACGACCTGCTCCGAGCGGAGCACCAACAGGAGAGTTGATATGGCGTGGATTCGAACCGTTCCCGACGACGAAGCCGAGGGCCGCCTGGCCGGCATTTACAAGGCCGCGATCAAGAGGGCCGGGCGGGTGTCCGGCATCGTTCGCCTCATGTCCCCGGAGCCGGAGACCTTGCAGGCCTCGATGATGATGTACCAGGCGACGACGACACGGGACACGTCGCCCCTGCCCCGCTGGTTCCGGGAACTGGTGGCGGTGACCGTATCCCGCCTGAACCACTGCCACTACTGAACGTTGTCCCACACAGCGGACCTCCGGGCTGAGGCTCCCCAAGAACATGTGGACACGCTGGTCTCCGACGATCCCTCGCCCGCCCTCACCGGGGCGCAGAAGGCGCTTCTCGGCTACGTGAAGAAACTGACCCTGACTCCGGCGGAATGCCGGAAAGAAGACGTGGACCGGATTCGGGAGGCCGGCGCTTCCGACCTGGAAATCCACGCCACGGCGCAGGTCGCCGCCTACTTCAACTACATCAACCGGATCGCCGACAGCCTCGGCGTGGACCTGGAAGACTGGATGGAGCCCCCGGAACGGTAGGAAATCTTTTGGGAAAACCTCCCGGCGGATCGTTCGTATCAAGTTCTCTCCACCCCTCGAGAACCGGTTTGAGAGCCTGGTTCGCCCGGGAATGGAGGGACGACTATAATCCTCCGGGTTCGGTTTCGAGGATCGATCGCCGGTGAAGGGCGGGAAAGACCATAGAAAGACCATAGGATGAAACATCGTTCCAACAGATTCCTTTCCGGTTTCACCGTCACGTTCTCCGTGCTGCTGTGGATCCTGCTCGCCGGCGGCCTCCTGGTTTCCTGCGGCGGCGCCGCCGACGGCGCGAAGGGGCAGGATCCCGCCGCCCGGTCGAAAGACGGCGCCGGGTCTCCCCGGGCAAAGGGGAAGAAACGCCCGGGAGGCCGTCCCGGGATGCCCGGTTCCAGGATGCCCGGCATGCAAAGGAAAGCGGCGGCTGTACCGGTCATGACCGCCGTCGTCGCCACCGACGATATGGAAGCGTTCCTGGACGGAAGCTCCACCCTGACCGCCGAAGAGATGGTGGACGTGGTCAGCCAGGCCACCGGCGTGGTGGCGGAGGTGGATGGGGAGGAAGGAGACTCGGTCCGGAAGGGGAAGTTGCTGGCCCGGCTGGCCTACGAAAAGCTGGAACTGGCCGAAAGGCGGGCCCGGTCCGAGTATGAGCGCCTCCAGGCGAACTTCGCCCGTTCCGAGAACCTGGTGAAAGAGCAGCTCATCCCCGAGGAAGACTACCAGCAGGTCGGGTTCGACCTGGCCCGGGCGGAAATCGACTGGCAGCAGGCGAAACTGGACCTGGAGCACACCAGGATCCTCTCGCCGATCACCGGCACGATCACCACCCGGGCGATTCGCATCGGCCAACTCGTCCGGGAAAATGACACCGTTTACCAGATGGTCGATTTCGGTTCCCTGGTGGCGCCGGTTTTTCTTCCTGAGAAATATCTCGGAAGTCTTCACGTGGGCCAGCCCGCGTTCCTGACCACGCCCTCCCTGGGCGGCCGGAAAATCGAAGGCCGGGTCTTGCGGATCTCCCCGGTGGTGGACAGCCAGTCCGGCACGGTGAAAGTCACCGTGGACCTGCGAGGCGCCAAGGGGCTTCGTCCGGGGATGTACGCCGAAGTGCAGCTGGTGCTGGACCGCCATGCCGGCGTGCCGGTGATCGAAAAACGGGCGATTGTTTACGAAGATGAACTCCCCCATGTATTCGTGGTGGCAGACGGAAAGGCCGAGAAGAGGAGCGTGACCCTCGGCTACCAGGACGAAAACCGGGCGGAGGTTGTGTCCGGTGTCGCCGCCGGGGAGCAGGTCGTGGTGGTCGGCCAGTCGGCACTGAAAGACGGCAGCACCGTCGCCGTCGGTGAAGGCGCCGAGTCATGAGGGAGCCGCGGGGGACCGGCCTGTTCCAGGTCACGGTCCGCCGGCCGGTGGCGATCCTGATGGTCACCGTGGCCGCGGTGGTTTTCGGCGTGTTCAGTTACCGGCTGCTGCCGGTGGAACTGATGCCCGACATCTCCTATCCCTCCCTCACGGTCCGCACCGAGTATCCCGGCGCCGCTCCTGAAGAGGTGGAGGAAAACGTCGTCCGCCCCCTGGAGGAAGCGCTGGGAGTGGTCGGCGGCCTGGTTCGCCTCTCCAGCATCTCCCGGGCCGGGATCGGCGACGTCACCCTGGAGTTCACCTGGGACACCCAGATGAGCCAGGCCTGGCAGGAGGTGACCGAACGGCTGGACGGCGTGTTCCTGCCGGATGAGGCGGAGAAGCCGTTGATCCTCCGGTACGACCCGTCCCTGGACCCGGTGATCCGCCTGGTGGTCGCCTCCTCGGCCGAGGAGGACCAGGGGCCTTCCGGGCTGAAGCGGATCCGCACCTACGCCGAGCAGGAGCTGAAGCGCAACCTGGAACAGGTGGAGGGGGTGGCGGCGATCCGCGTGCTGGGCGGCCTGGAGGAGCAGATCTCCGTCGATCTGAATGAAGACGCCCTCCGCCGCACCGGCCTGTCGATCCAGGAAGTGGTCCGGCGCCTTTCGGTGGAGAACGTCAACCTGGCCGGCGGCGACATCCGGGAAGGGGATACCCGGTACCTGGTCCGTACGGTGAACGAGTTCCGGGGATTGCCGGAAATCGAAGACCTGGTGGTGGCCAAGGTACAGGGCCGGGACGTGCGTCTCCGGGACATCGGCGTCGTCCGCTCCGGCTGGGCCGACCGGAAGGTGATCACCCGGCTGCACCAGGCCGAGGCCGTCGAACTGGAACTTCAGAAAGAGGCCGACTTCAACATCGTCTCCATGGCTGCGGCGGTGAAAGAAGCGGTTGGGAAGCTTCGCGCCGAACTCCCGGAAGGCTGGTCCCTGGAAGTGGTGTCCGATCGCAGCACCTTCATCCGGGCGTCGGTGAACGAGGTGATTTCCACGGCGATCCTGGGCGGCCTGCTGGCGGTCCTGGTGCTGTACCTGTTCCTCCGGGATTTCCGCACCACGGCGGTGATCTCGGTGGCGATCCCGGTTTCGGTGGCGGCGGTGTTCGCGCCGATGAACCTGAGCGGCCTCTCCCTGAACATCATGAGCCTGGGAGGTCTCGCCCTGGGAATCGGGATGCTGGTCGACTCGGGGATCGTGGTGGTGGAATCGATCGCCCGGTGCCGGGAGGAAGGAGACGGCCGGGAGGAGTCGGTGATTCGGGGCACCTCGGAGGTCGGCACCGCCGTGATCGCCTCCACCCTGACCACCGTGGCGGTGTTCTTCCCGATGGTGTTCGTGGAAGGGGTGGCCGGCCAGGTGTTCGCCGACCTGGCTCTCACGGTGGTCTTCGCCCTTTTGGCGAGCCTGCTGGTTTCGATTTTCCTGGTTCCCGCCCTGGTGGCCAAGGTAGGAGCCGGAGAGGAAGAGCGGGACGGGCCCAGGCTTACGATCCTGAACCGGGTCGTCCAGGCGGTGCGGTTCCGGTCGCTGGAGATGATCCGCCCCGACTCCCCCAACGCGATGGCGCGGCTGTGTTCCCGTGTGCTTCCGTTCATTCCGTTTCTTCTTCTGGCGGCCTGGATCTTCCGTCCCGAGTTTCCCTCGTCTACCGGGATGTCCGGAGGAGGGCGGCACGGCATGGGAGGGCGCCCGGGAATGGGAGGAACGCCTTCGCCGCCTGCGCCTGATATCGAATGGTCCCGGCTGTTCCTGGTTCTGTTCGGCCTGTTCGTTCTTCTCGCGGTCGGCGCCGCCCTGGTGAACGGTTTTCTCAAGGCACGGGAAGGGAAGACCGTTTTCAGGAAGGGCGCGGCCCTGGTCCTGAACGTTCTGATCGGGCCGATCCTGGTGGTAGTGGAGTCGGCCTGGCGTCTCCTGGTCTGGGCGATGATCCTGGTGGGCGGCCTGCTGGGCGGCGCGTTCCTGCTTCTGCTTCGCCTGCTGAAAATCCTGTTGTGGCCCCTGGTCGCCGTGTTCGACCTGTCGTTCGGGTGGTTGCAGCGGATCTACCCGCGCCTGATCCGGGGCGCCCTGGCCCATCGGGTGTATGTGCTGGCCCTGGTCGTCGTTTGCCTCGGGCTGACCGCGTTCGGATTCACGCGGCTGGACTCTTCGCTGATCCCTGAAGTGCACCAGGGCGAGTTCGATTTCGAGTTCAGCCTTCCGGTGGGGACCCCCCTGGAAGAGACGCTGCGGGATGTGTCTCCCATGGAGGCGGCGGCGGTGGCCGATCCCCGGGTGGAGCGGGTGGTGCTGAAGGTCGGCGCCGACCCCCAGGGAGACAGCAAGCCGGAGGAAGGGGAGAACACCGCGAAACTGTCGGTGATGCTCGTTCCCCCGGAGAAAGCCGGGTCCGTTTTCGCCCGCGTCCGCAACCTGTTCCGGGAGATCGCCGTAAGCCTGGCCCATGCCGGGTCGGGCGGCGCCGCCGCCCAGCGGGAAGAGAAGGTGATCGCCGACCTGAGAAGCCGGCTGGCCAGCATGCCCGACCTGCAGGCGCGGATCACCCGTCCGGTCCTCTTTTCCTTCCGCACACCGATCGAGGTCGAGGTCGAGGCGTACGACCTGGGAACGCTGCGGAAGCTGGGCGAGGCCGTCCGGAACGAGATGGAGCGGATCCCCGGCCTGTCCGACGTGGAAACCACCGCACGTCCCGGCAGCCCGGAAGTGCAGATCACCTATAACCGGCCGGCGCTGGTACGGCTCGGCCTGGATCTCCAGTCCGTGGCCGACCTGGTTCGGACCAAGGTGCAAGGGTTCGCGGCCACCGAGTACCGGAAACGGGAGCGCCGGATCGATATCCAGGTCCGCCTGGCGAAAGGGGATCGGACCACCGTGCGTCAACTCCGGAACCTGGTGGTCAACCCCGGCTCCCCGGTTCCGGTGCCGCTCTCCGCCGTGGCCAGCGTGGAGATCGCCGCCGGTCCGGCGGATATCCGCAGGGTCGGGCAGAGGCGCACCGCCCTGGTGCAGGCGAACATCGTCGGAGGCGGCCTGGGGCAGGTCAGCGACGCGATCCGGAAGCGGCTCTCGGCGATGGATTGGCCTTCCAACACCTCGTGGAGGCTGGCCGGCCAAGTTCAGGAGATGGAACAATCCAGCCGATCCCTTTGGCTGGCGCTGCTCCTCTCGGTGTTTCTCGTTTACGTGGTCATGGCCAGCCAGTTCGAGTCGCTGCTGCATCCGCTGCTGATCATGGTGACCGTTCCCCTGGCCATGTTCGGTGTGGTGATTCTTCTGGCCGCCCTTTCGATTCCGCTTTCCGTCGTGGTGTTCCTGGGGATGATCATGCTGGCCGGCATCGTGGTGAACAACGCGATCGTACTGGTCGATTACGTGAACACTCTTCGAGGGAGGGGAATGGAGATGGAAGAGGCGCTGGTGGAGGCGGGGAACGTGCGGCTGCGGCCGATCCTCATGACCACCGCCACCACCGTGCTCGGCCTGCTGCCGATGGCGTCCGGATTAGGCGACGGCGCCGAGATTCGCACGCCGATGGCGCTGACGGTGATCGCCGGCCTGGTAGCCAGCACGATCCTGACCCTGGTGGTTCTCCCCACCCTCTACGCGCTGGTGGAGGGGGGGAGGAGAGAGTAGGTTCCGGAAGGGATCAGTTTTCCGGAAGATCCGTCTTCCATGTAGGTTGCCGCCACCGCCGCCATGTCCCCGGCCAGAATTCCAGCTGTGAAATCGTCCGATGTGGCATCGATCGCCGCCCGGTCTTCGCCGGTGAGCCCGGCGGGAGCCGCCGGCGCGGCCGGGGGAATCGATTTTTCGGTTCCGGGCTTCTCGCTCAGGAAAACCAGGCAGGGCCCCAAGGGGA
>CAZZIV010000164.1:0-7525 GCA_964654385.1 uncultured Acidobacteriota bacterium | reverse complement strand
GATGGATGCGGGAGCAGCCTTGGCTCACATAGAGGACCCCGCGGCGCCAGCGGGCGACATAGATGATGCCGGGATGGAATGGGTCGAAGCCGCGTCGGAATAGCTGTCCCCCATCAGCCGGGACCAGCTTTCTCCGCTGTCGCTGGATTTGTAGAAGCCTGTATTCGAAGCAACATAGACGATCCGTTTCTTTTCCGGGTCGGCGATGGACCGGGGATCCACCAGTACCTGGCTGATGCTCGCCCTGTGGAACTGGGCTTCCCCCTTCAGTTTCCAGGTCTGGCCGCCATCGGTGGATTTGAGGATCCCGGCGCCGTAACCGGTATTGCTGCCGTCGTCCACGTATTCACCGGTGCCCGCGTAAAGGATGCTCGAGTTGTCCGGGTCGACACCGATGCTGCCCATGGCGAGGCTCTTTTCGAAGTCGCTGAGCGGTTCCCAGTGGCCGCCTCGGTTGGTAGTTTTCCAGACGCCCCCCAGCGCCGATCCGATGTAGATCGTGTTCGCGCCGATCGGGGCGATGGTCTCGATCCTGCCCGACCACGGCCCGGCGGTCGTGTTGAACGATTTCGGCCCCAGGTTGAACCAGGAGTCCCCCGCGATGCTCTGCTGGATTGCTGTCGTGGCGCCGTCCGTCGCCGACGGCATCGATTCCTTGTGCTGCCAGGCGGCTTCCAACCCCTGGACATTCAGCATCCCGGTTTCAGGATCGAGGCGGGATCGGAGATACCAATCCGCCCGCGCGCCGCGATCGTCCGCCGGCCGTTCGACTCTTTGCGGGGCGGAGCCGGGTTCGGATGGCCCGGCCGCGGAATAGACCAAAGAGGCCGCGAAGAACAGATCACAAAGAACGAGGCTCGTGCGGATCCCCCCGCCGGCCTGGAAGTTGCGTTCCTTCGACATGGTCCCCCCATTGAAACTCGTGGGGCCTACCTTCTCCGGCGGAGACCCCGGTTCACCATGAGAAAGATCGCTCCGGCCGGCAATCTCCCTCACCTTTTCCGGCCCCGGTCCAAAAATAAATCTGACCCTATTTAAAAACGTGAATTTAAATAGGGTCAGATTTATTTTCTGGGGCGGCTAAAAAAATCGGCGACCGGGTCACGCGGGAAGCTGGGGGGAAACTTCCTGCGCGGCCGGCCGCCTTCGTTCCATCTGATGAAAATGTAGAGCCTGGGTCCGGGGGAGGCAATTTCGATTATGTACCTGGAAAAGAGCAGCCGTCTCCACCGCCGGGCATGCCGATCGGGTCGCCGGGAGGCGGATTCGGAGCCAGGGGCGGCCTTTCCGGCAACTCCTCCTCGCTCAGCGCCTGGTGGATCCAGCAAGCCAGGAATTCCGGTGGCCGGACGAAGACTGGTAGCCCAGGTTGACCTGCTCCACCAGGAGATCGCCGCCCACATACCGCAAACGGCCAACCCCGGCGGATCACGGAACCGATCCTGCCGCTAGCCCTTTCCCATCCGATGGAGGAAGTGGAGATGGGAGAACAACGCCCGGGGAAAGCTGGAAGCGCATAAATGTTTCACGCCCGCTTCCACGCACACTCCCCGGATGACCGGTTGCAGTCCCCGGTAGTGGACGTGGCTGACCCTGGGGAACAGGTGGTGCTCCACCTGGTAATTCAGACCGCCCAGGTACCAGGCGAGGAGCCGGTTCCGGGGGCTGAAGTCGACGGTGGTCGCCAACTGATGCTCGGCCCAGGACCGGGGGAGCCGCTCGCCGGCCGCCGGAGCGGGCTCAAAATGCGCTTCTTCGACGCAGTGGGCCAACTGGAACACCGTTCCCAGGGTCACACCCAGGACCAGCGCCACGAACAGGTAGATCGCCAGCACCTGCCAGAAGGAATGGACCATAAGCGGGATAATCAACGCCCAGGTGAAGAACAGGAGCTTGCCCACGAACAGCCAGGTCAGGTTCCACCCTTTCGGCCGGGCGATTTTCTGTCCGCCGACCTTCCCTCGGATCAAGGTCTTAAAATCGTCGAACCACTGCCACTTGGGCGGGAAGAACAGGTAGAGCGGCCAGATATACAACCACTGGAACCGGTGGAACCAGAGCCGGCGCTGTCCCGGAGACAACCGGAGGAACGGCCATGCCTCCAGGTCTTCGTCCACGCCGTCCACGTTGGTGAACTGGTGGTGAACGATGTTGTGCTTGAAATTCCAGACGTAGGAACTGCCGCCGACCAGATCCAGGGAGATCGCCGACAGCCGGTTGAAGAACCGGACCCGAGAGAAAGAGCCGTGTCCGCCGTCGTGACCGACATTGAAACCGATTCCCGCCACCGCCAGGCCCAGGGATGCGCCGGCCAGAAGGGCCTGCCACCAGGTCGCCGCGAAGAAGACCAGGAGCACCCAGGACGTCGCCGCCCATGCGACGATCGCCAGGGTTTTCACCAGCAGGCTCAGGCCGCCGGTCCGTTTCCGGTTTCTTCGATTCTGAAAATAGTTCTCCACCGCTTGGTTCAGCTTCTGTCGCAAGTCTGTATGGCGAGGGAATTTGACCGCTTCGGCCCGTACCGATCTGTTCACGAAACCCCTTTCTTCCAGCCGGGTCCGCACACGAACCCTCCTGGAAAGAATAAAGGTTTCGGGGAGGCTGTCAATTCCCGGAACGAACCGGCCGGGAACTCGACCTTTCTTCCGCCGGGCCCGGTTTTACCGGACCGGGCACCCGTTCTCACCGACCTCCGCGTCCCTGGGGGAATCCGGGCACTGATCGATGCCGTCGGGGATCCCGTCCCGATCCAGGTCCAGGGGGCAGCCTCGAAGATCGACCAGCGCACCCCGCGGCGTGTCCGGGCAACGATCCAGGCCGTCGATCACGTTGTCGCCGTCGCTGTCCCGGGGGCAGCCTTTCCCGTCGACCACGGCTTTCGGATGGGTTCCGGGGCAGGCGTCCACGGCGTCTTCGACACCGTCGCCGTCGGCGTCCGGCGGAGGCGCCGGAACCGCCGGAGGGGTTTTTCCGCGGGCGTGCCGGCCGGAGCTTTCCCCGCCGGACGGTCCCCAGGTGAAGACCGCCAGGGTATGGACCTGCATGAACCATTCGTCGATCGGACCGGCGCCGGTCGGGTTCAGATCGGCGCGCAGTTCCCAGCGGAAGTGGCGGTGATTCTTCCCTTCGATCCGCTGGCCGATCCCCGCGGAAACGAACTCATAGGTGAAATCGTAGTAATTCCGGCCGTAGTCCACGTTCCCGTGGCCGGCGGCCAGGTCCAGGTACCACCGGTTGCGCTGTTCCGGCGTGAACATTATCTCCAGGCCGGCCCGCACCGCGTAGGAGCGTCCGTCCTCCAGGATCGACACCGTTCCCAGGGAGGAGGTGAGGGCGTCGGCGAAGAAACCGAGGCGGGGCGTGAACACCGAACCTCCCCGGATTCCCAGGGTGATCTCCGGCGAAGGGGTTTCTCCGAAATGGCCGGTGATCTGTTCCGGGGGCAGCGTCGCTCCAACCAGTACACCGAACTCGCCACCCCGGGGATCGTCGGCTTTCGCCGAACCGGACAGGAGGCCGGTGACCAGCAGGAAGGCGATCGCTGGGATCCATTTCGTCTTCAATCGCATCGATTCCTCTCGCATCTCCGGCTCTCCGGCGCCGGTCGGTAAGGGAACAATATACGAGGAACCGTCGATTTTCCCAGGGTCTGCCCGGGGGATTTCCGGTCCGGCGGACAGAGGTGGAAAGCACAGGTCCCCCAAAGGCCGGGGACCGATCAGGAAGCGGCAACTGTGGCAAGCCTGCGGAACCGGAACGTCACCGGTACAGGTTTTGCCGGATGCCCGCCGGATTCCGCGTACGGGTAGATGAAGAAGTTCAGCGGTTCCCCCTCCTGCGGCGGCTCCAGGACCAGGTCCCGCCCCCTGGTAAACAGCACCCGGTCGCTGGGAAGGGCGCCGTAGTAGGCGTCGTGCTTCCGGGATTTCCAGGCCTCGCTGGCATCCACCGGGAGCCATCGGCCCTGGAGCAACACTTCCGCCCAGCAGTGATAACCGGGGATCTCTCCTTCCTCCTTTTCGGCGGGCACCGGCAGACCGATCAGGAAACGCGCGGGAATCCCCTGGGCCCGTTCCAGCCCGATCAGGAGCGAATGGAAATCGGTGCAGTTGCCGTACCGGGCGGTGCAGGCCCAGATGGCGTCCCCTCTCCCCCATCCCTCTCCTTCTTTCTTGTAACTCATCGATTTCAGCACATAGTCGTAGAACGCCCGGCTTTCCTCCGAGGCGGAGAACAGGCCGGCGCTTTCCTGCCCGGCGATGGCGGCGATCGGACCTTGGAGGGGGATCAGGCGATCGGCGGACAGGTACCGGGCGGACGATCCCTCCATGTCGCTCCCGGCCGGATCGTAGGAGCGAGCAGGAGATCGCTCCACCACGTAGCGGGCAACCAGCCGGACCGCCTGTGGGGAATCCGGCGGCATCTCCGGCGTCTCCACGTAAATCATCCGGTTGCCCAGGGAATCGACGGTCTCCCGGTGAGGGAAGGGGGCGGTGATTTCCTTGCGGACCACCGTCTGGAAACCGGTTTCCGCCGGCTCCGGAATCCAGACCCGGCTGCCCGGCTCCATGCCGGACAGGTCCGCCGTGTAGCGGATCTCGTACCGGGCGGTCATGGACCAGGGATCGAACCGGCTGCCGGAGACGGTCGCTCCCTCCCCGACACAGCCGGTCAGCAGGAGACCGGCGAAAAGCACGAGCCAGGCTAATCTTCGGATAGCCGCCAACGTTTTTTTACCTCCCCCGTGTTCCAGGATGACCCGGGAAAACCAGGACCAGGATAGAGCCCGGACCGCCGGGCCTCAACCTCCCGTCGACCGCTTTGCGGCTCCGGCCCAGAAGCAGGCGAACCCGCCCGGCTCTTTCTTCGACCCGCTCTCCGTCCAGAGGATCTCCGGCGTGCCGTCATCGTCGATATCCTGGAAGTGGACCGCTCCGCCGCCGGACGACACCCTGTTCGCGAAAGCCCCGCCCGGACCGACGGCGAGGGTGATTCCATGATCCGCCGCCCAACGCGTCAGCCGGAAGCTTCTCTCCGGCTTGCCGGCGACCAGGCGCCTGCCGGGGGAGAACGCCAGCCCCGGGTACAGGAGCAGGCCGTCATCGTCGGCCAGCAGCAGGTCCGGCCGGCCGTTTCCGTTCAGGTCCCGACCGTACTCGAACAACGACCGGTCGCCGTCCTTAACATCGAACGCGGTGGTCTTCGGCTTGCCGAACCCTCCGTCGGCCTCTCGCAAGTAGACCTCCAGCACGGCCCGGCTGTTCTTGAGGCCCTTCCAGTACCCGATCGCCAGGTCGTCCCGGCCATCCCCGTTGACGTCCAGGATCCAGCCGTGCGCATCCTGCCAGAGGTTCATGTTGCTGACCGTGGCCAGGACCGGAGGGAGGCCGGCCCGGCTTCGATCTTTTCGCAACCGGTACAACCGTACCCTTTTCTCCGCGAACAGGCCGAGGCGGCCGGCCTCCTTGGTGGTCACCAGCAACGCCGGCTCTCCGTCCAGGAGGAGGCGGAACGACTCCATCAGGTCTTCCGGTTCCGGGAGGAACGACCAGCTCTCCACGACCCGGTCCTCTTCCGGCCGATCCGGCTCCACCAGGATCGTCTGGAGACGGGTTTTCCCGAACGGCCGGGGGAGGGCGGCGAACCGGCCGATCCCCCCGTCCCCGGCTCCCAACGGCTCGACCCGCCGGGCGGTCACGGTGATCCAGCGGCTCGAAACGGTCGCGTCCATCGGCATCGGGATCTCGGTCTGCAAGGCATAAACGCCGAGGGCGGAATCGAAACGGTAAAGACGCAGCGAACCGAGCCTCTGGGCGGCCAGGACCGCTCCCCGGGAAACGGGCCAGACCAGGTTCGATTCCTCCAGCACCTTCACCCAGTTCAAACCGGTCCCGCTCTCCTCCTCCAGCCACCGGTACAACCCTTCCGCCTCCCGGGAGATCGGATCGGAGCCGCCTCGCACCAGGAGCAAGAGTTCATCCAGGCCGTCCCCGTTCAGATCGGCCGCCTCCACCTGGATCGTGTTCCAGGGAAGACCGGCTCCGCGCTTCTCCAGGGCCCCGTCGCCGCTTCGATCCAGCCGGTACAGCTCCAGCGGCTTTCGGACCGGATCTTCCACGGGACACGGTGGAAGCAGATCGGCTTCCTCCACCTTCCCGACTTTCTCCGCCTTCCCGGTTTCCTCGTCTTTCTCGCGATATTCCTCCGGGCGCACCAGGAACCAGATCTCCCGGCCGCCTTTCCTTCTCGGCGTGGAGACATCGACCAGCTTTCCCGGCAGAACGACCTGGATCCTTTGTTCCCCCGGCGTTCGGTGCAAGGAGACGCCCGGTTTCGGAGGCTCGCCGGCGTCCGCCGCGCCGACAACGGCGAAGACGCACGCAGCCAGGATCCCGGTGGATCGCAGGACAAACCGGGGAGCGTTTCGCCGGATCATGGCGCTCCTCCGCTGAGGTACAGTTCCAGGGTGACCGGTGAACTGGTCTCCGCGTCGTTCCATGGTTGCGGCCGGGTGATCCGGATGTCGGAGAGGCCGTCTCCGTTCACATCTTCGATCTTCACAAGACCCAGGTGGGGCAACTCCCGGTCCAGTCGAAGCACCAGGTCCGGAGCCGGAGGATAAACGCAACCCGGACGGCCCCGGTGGATCGTGACCTTCTTTCCCCGCCCCAGGTGGACGAAATCCTGGATCCCATCGCCGTCGAAATCGCCTCCGAACTCGGCGAACCGGCCGAATTTCAGGTCGTTCAGGTTGAACTTCAGCTTCTCCGACAGATCCAGCCCTTTCACTTCCCGGAAGGTGCCGTTCTGTTCCTGGCGCCAGACATGAAAATCCAGGCCCATGCTGATCGATTTGGTCGCCATGATTTTGAACACCTGGAACACCGAAAAATCCAGGGTGACCAGGACCATGTCCATCCGGCCGTCATGATCCAGGTCCTGGAAAACATCGAGGGAAAAAGGAATCTCCTCCGCGTCCGCCTCCATCAGGTGTCCGGTGCCGGTCATCTCCAGGTACGGATCCGGATCGATCCGCAAATCCCTGTCCAGGCGGTGGAACCGAATTTTCTGGACCGGTTTCTTGGCATCCTTCAGCTCGGCGCGAATCCCTCCTTCCCGCTCCTTTTCCAGGACCGTCACCGCTTCAGCCAGCCGGTCGCCGTCCAGATCCTTCAACGAGCGCAGGCGCCGCAACCACGGGTAGGGCGGTTTCCCGCCTTCCGCGGCGCCGGCGCCTCCTGGACGCACCCGGAGATCGGCCCCGTCGTCCCAGCAGTCTTCCGGTTCGGAACGGATCGGCTCCCACCCGCCCCGCCCCCCCCCCGCCACGGACAGGCGAACGAGAGGCGCGCCGCCGATCGATTCACAGGCCCGATCGGACACGGATCGCCAAGGTCCACCGACGTGGGTGGGGGATTTGAGTGACCTGACTCGCGTGCGCGTTGGATTGATGGTGCTCGTAGCCACGGCCGCGGGGGTTTGGCTCGGGGCGGAGGAGGCGGGTGGGGCGGTCTGCCGCATCCGC
>CAZZIV010000163.1:0-7525 GCA_964654385.1 uncultured Acidobacteriota bacterium | reverse complement strand
CCAGGTGGGGCTTCCGCATGCAGAGTTTGAAGTTCGGTTGCCGAGCCAACGAGTGTTCTCCCAAGAGAAGTCCAATGTGAGGTGGTACAAGGGCCTCCCACTATTTCCCCAATACTGGAGAATCCTTCGTCCAGGATCCCAGGTGGGGCTTCCGCATGCAGAGTTTGAAGTTCGGTTGCCGAGCCAACGAGTGCTCTCCCAAGTGAAGTCCAATGTGAGGTGGTGCAAGGGGCTCCCCCCATTTCCCGTGTACGGGGCCTCGGAAGTCGCAGGAACGGACACAACGTCCGTTCCAAGACTTCCGTGGAGAGAGGAAGGCGACACAACGTCGCCTGACGAACGTCCCCGGTGCGGGAGAATGGGGGGAGGCCCGCAGAACCACCGACCTTCAACCTCCTCCCCCTGAAGCCCCTCCCTCAGCGAGGCGGACCGGCCTTCGGCTGCCACCCGGTGCGGGAGAATGGGGGGAGGCCCGCAGAACCGCCGACCTTCGATCTCCTCCCTACGGAAAGCCTCCCCCAGCGAGGCGGACCGGCCTTCGGCTCCCACCCGGTGCGGGAGAATGGGGGGAGGCCCGCGGAACCACCGACCTTCAACCTCCTCCCCTTGGAGATCCTCCCCCCTGCAAGGTGGATCGGCCTTCAGCTCCCACACGGTGCGGGAGAATGGGGGGAGGCCCGCAGAACCGCCGACCTTCAACCTTCTCCCCAGGGAGATCCTCCCTCAGCGAGGCGGACCGGCCTTCGGCTCCCCTGCCTTTCAGCTCCTCCGCCAGGTCCGCCCACCGCGGGCCATCAGAACATCGGCTTCTCCCGGGCCCCAGGTTCCGGCGGTGTACTCGGGCAAGGCGTTGAGGGCCAGCGATTCCCAGCCCTCGTAGAGACGATCGATCCAGTTCCAGGATCCTTCCACCTCGTCCCGGCGAATGAACAGCGTGCCGTCGCCCAGCATGGCGTCGAGGATCAGCCGCTCATAGGCTTCCGGCGCCTTGGCCTCGAAGGAGTCCGCGTAGGAAAAATCCATGGAAACCGGCTTGATTCGCGTGATGCTTCCCGGCTTTTTCGCGTCGAACTTCAGCGTGATCCCTTCATCCGGCTGGATCCGCAACGTGAGCGAGTCCGAAGCCAGGTCGCCGGTACCCGCGCCGAACAATCGGTGAGGAACGTCCCGGAACTGCAGGGAGATCTCGGTCAACCGCTTCGGCATTCGCTTGCCGGCCCGAAGGTAGAACGGCACCTGGGCCCAACGCCAGTTATCAATATACAGCTTGATCGCCACGTAGGTTTCGGTTGTGGATTCCTGGGAGACACCCTCTTCCTGCAGGTATCCAGGCACCGACCGGCCGCCGGAGACCCCTTCGGCGTACTGGGCCCTCACCGTGTTCTCGGCCACTTGCTCCGGGGAGAGGGGGCGCAGGGCCCGGAGCACTTTCACCTTTTCGTCCCGAATCGCGCCGGCGTCCAGGGAAACGGGAGGCTCCATGGCGGTGAGGCAGAGAAGCTGGAACATATGATTCTGCACCATGTCCCGGGTGGTCCCGGCCTCTTCGTAGTACGCGCCTCTCCCTTCCACGCCGATCGATTCGGCCACGGTGATCTGCACGTGGTCCACGTACTTGGTATTCCAGAGCGGTTCGAAGATCGCGTTGGCGAACCGGAACACCATCAGGTTCTGAACGGTCTCTTTTCCAAGGTAATGATCGATTCGGAAAACATCCTTTTCGGGAAATACACCATTGACGATCCGGTTCAGTTCCCGGGCCGATTCCAAATCGGAGCCGATCGGTTTTTCCACCACGACCCGTGCCCAGGAACCGCCCTGCCCGGGGTGGTTCAAGCCGGCGGCGGCCATCTGCTCGAGAATGACCGGGAAGGCCGAAGGGGGAGTGGCCAGGTAATAGAGGCGGTTTCCACCGGTGTCGAGCTCTTTCTCTCGTTCCTGGAGGTGGCGGGCCAGCAGGACGTATCCTTCCGGATCGTCGAACCGGCAGCGGGAATAGGTGATTCTCTCGGCGAACCGCTCCCAGGCTTCCGGTAGGAGCGATTGGCGGGAATGGGCTTCCATCCCTTCCCGCAGCGAGGCGCGGAAGGGACCGGTTCCCACTTCCCGCCGGGCCGCCCCGATCACGCCGAACCGCTCCGGGAGGGCGCCTTCCAGTTCCAGGTTGCAGAGGGCGGGGATCAGCTTCCTCCGGGTCAGGTCTCCGGTGGCGCCGAAGATCACCATCATGCACGGGTCGGCACGATCGACTTGCTTCATCGGTTCATTCTCCCAGGGTAGTTCGAGGGGGATTATGACACAGGCGGTCGATCCGCCGGACGGGGACTCCCGGGCGCTCATTGGTGTATCCTTGGCCCGGTCGATCCCTGGATCACCGGGCGGGACGCCGCCGCGGAGGTCGGTTCAGGTGTTGTGCCGGCCGGCCGGGTGGATGCCGGCGGGGAAGGGTTCGGGACGAGGTTCAACGTGGAGCTTCTCTTCCAGGAAAAGGTAGCGCTTCTGGTGTCCGCGATTCTCGTGGCCGGCCTGGTTTCCCTGATGGTCCGGGGACGGGGAGGCCGGTTCCGAAGGATGCCGGCATGGGCCGGCTTCTGGTTATGGTTCGGTCCTCTCCTGATCGGCCTCTCCATCGCTCCGATCCGGTACTCTCTTCCGCTGTTGGCGGCGACGATGTTCGCTTCCCTCCGGTCCTATTTCCAGATCGCCACGATGCGGTTGAAAGACCGGTACTCGATCTTGCTGATGTACGCCGCGATTCCTCTGGTACTCTGGCCGGTTTACCTGGGCAAAACGGATCTTTTCTTCAGCGTGGTGCCTGTTTCCCTTTTCCTGGCGCTGCCGGCGGTCCTGTCGATCGGTTCGGAGCATTCCGGGTTGCTGGACGCCATGGGCAGAGGGATGCTGGGAGTCCTGGCTTTCCTGTACTGTGCCGCTCACCTGGGGTTGATGGCCCGTATGCCCGAGGGAACCCTGGAACTGTTCGGAATCCTGGTGCTGGCGGCGGAGCTTCCCCAGCGGTGGATCGGGTGGAAGAGGGCCGGGGGGATTCTGGGCGCCATGGTCGCCGGAATCCTGGTCGCAAGCGCCGTCGGTTACCTCCTCTCACGTAAGTTCGGCATCGGCGTCGAGATCGGGTTGAACGCCAACGCCGTGGCCCTTGGAGGGGCGTTCGTTTCCCTGGCGGTAACTGCCGCCCACCTGGTCCTGGGCGCGATTTCCGACGACCTGGAAATGAATTCGCCTTCGGCCCTGATGGGGCGCGGGGCGTTCCTGGGGCGGATCGTTCCGGCGGTGTACGCGGCGCCGATCTTCTATCACTACCTGACCCTGGCTTCTTGAACCGTGAAACGCTTTCTCCAGATCGTCGCGCTCTACATGTTTCATTTATTCTTCGTGCGCCCGGTCGTTCTGTTCGTGGCCGGAACCCGCTATCGTCGCAGACACCTGGTTCCGAAGGGGCCTTGCATCGTCGTGGCGAATCACAACTCCCACCTGGACGCCGCGGTTCTTCTGACCTTGTTCCCTCTCAGGCGTCTGCTCAGGGTCCATCCGGTGGCCGCAGCCGACTATTTTGGGGAGACATGGTTCATGCGGCTGATGGCGATGACGATGATGAACGCCATGCCGATCGCACGGAAGCCGGAGCCGGGAGTCGATCCCCTGGCTCCTGTCACGGAGGCGCTGGACAAGGGGGACAGTTTGATTTTCTTCCCCGAAGGGAGTCGGGGGAAGGCCGGGGTGGTCGCCCCTTTCCGCAGCGGAATCGGGCGGCTTGTGCAGAGCCACCCCGGGCTCCTGATCCTGCCGGTCTTTATGTCCGGGCCCGAGAAAATCTGGGCCCGGGGACAGTTGATCCCGGTGCCTGTAAACATCTACGCGAACGTGGGCAAGCCTCGCCGGTATGATCCGACCCTGCCGGCCCGCCGGATCGCCCAGCAGGTCCGGGAAGATGTTCTTGCCCTGGCGCCTCCGCCGCCGGCTCCGCCCGGCAGGAAGAACAAACCGCCGTTCCGGGTGGCGGTCTGCTCGGTGGACCCGGTTCTGCGCCGGGGGGTGTTTATGGATGTGACCGCCCGGATCGGGAAGCGGGAGCCGACCGTCGGGCTCTCGGACCAGGTTCTGCGCTCCGACGAGAACGGCATCCGGGAAGCCGGCGGGGGCATTCCACTTGCCTACGGACGATCCTGGCCGAGTCTCCTCGCATGGATCTTCCGGACCGGCGGCTGGTTCCGGGGCGGCGATTTCGGAAAGATGATCGAGCGGACCCGGTTGAATGAAGCTCTGGGCGACGGCAGGAGGTTCCGGTGCATCGTGGAAGAGGGGAACGCGCTGGTGGATGTTCTCACCTGGGCGAAGGCCGATTTTTACCAGGGCCGGCTGGAGGGGAAGGAGCCCCGCCAGCTTCTCCGGTACCTGCAGGGAGGCCAGCGCATTCGGCCGGGAAACTGGTGGAGCTTCCTGCGGAAAGCGCCGGAAGTCTTTCTCATCAACATCTTCGACCTGGCCCGGCCCCCGGCGCCGGACCTGCTGGTTGTGTTGCGGAAACAACCGGACGAGATCATGGCCCGGCTCCGCGCTCGAGGGGAACGGCTCCGCAGCTTCGAGAACCGGGCGTTTCTGGGTGAGTTGCAGGATACGTTCGTGCAGGTGGCGGAAGCCCTCCGGAGGAAGTTGCATATGGATGTGCTGGTTCTGGAAGCGGCCGGGCAGGCGGCGGAAGAAATCGGCGCGGCGGTGGCCAACGCCTGTGAGAAAAAAAGAGTGACGCCGGAACCGGAGACTTCGGCGGAGGTGGACTGTTGAAAGAAGAACGGGAAAGCTGCCTGGTCGTGACCGGCGGAGCAGGATTCATCGGATCCAATTTCGTCCGGCTCCTGATCAAGGAACGGCGATGGAAGGTGGTGGTGGCGGACTGTCTCACCTACGCTGGAAACCTGGCCAACCTGGAACCTTTCCTGGGCGATCCCCGGCTCCATTTCGAAAAAATCGACATCGCGGATCCGGCCGACGTGGACGAGCTTTTTCGGAGGCACCAGCCTCAAGGCATCGTGAATTTCGCCGCCGAGAGCCACGTGGATCGTTCCATCGACGCGCCGGGGGAGTTCATCCGGACGAACATCGTCGGCACGTACAACCTTCTCGAGGCCAGCCGGCGTTTCCTGGAGCAGCCCACGGGGGATGAAGAGGAAACCGGGGAGCCGTTCCGCTTTCTGCAGGTCTCCACCGATGAAGTGTACGGCTCTCTCGGCGCCGACGGCCTGTTCCAGGAGACCACTCCGTACGCGCCCAATTCGCCGTACGCCGCCTCCAAGGCTTCGGCGGATCATCTGGCCCGGGCCTACTACGAGACCTACCGGCTGCCGGTCCTGATCACCAACTGTTCCAACAACTACGGTCCATGGCATTTCCCGGAAAAACTGATTCCGCTGATGATCCTCAACGCCCTGGAAGGGAAGGACCTGCCGATTTACGGAGACGGCGGAAACGTCCGGGATTGGTTGTATGTGGAGGACCATTGCCGGGGAATCCTCCTGGTCCTGGAGAAAGGAAAGCCGGGGGAGAAGTACAACATCGGCGGCCGGAACGAACGGACCAACCTGGAGATCGTCGGTCGGATCTGCGCCCTCCTGGAGCGGTACCGGCCCGCCGCGGAGAACCCGGCACTGAAAAAGCGGGGGGTGTCTTCCTACCAGGAGTTGAAGGTTTTTGTGGAAGACCGTCCGGGCCATGATCGGCGGTACGCCATCGATCCCGGGAAAATCGAATCCGAGCTCGGCTGGAAGCCGGACCATGATCTGGATTCCGGCCTGGACGCGACGGTGCGCTGGTATCTTGAGAACCTGGATTGGTGCAGGGATATTCAGTCCGGCGGTTACCGCCGGGAACGGCTGGGCCTGGGTTAGCCGTTCGTTCCTCCGGTCAGGATCGATGCCTTTCCGCCCATTCGTCCAGGCAGCTTCTCAGCCCCTCCTCCCAGCGCGGCAACCGGACGCCGAACGCCTCGCGGATTTTCGAGCAGTCGAGACGGGAGTTGAGAGGACGCGTGGCGGCGGCGGGCCATTGCGAGGTCGGGATCGGCACCAGGCGGACTTCCTTCTCCCGTTCCGCAGGCAGGATTCCCCGGGCGGCCGCTTCCTTCAATACCGCCCCGGCGAACCCGAACCAGGAGGTCTCCCCCCGGCAGGCGAGATGATACAGGCCGCTCCGGCCGGAGGTGCAGAACGGTCGGTTCGAATCGCCGGTCCGGCAGGCTCGAAGGACTTCCGCCGTAGCGCCGGCCACCAGCCGACTCCAGGTCGGCGCGCCGATCTGGTCGTTCACCACCGGCACTTCCGGGCGTTCCTCCAGGAGGCGAAGGATGGTGAGGAGAAAGTTCCGGCCCCTGCTTCCGTAGATCCAGCTGCACCGGAAGATCAGGTGCTCGCCGCCGGCCGCCTTCACCACTTTTTCCGATTCCAGCTTGCTCCGGCCGTACAGCGAGAGGGGGCCGGGCCTGTCCTCTTCGGTCCAGGGGGAGTCGCCGTTCCCGTCGAACACGTACTCGGAGGAATAGTGGACCAGGAGTGCGCCGGCCCGGGCCGCTTCTCTCGCCAGGCGTAGGGTGGCGTCTACGTTCACGGCGGTGACCGCCGAAGGTTTCTCTTCGGCCCGGTCTACGTCGGTCCAGGCCGCCGAATGAAGGATGGCATGGGGACGCAGGCTCCGGAGAAGATCCCGCACCGCTCCCGGTTCGGCCAGATCCACCCGGTCCCGGTCCACGGCGGTGACCTGGCCCAGGGAGGCGAGGGTTCGGACCAGTTCGGCCCCCACTTGGCCGTTGCCGCCGGTGACCAGCAGGCGGGGTTCCCGGCTGTTCCGATTCATGGCGCCTCCGGGGGGAAAATGCCCCGTTCCAAGCGGAAATCGTACACTCTTTCGCTCGAAGCAGGAAATCCGACTTGACGCGGAGCGGAATCAAGATGAAGTTAGTTACCGAGGAGTAGATGGATGAAGACGCCGCAGACAGACACCGTGATCAGCCATGAATCTTTGGAGCGCCACGAGCAGATCCACTTTTTCCTGGATCGGCTCGGAGAGAGCGTCAAGGACCTGGACGCGGAGGCGCCGGATGCCGACCGGCTGGCCCGGCTGGCCGCGGTGATCGCCAGCCTGATGGAGCAGATCCGGGAACACAACACCCTGGAAGAGCGCCTCCTGTTCCAGGGAATCGTGGACCGGATTCCCGACGCGGAGGACGAGATCCTGGAACTGTCCGACGAGCATCGGAAGATCCTGGAGATCCTGGAGATGGCGCGGATCCACGCTCTGAAAGGCGCCCCGGACGGGGCGGCCGGTTTGAAATCCGATATGAGCCGGTACCTGGACATGATCCGGAAGCATGAGAAGGCCGAAGAGGACCTTCTGCGCAGAGCCCTGGAGCAGGAAAATCGAGGCCTTCCGGCCACACGGCCTTAGCCCGCTTTACGCATAAAGCACCTACTGCGGAGCCGAAACTGCCGTCATCTCGGGCGTCCTCGCGATTCGC
>CAZZIV010000162.1:0-7569 GCA_964654385.1 uncultured Acidobacteriota bacterium | reverse complement strand
TGCCTCAGCCAATAAATAAATACCTAACAACAACATGGCGATCCTGGCCACCGGCCGGCACGAGGTGCAGGCCGCCCTTTCCCTGGACCCGGCGCACCGGGACGCCCTGGAGACCCGGGAGAGTTTCGACGCCCTCCGGAAAGCGGTGGAGCGGCGCCGGGGGAGGTTGATCCGGCAACAGGCGGCGATCGTCGAAGCGATGCAGGAAGGGGATGAACTGCTCCTGGAAGGAAGCCGCCTCGCTTCCGGCGGCCTGGACGAGATGCGCAGCGGCGAAGAGAGCTGCCGGGCGGCGGAGCGGGCGTTCAACTGGATCCTGAGCCAGAAACGGAACCACACCGAGGCCCAGGACCGGGCCGAAACCTTGCGGGCTCTCCTGGAGCATCTCCAGTCCGAGATCGAAAGGAGAGAGCGGGGCCTTGACCCGCAGCTCCCGGACCGATAGCTTCCTTCCCGTGAACAGGAACTATCAATGGATCGAGGATTCGGACACCCTTGCCCGGGAACTGGAATCGGTTCGAACCGGCCCGGTGGCGGTCGACCTGGAAGCCGATTCGTTCCACCACTATTACGAAAAAACCTGCCTGATCCAGTTCGTCGCCGACGGCCGGCCGTTGATTATCGATCCGCTGGCCTCTCCGGATCCTGCGCCCCTGGAGAGGATCCTGGCGGACCGATCGATCCGGAAGGTGTTCCATGGGTCCGATTACGACCTGCGGCTCCTTCACCGGGATTTCGGGATCCAGGTGCGGGGGCTGTTCGACACCATGATCGCCGCCCGCCTGACCGGCGAGACCGCCTTCGGCCTGGCCGCCCTCCTGGAAAAACATCTCGATATCCGCCTCGACAAGAAGTACCAGCGGGCGGACTGGTCCCGGCGGCCGGTTCCTGCCGAGATGCTCGAGTACGCGGTGGGCGACATCATTCACCTGGCCGGCCTCTCCGAAATCCTGGAGCGAACCTTGCGGGAACTGGGACGGCTGGAATGGGCGGAAGAGGAATTCCGGCGGCTCGAAGAGGTCCGCTTCCAGGAGAAGAAGGCAAACGGGGATGAGTTCCTGCGGGTCAAGGGCGCGAAGAAACTGAAACCGTCGGAGCTGTCGGTTCTCCGGGAGCTGTTCGATTTCCGGGAAAGCCGGGCCCGGAAGAAAGATGTCCCCCGGTTCCGGATCCTGCGGGACCCGGTGCTCCTGGAACTGGCGAGAAGCCGTCCCGCGGACCTGGAAAGTTTGGGCTCGGTACCCGGACTCCCGCGATCGTTCGCCGGGGCCGGCCTGGGCGAGGCTCTTCTGCGCAGGCTTCGAAAGGGGGCCGAGGCCCCTCCTTACGTTCCGGCCCGGGCTTCGGCAGGAGAGCGACGCAAACGGACGCCGGAAGAGGAAGAGACGATCCGCCGGATCATGAAGGCGAAATCGGAGCTGGGCGAAACCTTGGGGCTCGACCCGTCCCTCCTGGGAAGCCGGGACCTGGTCACGAGGATCGTCGCCGGAATGTCGGATGGGAAAGGCTGGCGGGAAACCGAAGGGCTACGACGCTGGCAGGAGCCGCTCCTGGCCCCGATCCTCTCCAACGGCGAGAACGCCGTAAGGGAAAGCTGAAAGGGATCAGGACCGGTCGCCGCCGGGGAGGAAGACGTAGACGGCGCCGGAGACCACGGTGAGAAAGAACAGGGCCAGGATGGTCTCCATCGATTTTCCCTGAAAGATCAGAAAGATGCTGTTCCGGTTCAGGATCCGCCAGGCGGTCAGCACGGCAGCGGTAGTGCCGAACACGGAGGTCAGAAACAGCAGGATCAGATCCCGCAGGCGGGAGAGCCGAGTCCGGGTCGGGGTCATTCGATCGTCTCCTGTCGGGCCAAAGGTTGCTCTCGCGGCGGCTCCTTGAGCGCTCGGGGGAGGAGGGAAAACCGTTCCAGAACCCGGCCTCCGGCCGCTCTCAAATCGGAAGGAATCGACGAGCCGCCATCCACGAGGAGGACGGGAACGCCGGCCCGGCGGCCGGATTCGGCATCCAGAACCATGTCCCCCACGTAAACCGCTTCGGCGGAACGGACCTCCATGGCGGCCAGGCAGGCCCGGATCATCGACGGGTCCGGCTTGGTGCTTCCGGCGGTGTCCGGACCCGCCACCGTATCGAAAAGACCGAGGAGGCCGAAACGTTCCAGGATCGGCCCTGTAAAACGGGCCGGCTTGTTGCTGGCCACCGCCATTCGGTATCCGTCGCTCTTCAGCCGTTCCAGGGTCCCGGGAACCTCGGGGAGAACCTGGGTCCGCTCCAGGTAGACAGAAGCGTACCGCCTGCGAAATAGCTCGACCCCTTCCGCCACCTGTTCCGGGCCGAGGAGATCGGCGATCAGCGCCTCCAGTCCGCGGCCGACGTGAAGACGGACTTCCGCTTCCGGAAGGTCGGGCAGGTCGAAACGCCGGCGGGCGTGATTCAGCGACGCGGTGATCGCGTCGTACGAATCGACCAGGGTGCCGTCCAGGTCGAAAACGATGCCGCGAACCCGGTTCAAGAGTCGTTGCCTGCCCGGTAAAATCGGAAAGAAGGGTGTCGCAGGGCGGCCAGGTGCCGTTTCCGGTTGAAGAGGCCCTGTTCACATCCGGCGCAGCCTTGGGACGTCCGGAATTCGGTGCGAACGGCGCAGTCCAGGGAGGAATAGTGGACCTTGTAGCGGAGACAGAAAAAATCGTCTCCAGGAAGTCGCACATTACAGCGGCTCTTGATGTGGGGAGGCTCTCGATCCACGACCACCTCGGAATGTTCTGGAAACAGAAACGCAAACACAAAAAAGAAGTATACCATGGGGCCGTTCCGGCCCGGGGGCCGGGTGGAGTCGGAAGTGTTCAGGAAATTCAAGGCAGGGATCCTGGGGGCGACCGGGGTGGTCGGCCAGCGCCTCCTATGCAGGCTGGAAAACCATCCCTGGTTCCGGCCTGAAGTGCTGGGCGCTTCCGACAGGTCCCAGGGGGCCCTCTACGGCCGGCAGGTGCGTTGGTCTCTGGACGCCCCGATACCGGAAACCGTTCGCGGCATGACGCTCCAGCCCTGTGTTCCGGAGCGGTTCGAACGGTGCGACTTGGTTTTTTCCAGCCTGGGGTCGGAGGTCGCCCGGGAGGTGGAGGGCGATTTCCTGCAGGCCGGGTTCAAGTTGATCAGCAACAGTTCCGCCTATCGGATGGAGCCGACGGTTCCGCTGGTGATTCCGGAAGTGAACGCCGGACATCTCCGTCTCCTGGATCGGGAAAAGCCAGGGGGGGACGAGGGCTGGATCGTCACCAATCCGAACTGTTCGGTGACCGGGCTGGCCCTGGTCCTGGCCCCTCTCCACGCCGCATTCGGCGTCGAGAAAGTGGTGGTGACCACGCTGCAGGCGCTCTCCGGCGCGGGGCTCTCCGCGCCGTCCAGGGAGGAGCTGTTCGACAACGTTCTTCCTTACATCCGGGGTGAAGAGGAAAAAATCCAGGAGGAACTGCCGAAAATCCTCGGCGGGTTGGATCGGAACGGCCCGGTCCGGCCGGCGGAGATGGCGGTGGCGGCCCACTGCAACCGGGTGGCCACCGTGGACGGCCACCTGGAAACGGTATCGGTCGGCTTCTCCCGTACTCCGTCCGTAGACGAGGCGGAAGAGGTTCTCAGGAACTTTCGGGGCGCCATCGAAGGAACCGGCCTGCCCTCGGCGCCGGAGCGTCCGATTCGGGTCCGTCCCGAGCCGGACCGGCCCCAGCCCAGGCTGGACCGGGACGCGGCCGGCGGCATGGCGGCGGTGGTCGGCAGGGTCCGCCGGTGCCCGGTCCTGGACCTGCGGTTCACCCTGCTGGCCCACAACGCGGAACGGGGTGCCGCCGGGGCGGCGGTTCTGAACGGGGAATTGCTGGCTTCCCGGGGGAGGCTCGGAAGGGAGGTGCCGGATTGCTCGTCCTGAAGTTCGGCGGCTCCTCTGTCGGCGACGCCGACCGGATCCGGAACGTGGCGTCGATCATCGCCGGGAAAGCCGGGGAGGCTGCTTCAGAGGAAGATCGACCGGCGGTGGTGGTTTCGGCCCTGGCCGGCGTGACCGACCTGCTCCAGGCCGCCGCGGAGGCCGCCGCCCGGAACGATCTTCCCGCCCAGGAAGCGGCGATCGACCAGGTGGAGAGGAAACATCGCTGGGCGGCCTCCGGGTGCGTTCAGGACGGAGGCGACCGGCATAACCTGGAGATGGCGCTGGCGGACCGTTTTGAAGAGATCAGGCTGCTCCTCCGTTCCATCCGCACCCTGGGAGAACTGAGCCCCCGGGCGCTGGACGCGGTGCTGGCCTGCGGGGAGCTGCTCTCTTCCCGTCTTCTCACCGCCATCCTGGTAAGCCTGGGAACCCCCGCCCGGTGGCTGGATCCACGGACCCTTATGACGACCGACGATCTCCACGGCGAAGCGTCCCCGGATCTTGGGCGTCTCCGGGAGACGGTCGGGGATCTGCTGCTCCCGGCTCTCCGGAACGGGGAGGTGCCGGTGACCGGCGGGTTCGTCGGCCGGGGGCCGTCGAGATCGGTCACCACCCTGGGAAGGGGAGGCGGAGATACCGCGGCGGCCGCCGTCGCCGCCGCCGCCGGGGCGAAGGAACTCCAGATCTGGACCGATGTGGACGGCCTGATGACCGCCGACCCTCGACTGGTGCCGGAGGCGATCCCTCTCTCCTCGGTCGGCATGGCCGAAGCCTCGGAAATGGCCGTCTTCGGGGCCAAGGTTCTGCACCCGGCCTCCCTGGCGCCGGCGGTGGCGGCGGGGGTCCCGGTCCGCGTGCTCAATTCCCTGCGGCCGGACCGGGCAGGTACCTGGATCCGGGAGCGGGCGAGCCCGGAAGGGACCGGCCTGACCTCCATCGCCAGCCGGTCCCGGATGCGGTTGGTTCGTTTGGAGGCGAACCGGGCCGAGCCTGGACGGAAGTTCCAAGAGAAAGTAAGCGGACTCCTCCAGGCCCGTCCCTGGAAGATCGATCTCCTGGCTCAGACAGAGGTCGGTGTCTCGGCGATTTTCAGGGATGAAGAGGAGGCGCGGGAGTTCCTGGAGCGGTCGGAAACGGTCGCCGAAGGCGTCCTCCATGAAGACCTGGCCCTGGTGGCGGCGGTGGGAGAGAATCTCCGGGGCGACCGGTTGCTGCGGGGCCGGGTGGCCGCCGAACTCGCGGCGGGCGGCTTCGTTCTTCTCCTGGCCGGCGGATCGCCGATCAGTCTCTGCGCCCTGGTCCACCAGGACGATCTGGAAACAACGGTCCGCTCCCTTCATGATACTTTTTTCGTCGCCGGGAGCCTGCGGCAGGAGGAATCGGAACGGTGAACTACGCCCTGGTAGGTCGAGGCAGGATGGGAAGCGCGGTGGACCGGGTCGCCCGGGAGCAGGGTCACCGGCCGGTGCTGACGGTCGATCCGGACCGGTCCAGAACCTGCGGTGACCAGGGGGGAACCCAGGTTGCGACCCTGCAGGAAGCGGACTGGAAAGAGGTGGAGGTCGCCTTCGAGTTCACCCGCCCGGACGCGGCGGAAGGAAACGTGGCCTGGCTCCTGGACGCCGGTGTTCCGGTGGTTTGCGGGACCACAGGGTGGACGCCGACCCCGGAGCTGGAAAGAAAATGCCGGTCGGCGGGAATCGCCGCGGTCATCGCTCCCAACTTTTCCATTGGGGTGAACCTGTTTCTCCAGGTCGCCCGGGACGCCGCCCGGCGTATCGGCGCCCTGGCCGCTTCGGGACATTCCGAGGGGTACCGGGACTGGATCCTGGAAACCCACCACCGGGGGAAGAAAGACGCTCCCAGCGGAACAGCGATCCTCCTGGCCCAGGCGGTTTCCGGGGCCGACCCGCGCCGGCCGGTGGTGGTGGAAGGTGATCCGGCCGGAGGGGTCGGGCCGGACGCCCTGCACGTGGCCAGCCTCCGGGCCGGGTATGAGCCTGGGCATCACGTGGTCGGGTTCGACGGCCCCGATGACCAGATCGAACTGCACCACCGGTTGAGGAACCGGGACGGGCTGGCCCGGGGGGCGGTCCTGGCGGCCGAATGGCTCAAAGGCCGGACCGGGCTGTTCGATTTTCATGCGGTCCTGTCCGACCTGTTGGAGAAAGGAACAAGCCGATGAAGAACCGGAACGGACATCCGGCGGAGCCGGGCGCTTTCAGAGGCGCCATGACCGCCCTGGTGACCCCTTTCGACCCGGAGGGCCGGGTCGACCATGCCGCCCTGGGGCGGCTGGCCCGGCTCCAGGTGGAGGCCGGCATCGACGGCCTGGTGCCGGCGGGAACCACCGGGGAAGGGGCGACCATGACCGACCAGGAGCATTCCGCCGTCATCCGCACCGTCGTGGAAGCGGCCGGAGGCCGGGTGCCGGTAATCGCCGGTTGCGGGACCAACGACACCCGGAGAACGGTGGAGGCGGCGCAGAGGGCGGCCGAAGCCGGGGCGGACGGGCTGCTGGTGGTGACGCCCTATTACAACAAGCCGAACCGGTCCGGGATGGTCCGCCATTACAGGAGCGTCGCCGAGGCGACCGACCTGCCGGTGGTGGTCTACAACGTTCCGGGCCGGACCGCTCAGAACCTGGGAGCCGGCCTGATCCTGGAACTTGCCGAAATTCCAGGCGTCGCGGCGGTGAAAGAGGCTTCCGGCGACCTGGAACAGATCGGCGCGATCCTGGCGGACCGGCCCGCGAGTCTCTCGGTCCTCTCCGGCGATGACGCCCTCTGCCTGGCCACGTTGGCCCTGGGAGCCGACGGCGTCATCTCCGTGGTGTCCAACGAGGCTCCCGGGGAGATGGCCCGGATGGTCCGGCTCGCCCTGGAAGGGGACTTCGCCGCCGCCCGGGCCCTCCATTTCCGGCTGCTGCCGTTGATGAACGCCAACTTCGTCGAGACCAACCCGGTTCCGGTCAAGACCGCCATGGGAATCCTGGGCCTGTGCGGAGGGGACCTCCGTCCCCCCCTGGGACCGCCGGAGGCGTCCACGGTGAAGACGATCGAAACGGCCCTGGGGCTGGCCGGCTGCGTCGAGGCCCACCGATGACCCTCGCCGAACTGCGGAACCAGGTGGAGGCGATGCTGGAATCGGGCCCGGACGGTTCACGCCGGGACCGGGAGACGGTCAACCTTCTCCTGGACGCCCTGGAATCGGGAGCGGTCCGGGCGGCGGAACCGGACGGCGAGGGGTGGAAGGTCCACACCTGGGTGAAAAAGGGGATTCTCCACGGCTTCCGGATCGGGGAAAATGTTTCCTTTGACGGCAACGGCCTGTTCCATTTCCGGGACCGGGATCTTTTCCCCACCTGGAACCCGTCCACCGGCGGCCGGGACGTGAGAATCGTTCCTGGGGGAACCACCGTCCGCCGGGGAGCCTACCTGTCCGAAGGGGTGGTGGTCATGCCGCCGGCCTACGTCAACGTAGGCGCCTGGGTCGGCGAAGGAACCATGATCGACAGTCACGCCCTGGTCGGCTCCTGCGCCCAGGTCGGCTCGCGGGTTCACCTGTCCGCCGCTTCCCCGATCGGAGGGGTCCTGGAGCCGGTGGGCGCTTTGCCGGTCAGCGTGGAGGACGAACGGGTCGGC
>CAZZIV010000161.1:0-7635 GCA_964654385.1 uncultured Acidobacteriota bacterium | reverse complement strand
CCCGGTAATACACTGTCTCTCTCGCGCAGTCTACTGCGGAGAGCATCACAGACAATGGAGGTGGCTGCGCCGTTGAGAGCGGTCAGCGGCAGACCGGGACGCAGGCCAGCCCGGGCGGCCGGCGAATCTTCCCAGACCAGGCCGACAGACGTCCGGGGAGAGAACGCCAGTGAAATTCCGAACGATGGTCTGGCGAACGGGCCGCCACGATACTCGGAGAACCAGGCGTACCCCGACCGGAAATCCAGGGTCACGACGAAGTGATCCAGGATCGCTGCACCGATGAGGCTGGGCGGGAACGCCCGCCGGGTCGCGTACACACGACCTAGATTCAGGCTGCCGATGGAAAACGTTTTGAGTTCTGCCTGAAGCTGATCGCCAGCCGGTGCCTGGCCCCCCAGCGAAGCGCCCAGGGACCCGGAACCGGAAACGGTCCTCCCGATCCCGCCCGCCTTCCCGGCGCCTTCCAGGTCCGGCGGCGAAATCGCCAGGTACGCCGGCGAGCCGGTGTCCAGCATCGCCTTGCTCCTGGCCTCCCTGGCGAAACGGACATCCAGGATCGGCGCGTGGGGGTAACCGAAATCGTAGAGCCGCTGTCTTGAGGCTTTCTCAACGTGAGAAAGCTCCGCAACCTCCGTATCGCAGCGCAGCACCGAGTCCGGCAGGTCGATTTGCCATGCGCACAGCGGCAGGATCTCCGAACCGAGCACACCGTCCCCGATCAGGCACCGGGCCGCTTCCGACGCCGCCAGGTCCGAGGCGAACATCGGCACGTCGCGGAACGTCACCCCTCCCAGGACCAGGTCGGCCTGCACGATGTCGCTTTCGATCACGGCTCCGTGGGAGTCTCTCCCTTTTCGCCGATCCACAACCTCCAGACCCAGTTCCCCGGCCAGTTCCGCGTTGATCATGGAAGGCGAGCCGGTATCGAATACAAACCTCCGCGACTTGCCTCCGATGCCGACCTCGACGTATAGCTTGGTCGCCAGCACCTCCAGCGGCAACGCCAGGGAGAACGAGCCGGTGTCGACGTACGGGCCCTCCCTGGCCTGGCCGGCCGGTTCGTCCAGGAGGGCTTCGATCTCCTGCCGCAGTCGTTTGGCCCACTTCTTCTTGAATCCATAGCCGTTCCTGGCGGATCGGACATGGCCGGTCCGGTCGATGAGGATCTCGATGGGGAACCCTTTTACGTTTTTCAGCGCCGGGAGGGCAGTCCCAATATTTTCAGGCGGGCCGCCATCCAGGATCAGGTAGTTGATCCCTTGCTGGTCGGCGAATTGCTGCAGCCGGATCCTGGGTTGTTCTTGGTCTTCGGCTTCGAATGCGATGGCCACGATGACAAGACCCTGGTCACCGTACTGTTTCTGAAGATCGATGAAGGTCGGGATCTCGGAAAGGCACGGTGGACACCAGGTCGCCCACAGGTCCACGAGAACGACTTTCCCTGTAAACCGGGGATCTGCAAAGTCCACCAGCTCCCCTGCCAGGTCCGGAAGCCGGAACTCCAGCTTCCCGCCCTCCACAACCGGCTGCTTCCCCGCCGCCGGCAGAGTCATCGCCACGACCAGAATGATGGCCATCCACGGGTAACGCGTCGATGTGTGTTTCCTGTCCTTCAGCATGTTTTCCATGATTCCAGCCAAATCGCCCGAGGGCCCGACGACAATCGCTTCAGGCGCTCCGGATATCTCAACGAACGGTTGACCTCTCGATTCAAGGATACTCGACGATTTGTACTGCATCCGGCCCTTCCGCGGCTACCGGATTCGGTGATCTCTCCAGGTTACCAGGACGCCGAACATCAGGCCCGCCGCCAGGCCCGCGAAAAAGTCGGCAACGCCCTCTCCCACGGGAACACCGGGAAAGGCTCGTGCCAGCGACACCAGCATGGCCGCGCACACCGCAACCAGGAACCATCTGCTCTTCTTGCTCATGTCAACAGCTCCTCGGATCTCTTTCTCTGCCGACCAAGCCCAACTCCAACCGAGACGATGCCTGTTTACGTGGCTGCATCCATGGGCATCGGGTCATAGGTCAGAGGCGGCACCTGACCTGGTGGCTTTGCAGTCTGAAACAGGCGGTCAGTCATCACCGCCCCCGGCGCGGTACTTACCGTAAATCTTTTCAGGTAAAAAGGTCAATAGGACCGCTCCGTAGGTTCCCCACGTTACGTACACCAATCCATCGGTGCCAATATAGATGACACCGAACCCTACGAGCATCGTCAGCAGCGCTCCGAATAACAATACCGGACTCGCGTAATAGCAGTGTCTACGATGACAGCGCCGAGCGTTCATCGCGCAGCCCAACCCCATCCAGACAAAACACGCCGCAATAATGGCCGTCGCCCATCGGATGGGCGGTCCAATGAAATTCAACGACAACATGATCGCTACCGGGACGCCCCAAAGAATCGAAAACGGGACGAGCCTCGCAGAAAAATCATCCCCTGGTCGGTCCGTACGCATCAACCCAAGCTCCTGTCTGGCGTCGGGCGGCCATCACAAGTAAGCTTACCGTCTACGGCTCAGCCACGACGTCCCGGAAATGATCCTCCATGACGATGCTTCCGTCGGCCCTTTGGCAAGATGCCACCGCTCCCTCGATCGCTGTTCTGAAGTCGTTTTCTTTGGTTGACCATAGAACTCCCTGAACGGGACCTGCCGAGACGCATCTAAGGAAATCAAGCCGCCATTCCCCTGACCCTTCAAAACAACCGTCTCAATAATTCGTCCGCCAAGGGGCAATATGTATTCTTTCATCTGACTACAAGGCCAGAAGGGTGGCGAAGATTGGGGGTCGACCCCGCCCCTGCGAGCCTTCGGCGAGCAATCAAAATGCCGAGCGCCTAGCGAGTCCTCGCGGGAACGATCGCCCGTTGCCGGCAGAATTACAAAATCGGGGAAGGGCAAAGCGTTTGAACCGATTACAACGCTCTATTGGTGGCGAAGATTGGGGATCGAACCCGCGCCTGCGAGCCTTCGGCGAGCAATCAAAATGCCGAGCGCCTAGCGAGTCCTCGCGGGAACGATCGCCCGTTGCCGGCAGAATTACAAAATCGGGGAAGGGCAAAGCGTTTGAACCGATTTCAACGGTCTATTGGTGGAGCTGAGGGGGATCGAACCCCTGACCTCATGACTGCCAGTCATGCGCTCTCCCAGCTGAGCTACAGCCCCACGAGAGCGACATACGATAGCACAGCCACCACCGATTGGCATGGCAAAAAGACCGTCGCCCGCCTATCATGGCGGCTCACCCGCGAGGAAGCGTATCCAGTCCGGTGGCTGGCCCGGTCTTCAAAACCGGCCGTCGGGCGGTTCGGCCGTCCGGGGTGGGTTCGACTCCCACACGCTTCCGCCATCTCCAGTTCTTTCCATAAATATCAGGCTTTTTTTCGACCTGTACTTTTCCGGCTCGCCCGCTTCCCTTTCTTCTTCCCCCGATGCTCCGTTCCACCCGCCTCCTGGCGCCCCACCGTGTGCAGGGTCAACAGGTTGGTGGTGCCCGGCACACCGACCGGGAACCCGGATACCACCGCCACCACGTCTCCTCTTTCCGCCGCTTCGGTTTTCAGCAGGGTCCTGTCCAAGGTCGCCATCAATTCCCGGCTGCTGGAAAGGTCCGGGGTCTTGTTCGGCTCCACTCCCCAGAGCATCATCATCCTGCGCTCCACTTCGGCGCGAGGAGTGAACGCCAGGATCGGCGTCCGCGGCTTGAACCGGGAAATCGACATCGCCGTGGAGCCGCTCACGGTGAAGGCGGCCACGTACCGGGCCCGGGCCTCCCATGCCGCCCGGACCGCCGCCAGGCAGGTGGAATCGGCGATGCTCATCGGCGGCTCCGGAATAGACCCGCGGCGGACCAGGGAGGAACGCTCCGCTTCCAGAATAATCCGGCGCATCATCTCGATCGCCTCCATCGGGTACTCTCCGGCGGCGGTTTCGGCGGTCAGGAGAAGGGAATCGCTTCCGTCCATCACCGCGTTGGCCACATCGCTGGTTTCCGCCCGGGTTGGCCGGGGCGAATGGCGCATGGAGTCGAGCATCTGTGTGGCGGTCATCACCGTCTTCCCGGCCTGGTTCGCCATTTCGATCATTCGTTTCTGGAGAACCGGCACCTGTTCCGGAGGTAGTTCCACTCCCAGGTCTCCCCGGGCGACCAGGAGACCGTCTGCTTCCGCGATGATCTCGGGAAGCCGGTCGACCGCCTCGGGGCGTTCGATCTTGGCCATCACCGGCATATCACTCCCGGCCTTCTCCAGCAGTCGTCGAGCCGTTCGGACGTCCCGACCGGACCGGACGAACGAAATCGCCAGCCAGTCGGCTCCCAGGTCCACAGCGGTCTGTAGGTCCCGGCGGTCCTTCACAGTGAGCGTCGGAACCGAGAGTTCCGCCCCCGGAAGGTTGATCCCCTTTCTGCTGGTCAGAACGCCTCCCCGCTCCACCTCGCATCGGACCTCCGCGCCTCGCACCGACCGGACGCGGAGCCGCAGGTTCCCATCGTCCAGGAGAATCTTCCCTCCCCGGGCCACGTCCCGGGCCAACGCCGGGTAGGCGACCGGAATCTTGCCGGGACCGGTGGTTTCCCGGCCCGCCAGGAGCGTGACCGATTCGCCCTCTTCGAGAAGAACCCCTTCCTCGGGTAGGCGCCCCACACGGAACCGGGGGCCCTGGAGATCGGCCATCAAGGCGACCGGCTTACCAGATTGCCCGGCGGCGCGCCGGAGACGGGCCACGCGGGCTTCATGGTCCGGAACCGTTCCGTGGGAAAAGTTCAGACGGGCCACGTCCATGCCCGCGTTCATCATTTTCAGCAGGATCGAAACCTTGTCACAGGCCGGCCCCAGGGTCCCAGCGATTTTCGCCTTTGGTTTCATCTCCACCTTCCTCCCCGAATACGAAATTGAACCGTTCACCGCCGTCGGGGTCAAGGTATACTTTCATTTTTCGCTACTCTCCGAAGGTGCGCATCCTTGAGAATTCCCAGGTTCGTGGCATGGGGAATGATCCTGTTGACCTTGGTCACCGCCGGGATTCTCCGGCAGTTTCATGATCGGACCCCTGGATCCCCGTTCGTCTCGGGAACGGTCGGCTCCCTTCTCTTCGCTGCGGTGTTCTTCCTTCTGCTGGTCTCCGCCCGGGAATGGCAATTGGGGGCGACCGGCGGCCGACGGAACCGGAGCGGGATCCGCCTGGGCAGCTTGACGCCGCTTCTGCTGATCCTGTTGATCGAGAAATGGGTATCTCTGACGTTATATGACCCTCTGTTCTACGCCGTCGCCCCGGAGATCGCCTCCGCCGCGGAGTACGACGCCTGGTACAAGGCGATGGGCGGCCTGCTCCTGGTCCTGCTTTGCGTTCTTCTGGCCGCGTTCTCCCGGCCGGCCGGGTCCAGGACCTGGAAACAAGCACGTCCTTCCCGGTTCCCTCCGGCGGTGCTGACCACCCTGGTTGTGATCGGGGCGACCTACGGGGGGTTGTGGCTCCTATCCCTGGCGCTGGGAGGCGGGTTGTCCCTCCAATGGTCCCAGGGCACTCCCCTGCTTTTCTGGGTCCTTGGAGGTCAAGCGCTCCTGGCCTTCGCCGAAGAGGTCTATTACCGGGGTCTGGTCCTGAACGAGTTGAAGCGGTTGGCCCCCAGGCTCGGCATCCGTCGACCCGGCCTGCGCCGGTGGTACGCCCTGACGGCGATGGCGGCTTTGTTCGGCCTGGAACACATCGCTCCCGGCTTGAACAGGCAGGAGTTTCTGCGCCAGTTGGTGTTCGCGTTCGCCCTGGGGCTCCTGTTCGGCCTGATCGCCATCGTCACCAACAACCTGTATTACGCCGCCGGTATCCATGCCTGGATCAACTGGTTGTTGCTGGGAGCGGCCCCCAGGTTCGTCAACCAGGATGGGGTCGCCACGCTTCCGGCCGGGCCGTATATCGGAGTCGGCCTGATCCTGGCGTTCGTGGCGGCGATGCTTCTGGCGAGGTTGAACGGACCCGCAGCCGTCAGATCGTCGGACCCAGGTCCTGGATCGCCGTCTCCACATCCGGGCTGAACTCCAGGATTTGATCCAAATGGATGATCTCCAACACGTGGTTCACTTCGCTTTGGACCCCGGCGAATCGCGCCCTGCGCCCTTTGCTCCGGGCCTCTTTGAACACGCTGACCAGAACGCCCAGCCCGGCCGAATCGACGAACCGTATTCCGGACAGGTCCACCACGAGATCCGAAGACCCGTCGATCCCCGCCAGAGCCTCATCCCGCACCCGGGCGGCGATGGCATACTCCAGGGAGTCGCTTCCTTCGAAGGTGAGCACCGCCAACCCTTCTTTTTGTTCCACCTGGACCTTCATGACTCACCCCTTCGCACCCGCCCCGCCTTGAGCCCCTGATCGATCAAAGATTCCAGCTCTTCCCGTTCTTCTCCGGCAGCCAGGTCGGTCAGGTCGGAAATAAGTCCCGAAATCCGTTTGGCCGAATCCTCCACGATGCCGGCGGCTTTCAGAACCGCCGGATCGTTTTTTCCCTTCAGCTTAAGAATCTGGGCCCGGCCGAGAATCGAAGTGAGCGGATTGTTGATCTGGTGAGTCAGCATCTTGATTGTCTGAAGGAGCGCGTCCATTTTCTCCCGGTAGATCCTCTTCTGCGCTTTCCGCTCCCTTTCGGTGATGTCGTGAATCAGGATGACCTCGCCTCCCGCCGGCTCTTCCAGCCGGCGCCTGGAAACAAGCCGGACCTGGGGATGGGCTTCTCCCGAGTCGATGACCACGTCCCCTTCACCTCCCGGCTCCACGGTCCCCAGCCTGTCCAGGATCCTCGATCCTTTCAAGGAATCGAACCCCTGCCCCAGGAGACGCTGGGCCGTCTCGTTCGCGTCGAGAACCCGCCCGTCGCCATCGAGAATCACGATCCCCGCCGCCAGGGATTCGATCACCCCGTTCAAGCGATGTCGGCTGGATTCCGCCTCCTCCAGGGCGATCTGCAACTCCCGGTTGCATTCGGCTTTCGCTTTCAGCTCCGAGGCCTGCCCGGCGAACATCACCAGCTTTTTCAGCCGGGTGTCCGCGCTCAGCTCCAGATCCTCGCCCTGGAGTTCGTTAAGCCTTCTTTCATATTCATCCAGGACCAGGTCCATCAGGCTGTCCAGGTCGTGGCTCCGCCGGATCAATTCGATGCTGATTTCATGCATGGCGCACAACGCCTCCAGTTCCGGCAGCGCGTCACGGAAATCCTTCTTCTCGAAGTTCCCGTCCATAGGCCTACCTCGCTTTCCAGGGCGTGCGCCCAGGCAGGTATTTTTCCAGGACCACTTCCGTCCCGGCAGTTTGAGCCAGGAACTTCAGCCGGTCGGTCAGCGCTTTCATCAAGAACAGTCCGTAACCGCCTTCCGCCGCCACGCCGAGGTCCGGCGGAGCGTAGGCGGACGGGTCGAACCGGATTCCGTAATCGCGGATCCGCACCTGCATCCGGGTGTCGTCAGATTCCAGTTCCAGGTCGATTCGACCGTCGCGCCGCCCCTGATAGGCATGCCGGTGGATATTCGCGCAGGCCTCGTTGGCCGCCAGCGCCAGCTCTCCGGACGCCTGCAGGTCCAAGCCGACTTCCGCTGCTCGTGTTCGTATCCAGCAGCGAATCTCCCGGAATCCG
>CAZZIV010000160.1:6006-7681 GCA_964654385.1 uncultured Acidobacteriota bacterium | reverse complement strand
CGGGCAGGCCGGGAGCCGCCTCGTACGTCAGCCCGCAGATCCGCCACTACCTGGGATTCACGCAGAAAGAGTGGGTGGAAACGGAGGGGATCTGGCTTCAACAAATCCACCCGGAAGACCGGGACCGGGTGTTGGTGGCGGCCACGGTCGCCCGGGAAACCGGGGAGCCGCTCTCGGTGGAATACCGGATCTACTCCCGCGACGGCGAACTGCTCTGGTTCCGGGACGAGGCGGTGATCTTCCGCTCCCCGGGAGACGACAACCTGACCATCCACGGCATGATGCTGAACATGACCCCCCGGCGGCAGGCGGAGGCGGCCCTGGCGGAGCGGACCGAGCAGATGCTGCAGATGCAGAAAATGGACGCGGTGGGGCGGATGGCCGGCGGCATCGCCCACGATTTCAACAACCTGCTCACCGCCATCCTGGGCCACTGCGAAATCGCCACGCGGCAGTGCAAGGGGCCGGGGCGGCTGCACCACGAGCTGAACTCCATGCAGAGCGCGGCGGAGCGGGCCCAGTCCCTCACCGCCCAACTGCTTTCGTTCAGCCGGAAAAAGCCACATAAGACCGCCATCGTCGATTGCGGCGAGCTGTTGAAAGAGATGGAGCCGATGCTCCGCCCGCTGATCGGCGAAAACATCGAAATGATCCTGAAGGTGGAGCCGGGGCTGGATTCGGTGACCTCCGATCCGGGCCTGCTGCAGCAGGCGGTGATGAACCTGGTGGTCAACGCCCGGGACGCCATGGGAGGGAAGGGCTGCTTGATCCTGATGGCGAAGGGGGTGGTCTACAGCCGGGAAATGGCGCTTCGCTACCCGGATGTCCGCGAAGGCCGCTACGTGGAACTTTCGGTGGAAGACGACGGCGCCGGCATGAGCGAGGCGACGCTACGCCGCCTGTTCGAGCCATTCTTCACCACCAAGAAAGAGGGTCATGGAACCGGTTTCGGCCTGTCCATGGTCTACGGTACGGTGAAGCAGAGCGGCGGACATGTTCGGGTTTTCAGCCGGGAGGGACACGGGTCGGTCTTCCGCCTTTTCCTGCCCTGCACGTCGCCGGACCGGGACATGCCCAGGGAAGAGGAAGGATCCGCCGAATTAAAGGGCGATGAAACGATCCTGCTGGTGGAAGACGAGGAATCGGTCCGTTCCCTGGTGCGGGAATTCCTGGAGGAACAGGGCTACAAGGTCCTGGTCGCCCGGGACGGCGCCCAGGGGTTGAAGGTTTCCAGGGAATTCCGGGGCAGGATCGACCTGCTGATCACCGATGTGATCATGCCGAAGCTGGGAGGAGTGGAACTGGCCGAACAGCTGCGGAAAAAGCGCCCGGGGCTCCTGGTGCAGTTCATCTCCGGGTACGCCGAGGGGGAAATCGAGATGGAGAAAGGCGGCGCCGGGCAGCCTCCCTTGGAAGAGCCGCTCCTCCAAAAACCTTTCCGAATGGCCGTTTTGGCGGCGAGCATCCGCAGGTTGCTGGAACGGAACAAATCCTCAAAAAAATAGTTGCGAAGAGTATGTCTCTGTAGCATATTTAAATCACGATAAGGGACGGACCTCGGTTGGCCGACCTGTCGTCATGGATTCCCTCTGACGGCCGGGTACCCCCAACCCCCAACGACTAGGATCGCCCGGTCGGACGGCAGCAAAGAAACCGGGGTTCCGTTCCGTTTCCG
>CAZZIV010000160.1:0-5906 GCA_964654385.1 uncultured Acidobacteriota bacterium | reverse complement strand
CGGGCTAAGACTTCCGTTCGGCGAGAATTTCCTGGAACCGGGTGAGCTGCTTCTGGAAATAATCGTCGTCGGGCTGCTCCTGCACGGCGACCTCCATCAGCTTCACCGCTTCGTCGCAGTTACCCCTCTCGTTGCAGAGTTCGGCCAGGGTATCCAGGATCATCGCTTTCTCCCGGCCGGATTCCGCCAGGTCCACCGCTTTCCGGGCGTACCGTTCGGCCTCTTCCAGATGCACCTTGTTCTCGAAGCACCACCAGGCGAACTCGTTCAGGCCGCCGGCTTCCTCTTCCCAGCCTTCCGGCATGAGATCCCGCTTCAGGACGACCGCCGTCTCCATGTCCTTGTCCATGCTCACCGCTTTTTCCAGGAGCAGGGTCTTGCGAGCCTGGATCATGTGCTCATCCAGGGTCCCTTCGGTGGCGGCCAGGGCCGCTTCCAGGTACGGGAAGGCGATCTCCGGCTTCTTCTCTTTTCGGGCGATCCGGGTCATGGTTTCGGCGACGGTCACCAGGGATGGTTCCTGTTCCTCGCCTTCCTGGGCCAGGACCGAGTCGGCGGCGGCGGCGACCTCGTCCAGGGTGGCGTCATCGGTCCGATAGGCGGTGGCAACGGAGTCGAAAATCTTGGCGGTCAGGGAGCCGGCAGGATCGTGGGAGAGTTCCTGGGCCTTTCGGTACATGGCCAGGCTGTTGGAGGTATCGAACGAGGCGGCGTAGATGTCACCCAGTTTTTCCGCTTCCGCGGCGTTGGGGGCCCCTTCCAGCCTCGCCAGCTTTTCCTTCACGGTGGTCGGGTCGGCCAGGGCGGCGTCCAGTTGGGCCAGCAGCGGGTCGGGGCCGCCGTAGCCCATCCACCGGTCGACGGTTTCCCCGTCGGAGTTCACCAGGAGGAACGTGGGATACCCTTTGACGTGGTACCGGGTGGCCAGGTCTTTTTCGGTTCCTTCCTTCTCGGCGTTCACTTTCACGAATACCGCTTTCGTGTAGAGGGAGTTCCGGAATGATTCGTTGGTGTCCACCTCACGGGCGAACTGTTTACAGGCCCCTCACCAATCGGCGTAGAATTCCACCAGGATCAGGGATTGGTTTTGGGCGGCCAGATCGGCGGCCTGGTCGAAGCTGTCGGCGGGAGACGGCCGGTCGGAACCGGCGCAGCCGGCGAGCAGGAGACAGCCGGCGGCGAGGATCGCCCCTGCCGCTTTGAAACAGGTCTTGGTCATCTTTCCAAACCCTCCTGAAGGTATCCCCTCGAAAAAGACCGGGGCATAGTACCACTGCCTTCTTGCCGGCTCTGGATAATTATTATAAAAATAAAGGCTTTATAAGAAGAAATAAAGTAGTATGGCTGTTTAAACGGTAGCCGGGATTTGGCTCACCGGGAGGATCCTGTGAAAAAGACCAAATTTCCGGACTCTTTGGTCCTGATCTTCGGAATTATTTTCGCCGCCCAGCTTCTGACCTACTTTCTCCCCCATGGAGAGTACGACGTGGTGCCGGTCCCGGATCATCCGGGCAGGACCATGGTGCTGAACGGGACCTTTCACGAAATCGATGATGGCGATTCGACCACTCTTCCCCCCTGGGCGTTCCTGAAGGCGTTGCCTGAGGGCCTGGCCCAGGCCCAGGACATCATCTTCCTGGTCTTCCTGGTCGGCGGGGTGATCGCCCTGCTCCGGGACAGCGGCGCCATCGACGCCGCGCTGCACGGCGCGGTGAAGAAGCTGGGAAAAGCGCCGTGGCTCCTGATCGCAGGGACCTTGATCCTGTTCGGGCTGGGATCGTTCTCGGTGGGGATGGGAGAGGAGTACGTTCCGCTGATCCCGATCCTGGTGACCATGTCCCTGGCGATGAAAATGGATTCGATCGTGGCCATGGGGATGATCTGGGTGCCGTACGGAATCGGCTGGGCCTGCGCCGGCACCAACCCGTTCGGCGTGGTGATCGCCCAGGAGATCGCCGGCGTGCCGATCACTTCCGGGTTGGCCACCCGGTGGGTGCTGTTGTTCCTGTTCCTGGCAATCGGGTTCCAGCATGTGTACGCCTACGCCCGGAAGATCCTGAAAGATCCGTCCGCCAGCCTGGTGGCCGATGTGGATTACTCGGTCGGGTTCGAGACGCCGAAGGATGTGCACCTCAACCGGGCGCGGATCCTGATCCTGGTGATTTTCGTGGTCGGCCTGGTGTTCTTCGTGTACGGCGTGAACCGGTGGGAGTGGTACATCACCGAGCTGAACACGATCTTCCTGGCGATCGGCCTGCTGGCGGCGATCATCTCCAGAATGTCGCCCAACAAGGCGTCCAGGTCGTTCATCCGGGGAGCGGCGGAGATGACCGGCGCGGCGCTCCTGATCGGGTTCGCCCGGGCGATCCAGGTGGTCCTCCAGGAAGGGCAGATCATCGACACGATCATCCACTCCATCGCCTCCACCCTGGAAGGGACCGGCCCCTATGTTTTCGCCGCCGGGATGCTGGTGGTGCAGACGATCTGCAACTTCTTCATTCCTTCGGGAAGCGGCCAGGCGTACGTGACCATGCCGATCATGTCGCCGTTGGCCACCCTGACCCATGTGCCCCAGCAGGTGGCGGTGCTGGCGTACCAGTTCGGCGACGGTTTCACCAACATGGTGGTGCCGACCAGCGCCCTGGTGATGGGCACCCTGGCCCTGGGCAAGATCCCGTACACCCGCTGGGTCCGCTTCGTAACGCCGCTCCTGGTGAAACTGTTCGCCGCGGCGGTGGTGGTGCTGATGCTGGCGGTGAAGTTCGGCGAAGCCTGGGGCTTCTAGGTCGGGGACAGCAACCCAAACCCGGGTTTCGGGGACACCTATCAGGGCCGTGGTACCGTGGGGTCCGGTATGAGGCAAGCCCCGTTCCATCGCAGGTACCTGCACCTGACCTGGATCAACATCCTGTCCAACGTCACGGTGCCCCTGGCGGGCCTGGTAGATACGGCGATGCTCGGCCACTTGGCCGACATCCGCTTCCTGGCCGGCGTCGCCCTGGGGTCGATCCTGTTCGACTACGTGTATTGGTCGTTCGGGTTTCTCCGGATGGGCACCACCGGCACCACCGCCCAGGCGATCGGGCGGCAGGATCCGGCGGAGGTGTTCCGGGTCCTCTATCGGTCGGCGCTGCTGGGGGCGGGAATCGCGGCGCTGATCCTGGTGTTCCAGTGGCCGCTGCGGGAACTGGGGTTCCTGCTCCTCTCCGGCGAGCCGGGGGTGGAACAGGCGGGGCGGGCCTATTTCAGCGCCCGGATCTGGGGAGCGCCGGCCACCCTGGTCAACTTCGCCCTGGTCGGCTGGTTCCTGGGGCGGGAGCAGAGCCGGCACGTACTGGCGATGACGTTCACCGCCAACGGTGTGAACATCGTCTTGAATTACCTGTTCATCATGCGGATGGGGCTGGCGGCCCAGGGCGCAGGCCTGGCCACCATGACCGCCCAGTACGCCATGCTGGCGGTGGGAGCCGCGCTTTTCCTGCGGCAGACCGGGCGGCCCGCCCTGAACCTTCGGGAACTGCTGCACCGGGAGAAACTGGCGGCGCTCCTCCGGCTGAACCGGGATATCCTGATCCGCACCTTCTGCCTGATCACCGCGTTCTCCGTGTTCAGCAACTTCAGCTCGATCCTGGGAACGTTGGAACTGGCGGGGAACACGATCCTGCTGCGGCTGGTGATGATCGCCTCGTTCCTGATCGACGGGGCGGCGTTCGCCACCGAGTCGCTGGCCGGAGTGTTCGTCGGCGCGAAGGATTCCCGGGAGCTGCGGCGGCTGGTCCGGCTTTCGCTTCTGACAGGCGAAGGGTTCGCCCTGCTCTACCTGGCGGTGATTTTCGCTTTTCAGGAGCCGGTCTACCGGTTGTTGACCAACCATGACGACGTGGTGTCGTTCGCCGTTCGGTACGGGCCGTGGCTGATTCCGGTGCTGCTGATCGGCGCCTCGGCCTACATGTACGACGGGTTATACCTGGGGATGACCGCGGGGCGGCGGCTTCGAAACTCGATGCTGATATGCACGGTGGGAGTGTATCTGCCCCTGGCGTACCTGGCCCTCCGGGCCGGCAGCGTTCACGGCCTGTGGGCGGCGCTGTCGGCGTTCATGGCGGCGAGGGTGCTGACCTTGGCGGATTACGGTTCCAAGCAAGGTGGAAGGGAGAATGTTGGTAGATCGAAAAAAACTGCTTGTTAATCAGAGGTTTACGGAGATTTTTGGTGCATAGTACCGTTCAAGCTCAGAAAGGTCCGGTTCTAGGGAAGGGTGTCGATTCCATCAACATTCTCCCTTCCACCTTGGGTTCCAAGGGTCTGACTGAAGTGAGCCCCAGGCTGGGTCGACCTCCCTCGGAGCGGGGTCAGGATGAATCCTGACCCCTTTATGAAAAAGAAGGGGCCGGGCGAAGCGCCCGCCCCCTTCGCGTTCGAAGCTGCCGCACTCGCTGTGGAAGCGCGTGAGGAGCTTCATGCGCTCACGCGTCGATGTCGCTATCTGAGCAACGAGAGCACGGACTGAGAGGTCTGGTTGGCCTGAGACAGGGCCGAGAGGCCGGTCTGGTTCAGAACCTGGAACTTGGTGAGGTTCACCACCTCGCTGGCGATGTCCGCGTCCCGGATCTGGCTCTGAGCCGCGGTCAGGTTCTGCGCCTGGATGGAGACCACGTTGATGCTGTTCTGCAGGCGGTTCCGGACCGCGCCCAGGGTGCCCCGCTTGCTGGAGATCGAGTCGATCGCGGTGCGGATCAGGTCCAGTTCGGTAGCCGCTGTGGTCTTGGTCTGCAGCGCGGTGGTCTGGACCGTGATGCCGGAGCCGGTAGAGGCGGTCAGGCCGAGGCCGCCGGTGGCGGAACCGGTGGACTGGAGCGCGGACGTGGTCAGGGTGATCTTGTTGTTGGCCGCGGTTGCAGACGCGCCGACCTGGATATCGAAGGTGTTGCCGGAAGTGCCGAAGAGGATCCGTCCGTTGAAGTCGACCGTATCGGAGAGACGGTTCACCTCGCGGAGGATCTCCTGGTACTCGGTGTTCAGCGCGACTTTCTCGTTGCCGCTGTCGGCGCCGGAGGTGTCCGAAGCCGCCTGTTCCGCCAGGGAGACCGCGCGCTGCAACAGCGTGGAGATCTCGCCCAGGGCGCCGTCGGCCACCTGCACCACCGACACGCCGTCGTTGGCGTTCCGGACCGCCTGGTTCAGGGCGGACACGTCGGCGCGCAGGCCGTCGGCGATGGCCAGACCGGAGGCGTCATCGGAGGCGGAGTTGATCCGCAATCCGGACGACAGCCGTTCCAGGGTCTTGGAAAGACCCCTGTTGGATGCGGTCAGCTGGTTGAGGGCGTTCAGAGCCCCGAGGTTGTTGACGATCGAAAAGTTTGATCCTGCCATTTTCTAAATCCTCCATGTTGCCTGCCATGACTTCCATGCCATGGTTGACCGCACAAGGGGGCGGTCTACCCGTAAGCCACATCGCGGCGCCGAAAGCCTAGGATTCTCCGGTGCCACAGACCTCTTATCGGGTTCGCGGGAAACCTCTTGATGTCGAGAAATGTAATCGGGCACACCGGGCGGCAGGCGAAAAATGTCCGAAATCGGTCGATTTCGAAAGAATAAGGGAAAATTCCATGGATCCTGGAACTTTTCGCGCGGTAGATCGTAGGGATCTCTTCGGAAGTTTTGCATCGACCCTGGGTGGGTCGAAGGAGGCGGTTTTGTTCGATTCGAAACAGATCGGAAGGCGCTTGTATGGAAAAACGGCGGCGGCGATCGTCCTGGCGGCGATGATCGGCATACCGGCCCGGGCCGATATCGCCCCTCACGGCAGGATGCTGCAGACGCCGGACGTCAGCGCCGACCGTATCGTGTTCAGCTACGCCCACGACCTCTGGACGGTTTCCCGGGAAGGGCGCCCGGCGGCGCCC
>CAZZIV010000159.1:0-7722 GCA_964654385.1 uncultured Acidobacteriota bacterium | reverse complement strand
CCGCCTCCACCAAGATAAAGAAAATCAGGGACTTGCTCCTCGCGAAGTGAAATGCCTGTCCCCAAGTTTCTTCATGGTTCCGGCGTCGCTCATCGATGTCGTTTGTCGGCCTTCGGCCTCTTCTTAAGGCTCGCCTTCGGCGAGCGGCACGACGGCGATTCCCGCCGCCTCCACCAGCTATCTGTTGAAATCTCTACGCTTCTGTGTGTCGGAGTCGTCCGTCTCCACAATGTCTCCACCATTCGGTGCTTCGAGGAGACGGATTGCCGCGTAGATCACAGCAGGGGACAGGTGCATGTACCGCTGCGAGATTGACACACGGCCTGCATGGGCGTATACCGGCTGCATACACGGAAGTTCAGGAGGAAAACATGTCCACAACACGAAACAAAGCCCTATTCGTTTCCATCGGCCTGGTGGTCGCCGCCGCTCTCGTGGTCGGGGTACTCGCGATTCAAACCGCCGAAGCCGCCCGGCCGCCGCGACCGCTCTGCGGGTTCACCGCGATCTGGATCTGCACGCTGCCCAACGGCCACCAGACCACCAAGACCGGCACCCAGTGCGATATCGCGAAATACGAGAAGCACACCGGCGCCACCTGCGTACTCGCCGGCAGTTGATGGACTAATCCGGAACCGGCCCCAGGCTCTGCTCCAGAAACTGGGTCACCCGGTCCCAGAAGCCGGGCGCTTCATCACAGTCGCCGTGTCCCCGGCTGGGGACGATCCAAAGCTGCGCGCGATCCTGGGCGGCTGCGGCGTACAGCTCTTTACCCTGTTCCGGCGGAACGATGGTGTCGTTCGCGCCGTGCACCAGGAACAGGGGAGCCGGGATCGAACCGACCCTGCGGATCGGGGCGATCCGGTCGAACGGGATCCGGAACCTAAGTTCCAGGTACTTGAAAAACATCCAGACCAGGGGGAAGTACGGGATCCCCTTTCGATCGAAACCGACCCGCATCACCTTCAAGGGGTGGGAGATCGCTCCGACGGTGAGCAGAGCCTGGACCTCCGGCGCCAGGGCCGCCGCGTTGATCGCGGCGCCGCCGCCGATGGAAAAACCGATCAGGCCGATTTGGGGAGCCCCGTCCCCGTATCGATCCAGGATCCAGCGTATCGCCGCCAGGGCGTCCTGGGTGAAGCTCCAGACGGTAGGCTGGGGGTGAGGCGAACTGTCCCCGTGGTTTCGGGCGTCGATCGAGAAGAGGTTGTAGCCGAGAGGGTGCAGGTGCTCAATATAGCTTATCAGGCGGCCGGCGTTGTTTTCCCAACCGTGAAGCAGGATCAGCACCGGCGCGCCGGGCGTGCCGGGCATCCACCAGCCGTGGAGGCTTCCGCCGTCCTCCGCCGGGCATCGTACATCTTCATAGGGGATGCCCAGGGAGCCCGGCGATACGGTATGGGGCGTCGGCTTGTTCCGGTACATTTTCCGCACCGCCCGGTCCAGGGCGAACGCCCCAAGCACCAGGAGGATCAGGCCGGCCAAAACAGAGGGATACAGGATCACGAACGTTCCCTTTCACCCAATCGCGCATCGGTGGATCAGGGAACGTACAGAATAGCACCGGGGGGTCGGAGGCGGCAGGTCCGGTCAGCCGTTCCTTTCCAGCAGCGCCCGGATCGCGTCGGACATCGTGAAGATGCCGATCAGTTTTTTGTCCTCGACCACAGGAAGCCCGCCGATCTTTCGTTCGGCCATCATCCGTGTGGCGTCGGCCAGGGAAGCGTCTTGCCCGGTTGTGAACGGCTCCTTGGTCATGACCCGTTCCACGGTGGTGTTGTCCACGATCAGGTCGTATTCGTCCGACGCGGAAGGGGAGAGGGGCGACGGCAGGGCCCGTTTCACGTCCCGGTCGGTGACGATACCGACCAGCCGCCCGTGGTCATTGACGACCGGGATGTGGCGGATCTTGCGGATCTGCACGATCTCGGCAAGGGAGCGCAGGCTTTCTTGCGCGTTCACGGTGAACACGTTCGAGCTCATGTGCTCTCCGACGGTGGGGTTCCTGGGCATGCGGCGGGCTCCTCCCCTTCACTCCGGTCTCCTGCTCAAAGGTAGGTTCCGGATCCCGGCCGGTCCACTCGGTTCCAGGTTTCCGGTCCGGCAGGTTGAGAGGGGGGCGTGGGTGTGACACAATTTGAAGGTTCCCGGAACCGAATTCCTGGAGGGTTTCCGATTTGTCGTATGGACGGTCCGCGAGACGGATGATCGCGGTTTTCTGCGGTTTGTGGGCCGTTCTGGCGGGGACGCTACCGTCGGCCCACGCCCGTCTCCGGGGCCGGCCCGAGATTACGATTTCGGTGGACGCCGCGAGAGACTCCACCCGGCTGGTCGTGACCAAGAAAGACAAGGTTCTCCACGCGGTCACCGAATTCGAGAACCGGATCGAAATCGTCTTCGCCGAGAAGGTGGCGGTCAGGCCTGCGGCGAAACGGGTCGGCAGCCCGGTTCTGACCGGCTGGACGGTGGAAGACGACCGGAGGTTGGTGCTTCACACCGGCCCAGGGTACGAGCGGTTCGAAAGCTTCGAGCTGAGGAATCCGAACCGGTTGATCCTGGACCTGATCGGCAACCGTGAGGCCGCCGCCGTTCCGCTGAAACCTGTGAAAGAGCGCCCGGCAAACAACCGGACCGTCATCGTGATCGATCCCGGCCATGGCGGCAAGGAGCGGGGGGCGATCGGGCCGTCCGGCCTGCAGGAGAAAGACCTGACCTTGGTCCTCGCCCGGAAACTCCGGGCGGAACTGCAGCAGGATCCATCGATCAGTGTCGTGCTGACCCGCGATGAAGACCGGCACGTGCCGCTGGACGAACGCACCGCCATCGCCAACCACAACCGGGCCGACCTGTTCATTTCCATTCACCTCAACGCCTCCCGCCGGGAGGGCGCTTTCGGGGCGGAGACCTATTACCTGGCCTCCGAAGCGACCGATGACGAAGCCCGGCTCCTGGCCGGCATGGAAAACACTCCCGGGGCGAACCGGAAAGACCAGGACGCCCTGTTGACGGAAATGCCCGACTTCAAGGAACGGGGGCTGGACCTGATCCTCTGGGACCTGGCCCAGAACCAGTACATGGCCGAGAGCAGTTCCCTGGCCGAGGAAGTTCAGCGGGAGATGAACATCCTGACCGGCACCCGGGACCGGGGTGTTCGACAGGCGCCGTTCCGGGTGCTGATGGGCGCCACCATGCCCGCGATCCTGGCCGAAGTCGGCTTCATCACCAATCCTGATGAAGAACGGTTGCTCAAGCAGCCCGGCTACCAGGACCGGGTGGTCCACGCCCTGGCCGAGGCGGTCCGGCGCTTCCAGCGGGAGTTGCGCGCCGTCCGCGCCCCGGGGAAACCGTGATCGATCCGCGGGGCCGCGCGTTACCAGGTTCGACCGGCGCCCGGACCGTTCTCGCCGCCCTTGCCCTCCTGGCCCTCCTTACGGTGACCGGTTGCGGAGGAGAGGGAGGGGAGCCCCCGAACCAGGGTCAACCCTCTACCGAGCCTCGCCACGACGAGCTTCCGCCCGTACCCTCTCCGCCGAGCGAAGCGACCTCTACCACCCTGCAACCGTTGGAATACAAGGAGGTCAGCCTGTACTTCCCCTCGGCAGGCACCGGCCTTTTGGTGAAGGAGCCCCGAGAGATTTTCGACACCGCCTCTCCCGGTGACCGGGCCAAACAGATTCTGTCCGATCTTCTGGAAGGGCCGAACGATCCTGGATCCCTTCCGGCTGTACCCCGGGGCGTGATGCTCCGGCAGGTGTACGTCACCGAAGCCGGCATCGCCTACGCCGATTTCTCGTCGGACCTGAAATTCGCCGTACGAGGAGGCAGCATGGACGAGATCCTCACCGTGTACGCCATCGTGAACTCCCTGGCCCTGAACATCGAAGAGATCAGCCGGGTCGCCATCCTGCTGGAAGGCCGGGAGATCGACACCCTGGCCGGCCACCTGGACCTGCGGCGCCCCCTTTTGCCGGACCGGCGTCTCGTGGCGCCCTGATGGACCGGCGGCCGGTAGGTGTTTTCGATTCGGGCGTCGGCGGGCTGACCGTCTTCAAGGAGTTGGAAGCCGCCCTGCCCCACGAATCGATGGTGTACCTGGGAGACACGGCCCGGGTTCCCTACGGCGTGCGCTCCGCCGAAACGGTGGTCCGGTACTCCATCGAGGCGGCCCGCTTCTTCCGTGGCCACGATGTGAAGATGATCGTCGTCGCCTGCAACACCGCCTCGTCGGTCGCTCTCCCCGCGCTGGAGCAGGAGGCCGGGGTACCGGTTCTCGGCGTCATCGAGCCCGGCGCCCGGCAAGCGTTGGAACGGAGCCGGGGCGGACGGATCGGCGTGATCGGCACCCGTGCCACCATCGAAAGCGCCGCGTATCCCCGGGCGATTCACGCCATCCGCCCTGACGCCGACGTGGTGTCCCGGGCCTGCCCCCTGTTCGTACCGCTGGCGGAGGAGGGGTGGACCGACAGCAAGGTGACCCTGGAAACCGCCCGGATCTACCTGGCGCCGATGCAGGAAGCCGGCGTGGACACCCTGGTTCTCGGATGCACCCATTACCCTCTGCTCAAGAAGGCGATCGGCGAGGTGATCGGCGAGAGAGTGGAACTGGTCGACTCGGCGGAAGCGGTGTCCAGGGAGGTGCGCGAGCTCCTGGCGACCGAAAGAAAACTCCTCGCGTCCCGGCCGGACGCCGAGCCGACCTACCGGTTTTACGTCACCGACGCCCCTGAAAGTTTCCGGGAGGTAGCCGGGCGTTTCCTCGGCAGGCCCCTGGAACGGTTGGAACGGGTGCAGATCGCCGGGGAGTAGCGCGCCTCCTGCTAGAATGAACGGATCCACGGACGATCGACGCACACGGGAAGGGGAGACAGGAAAGATGGACGTGACCACGACGCGGCATGACGGAAGGGTGGAGAACGCTCTCAGGGAAGTGAAAGTTCAAACCGGATTCATCAAACATCCGGCCGGGTCGGTGCTCCTGGAGATGGGAGAGACCCGCGTGCTCTGCAACGCCAGCGTCGAGGAACGGGTCCCATCGTTCCTGAACGGCAGCGGCCAGGGATGGGTGACCGCCGAGTACGCCATGCTTCCCGCATCCACCAACACCAGGATGCAGCGGGAAGTGACCAAAGGGAGGCAGTCCGGGCGGACCATGGAGATCCAGCGGCTGATCGGCCGGGCGCTGCGTGCGGTTGTGGACCGGAAGGCGATCGGCGAGCGAACCGTTTGGGTCGACTGCGACGTGCTGCAGGCCGACGGCGGAACGCGGACCGCGTCGATCACCGGCGCCTTCATCGCCATGGCGATGGCGATGGAAAAGCTGATCGACCGATCCAAGACCCGGTTGCCGATGCTGACCGGAGCGGTGGCGGCGGTGTCGGTCGGCATGGTGTCCGGGCAGCCGGTTCTGGACCTGGACTACGTGGAAGACTCGTCGGCGGACGTGGACATGAACGTGGTGCGGACCGATGCCGGGGAATACGTGGAGCTGCAAGGCACCGCCGAGACCACGCCGTTCGACCGGGCCGCCATGAACCGGATGCTGGACCTGGCCGACCAGGGCATCGATCGGCTGCTGCGAGTGCAGGCGGAGACCCTCGGCGACCTGCTGCCCAGGCTGACCAGCAAGCCGTGACCCAAGTGGTCCTGGCCACCGGGAACCCCGGGAAGATCCAGGAGTTCAACGCGGCCCTCTCCTCCGCCGGCTTGGAAGTTTGCGGCCTCGAAGCTCTCTCCGATCGTACACCGGTGGAGGAGACCGGGGAGACGTTCGAGGCGAACGCCCGGCTCAAGGCGGAGGAGTATTCCCTGCGGACCGACAGGGTTGTCCTGGCGGAGGATTCCGGCCTGGAGGTGGACGCCCTGGGGGGCGACCCGGGAGTGCGTTCCGCCCGGTACGGGGGTGACGGGTTGGATGATCATGGTCGGGTGCTGAAGTTGCTGGAGACGCTGGAGAACGTTCCGGACGACCGGCGGACCGCCCGGTACCGGGCCGTGCTGGCCGTGGCCCAAGGCGGGAAAACCCTGGCCGTGTTCCCAGGGGCGGTGGAGGGCAGGATCCTCCGGGAGTGCCGCGGGGAGGGCGGATTCGGGTATGACCCGGTTTTCTTCCATGAAGGATCAGGCCGCACTTTCGCCCAGGTTTCCCGGGCCGCCAAGCAGGAATTGTCTCATCGGGGTGATGCGATCCGCCAGTTCCTTAAAGCGTTGAAGACAGGGGAGTTGGTCCTGGAAAACCCCCGATCCGGTTGACGATTTTCGGGCCGGATGCTACATTCTGCTCCGCTTGGCACGATGTTCCTGAGTAGCTCAGTTGGTAGAGCAGGTGGCTGTTAACCACCTTGTCGGCGGTTCGAGTCCGTCCTCAGGAGCCAAGCCTCTGCGGTGTTCCCGCTTGAGGTTGACACTTCCTTCCGTTGATAATGCCTCCATCGCTTGATCATGTCATGCCGCAGCGTCGTGCTGCAAGCCAAGGTTTAAAGCCCTTTTCTCGTACGGCGTCATGTAGCTCATCGCCTGGTGAGGCCGGCTTCCGTTGTAAACTTCCAGCCAATCGTTGATCGCCGTCCGCAGTTCTTCGAGGGATGACCAATCTTGTGTCCAGATTAATTCTGTTTTCAGTGTCAGGATGAATCTCTCCGCCACAGCATTCCCGGTCGGACGTCCGACCGGCGCAAATGTGTGATCGATTCCCCAGTCCTCACACATCTCGAAACAATCCTGTCCTGTGTATTGCGGTCCGTGGTCCGTTCGAAGTTCGAAATCCGCAGGAAGGTTCTCGCCACTTCCAAACTCTTCTATGAGCGCCTCTTCGATCGGCGCGAGGACCGGTCCAGATTCCTGACTCTTGGTGACAGTGCAACGGAAGGTGACGTGATCCCCGCAATCGATGACAGGCACGATAGCAACGACACCGTCATTGGCTGTCCAGGCGGACGTCATATCCGTTGCCCAGCGCCGATTGGATTCAGGTACGGTGACGTGTCCATAGCGGCCTGGTGACTCGCGCACGGCTGAAGGCTCCATTGTCAGACCATCGGCTTTCATGAGAGCCCAGATTCGCTTCTGGCCGGCACGGAGCCCCTGACGACGCAATGTCGCCCATACTTTCCGCACGTCCCAGGCAGAGTGGTTTTTGACGACTTCATGAATCGCGGGACGAAGAATCTCGGCAGGAATAACATTATTGGGACCTTGCGGCTTTTTTGAGCTCTTCGAATTGGTCTTTTCTTTGTCCGAACCGACCCTGCCAGGCTCATCATGGGGTTTGATATGGGCCATTCGATGTCGAGCCGCATAAAACGCCTGCCGTGAGATGCCAAACGTTTCACACGCCAGCGTTACGGGGGCGACACCCCGGGAGGTCCTGCGGTTCATCGTCGCGACCTGCCGGGCTAAGTAGGGAACTCCTTGAGAGCTCTCTCCATCAATTCGTTTTTCATGGTGAGCCGAGTAACCACTTTTTCGAGAGTGGATCGATCCCGCTCAAGCTCCAACTCCCGAGGCGAACGAGTTGATCCTTGACGAAAGGCCCCATCCATGGCTTCCAGAGCCATGGTACGCCAGCCTTCGACCGTTTCCGGTTTCACACCGAAGCGTTTCGCCAACTGGTCCAATGTAGCTTTCCCTGCGAGTAGCTGCAGGACAGCGTCCTTTCTCTCCTTCGCCGTTCTTCGGCCTGGCTTGCGGCGGTGCGCCGCGGCCCGTGGGGCCTCCGGCTCGCTC
>CAZZIV010000158.1:0-7745 GCA_964654385.1 uncultured Acidobacteriota bacterium | reverse complement strand
GGGAGCCCGGCCTCCCCTCTTCCTGCATCCGCCCTCCCCCCCGGGCGGCCCCCGCCCGCGGGGGGGAGCGAGGGGCGAACCGGTCCTGCTCGTCCCGGCCGATCTGGACCTCCCGGGCCAGCCGCTCGGCGGTTTCGCCCATGCTCAGACCGGAGACAGGATCGGTCCATCCGAGGGGGAGGGACGGCTTCGGCACCAGGTCCCGCGGGCGAAGCCGGGTGAGGGCGGCCAGCTTCCCGAAGGTCCCCCGGGCCCGGCCGGCGTCGGTCCAGGCGGCCTCCGCCGATTCCCGCAAGAGGAGCGGAGCGCTGGACATCGATTCCACCGCCGCCGCGACGATTAGGTCGGCGTGGCCGGCCCGGATCCGGTAGGCGGCGTCGGTGACGCACTGCATGCCGGATGCGCCGTTCCGGTTTACCGTGTACGCCGGAACCTGCGCCGGGACGCCTGCGTTCAACGAGATCACGCGGGCGATGTTGCCGGAGTCGGCCGGGCAGAGAGTGTTTCCTGCGATCACGCCGTCGATCTCCGCAGGATCGATCTCCGACCGTTCGATCACCTCCCGGACCACCAGCCGTCCCAGTTCCACCGGGTGCACCCGGCGGAACGCTCCCCATGAGCGGACGAAAGGAGTGCGGATCCCCCCGACCACCACTACATCGGAGCCGCCGGTCACGAACCGCCGCCCTTGCCCCGCTGCAGGTCGTACGCCTCCAGTTTCTTGTACAGGTTGGAGCGGGGCGTCTTGATCGCCTTGGCGGTGGCCGCCACGTTGCCGTTGTTCTCCTGGAGCCGCGCTTCCAGGAACCGTTTCTCCGCCGCTTCCTTGAACTCCTGCAGGCTCTGCCCCCGGCTTTCCAGAACCAACTGCCCCGGCCCTGCGGATCCTGGGGCCGCCAGACCGGCCCCCAACCCCGCCGGGATGTCCGGGGCGTCGATCGGGTCGCCGGGAGTCATGATCAGGAGCCGCTCCACCGCGTTCCGAAGCTCCCGGATGTTCCCCTGCCACGGCAGTTCGCCCAGGACCCGGAGGGCCGCGTCGGTGAAGGTCTTGCATCGGAAGTTGTTCTCCCGGCAGAACGTGTCAGTGAACCAGGCGACCAGTTCCGGGATGTCCTCTTTCCGCTCGCGAAGAGGCGGGATGACGATCGGGATCACATTCAGCCGGAAGTACAGGTCTTCCCGGAACCGGCCCTCCCGGATCTCTTCCGCCAGATCTTTATTGGTGGCGGCGATCACTCGCACGTCCACGGTCAGCGACCGGGCGGCGCCGACCGGCTCGACCTCACCGTCCTGGAGAACCCGCAGCACTTTCGACTGGGTCTTCAGGCTCATATCGCCGATTTCATCCAGGAAGAGAGTGCCCTGGTCGGCCTGGACGAATTTCCCCACCTGGTCTTTCACTGCGCCGGTGAACGACCCCTTCACATGCCCGAACAGTTCCGATTCGATCAGTTCTTCCGGGATCGCCGCGCAGTTCACCCGGATGAACGGCCGGCCGGCCCGGGTGCTGTTCCGGTGGATCGCCCGGGCCGCCAGTTCCTTGCCACTGCCCGACTCCCCGGTGATCAGCACCGCCGCTTTGGTTGGCGCGGCGCGAACGATAGCGTCCTGGATGGTTTTCAGGGATGAGGAGGAGCCGACCATTCGGAACTTTTCTTCCCGGGACTGGCGGAGGTCGGCATTCTCCGATTTCAGGCGGTGCTGTTCCAGGGCGTTCCGAATCACCAGGAGCACCCGGTCCCGTTCCAATGGCTTTTCCATGAAGTCGAAAGCGCCCAGCCGGGTCGCCTCCACGGCGGTGCTGATGGTCCCGTGGCCGGAGATCATCACTACCGGGGCGCGGACCTCTTTTTCCTGGAGGGCGGCCAGCACTTCCAGGCCGTCCATGTGAGGCATCTTGATATCCAGGAGAACGGCGTCCGGGTCGTAGGAGGCGACCCGGTCGAAACATTCCGGCCCGGAAGCCGCCTCAACCATCTCCATCCCCTCGTACTCCAGGATCATTCGGAGAGAGGAGCGGATGTCCTCTTCGTCGTCGACCACGAGGATCAGAGGTTTGGGCCGCGTCACCATAGGACGCAGCATAGCAGAATTCGCCTACCGGTTTTCCAGGAACACCGTGTAGTTGGACCGCCCCCCCGGATCGGTGAATTCGATCATCACCGGGTGGTTCGGCGGAAGATCCCCGGTCGCCTCCGTCCAGTCCCGGATCCCCCGGATCCGCCGGTCGTTCACGCCGATGATGACGTACCCCGGGCGGAGATTCTTGTCCGCCGCCTGGCTGCCGAAAGCCACGCTGGTGATTTCCACCCCTTCCAGGTCCTTGTCCACGCCTCGGCCGTACCGCTTCAGGGCGTCTTCCGGATCGAACGTCTCCACTTCGATCCCAAGCCCCGAAGGAGTGCTGCTCCTGGAATCCTCCTGCCGTTCCGGCCGCTCTCTTTGCGTGTCGATCCCCCGTTCCAGCAGGGCGACGTCCCTGTCCACCAGTTCGGCGGTTTTCCGGAACGTCTTCCCTTTGCGGAAAAACTCCAGTTCCACGGTTTCCCCGGGCATCCGGGAGGCGATCACTCCAACCAGGTCCTGGTTCCCCCGGATCGGCCGGCCGTCCACGGCGCGGATGATGTCGCCTTTCGCCAGCCCCGCCTTCCCCGCCGGGCCCTTTTTCGACACCTCGTCCAGGAGCACGCCGTTCCGGTCCGGCAGACCGAAGTAGTCCTGCATTTCCGCGTCGATGCCGCCCTGGGGATGCATGGTCACACCCAGGAAGCCCCGGTGGACCTCGCCCCTTTCGAGAAGCTGCTCCATGGCGTTTTTCGCCTGGTGGATCTCCAGGGCGAAGCCGATCCCCTCGGCCCCATCACCCCTGCTGATCGCCGTGTTGATCCCGACCACCCGGCCCATCGAGTCCAGGAGAGGGCCGCCCGAATTGCCGAAATTGATCGCGGCATCGGTCTGGATGAACGCCGCCACCAGGAAATCGGTTTTGGGCAGCGCCACCCGCCGGTTCAGGCCGGACACGACACCGACGGTGACGGTCCGGTCGAAGTCCTGGGGATTGCCGATGGCGAGTACCCATTCCCCAACCCTCAGATCGGCCGCATCATTCAGCTCCAGGTACGGCAGCACCTGGTCCCCCGCTTCGATCTTGATCACCGCCAGATCGATGGCCGGGTCGGTGCCGATGACGTCCGCCTCGTAGACTTCGTCGTTGTCCAGGCGGACCGTCAGCCGGTCCGCCTCTTCCACCACGTGGTTGTTGGTGAGAATATAGCCGTCTTCTGAGATCAGGAAGCCGGAACCGGATGTAACGGCAGGCGGCATGTCCCGGGGGGCCGGCCCGTCTTCAGGTTCTTCTTCCTTCGGTTTTTCCCCGCGATTCAGCCAGTAGTCCAGCCAACTGCGGGAATGGGGTCCTGCGCCTTTCCGCTTCCGGGTGTTGGTGACGTTCACCACCGCCCGGGAGGCCGCTTCGGCGATGTCGGCGAAATCGGGGCGGGGGGCGGCCTGCAGGGTGGGAAGATGGTCGGTGACCGGAGGCGATTGGCTGTGGAGAGAATGACCGCCGGCGGCATACATGATCCGTGGACGGTTCAGGAATCCTCCCGCCACCATCCCAAAGACGATGCTCATGCCGATGACGGTGAGCAGCGTTAGGAAACTATAGGTACGCTTCATCTCCATGGAACCTCCGGAACGGCGGAATCCCCCGCCGGCCACGAATTCAGGCTACTTCATACAATCGCCGGCGCAAAAAGTTTATTCCGTATCTCTCCGGGACCGCCACCCTCGGGTTTTTCGGGAACCGGATTCAGCCGGCGATCGGGAGCAGCTCCTGGAGGGCACCCCGGAGCCTTCCTACATCCACCGGTTTGTTCATGACCTGGCTGACGCCCAGGTTGTCGGCCTGGGAGCGGACACCGTCGTTCAGCCAGGCCGAAATCAGGATGCACGGCCCCCGGTATTCTCGGCGTCGAAGCTCCGCCAGGAGGGAAATGCCGTCGATGCCGGGCATTTTGTAGTCCAGGAGAACCAGGTCGACCCCTTCGAGCAGGGACCGGTCCCGCAGGACCTCCCGGGGATCGTCCACCGTGGAAGTGGTGTACCCGCTTCTGGAGAGAAGCCGCCGGTAGGTGGCCAGGACCGACGGGTCGTCGTCGACCACCAGAACCTTGTAGTGCCCATTGGAAAGCGGTGTCATAGCAGCTGTAGTACGCAAATCACATGCCGGATCCGCTGCTGTATTTTCTCAGCAAATGGCCGCCTATTCCCGAATTTGCTCCGAATTTCAAGATTTCAACGCCATTCTGACGCGTCATTTCGGCCGATTGAAGAGGGAGGCCGATCGCTCCCGGTCCTACTCTTCCAGTTTCCCCGCCAGCCGGTATTCCTTCAGCTTCCGCTGGAGCGTACGCAGGCCGATCCCCAGCATTTCCGCCGCCTTCGTCCGGTTGCCACCGGTCGCTTCGACCGCCTGTAGAATCGCACGGCGCTCGATCTCCTCCATGGTCATCCCGGCCGGGAAGCCGGCGGAGGTTACGCCTGCCGCGGCGGACTGTTCGGGGAGTGCGGCGGTCTCCCGACGGGGCGCGAGGGGGGTGGCGGCCAGGATCTCTTCAGGAAGATCCCGAAGGCCGATCCGCTCATTGGGGGCCAACACCACCAAGCTTTCGATGAGGTTCTTCAGTTCCCGTACGTTTCCTTCCCAGGGCGCCTCCACCAGCGCCTTCATGGCGTTGGCGGAAAGCCGCATCCCTTCCCGGCCGTTTTCCCTGGAGTAAATCTTCAGGAAATGGTTCGCGAGCACAGGGATATCTTCCCGCCGTTCGGAGAGCGGCGGGATCTTCACCGTCACCACCTTCAAACGGTAATAGAGGTCGGAACGGAACGATCCCTCGGCCACCGCCCCTTCCAGGTCGGAGTTGGTGGCGGCCAGCAGGCGGATATCCACCTTGATGGTCTCGGTGCCGCCGACCCGCATGAACTCCCGCTGTTCCAGCACACGCAACAGCTTCACCTGCATCTCGAGAGGCAGTTCCCCGATTTCGTCCAGGAACAAGGTTCCTTTGTCGGCCAGTTCGAACTTCCCGAGTTTCCTTGCGGTCGCTCCGGTGAACGCCCCCTTCTCATGGCCGAACAGCTCCGACTCGAGAATCTCGGACGGAATCGCGGCACAGTTGATCGGCAGGAACTTCTCCTCCCTGCGGGGGGAATGATCGTGAAGCGCGTTGGCCACCAGTTCCTTCCCGGTTCCGGAATCGCCGATGATCAGCACGTTGCTCCGTGTGGGGGCCACCAGTTCCATCTGCCGGAACAACGCCTCCATCGCCCGGGAACGGCCGATGATCTCGCCGAACTTCTCTCCGAGCCGGGACTCCAGGTCGTCCACCCGGCGGGCGAGTTGCCATTTCTCCACCAGCTTGCCGGCCCGCTGCCGCAACTCGGCGGTATCCACCGGCTTGGTGAGGAAATCGTCCACCCCCTGCTTCATCGCTTTCACCGCCGTCGGCACCGAACCGTGGGCGGTGACCATCAAAACCGTCACGTCCGGGTCGATTTCCTTGGCTTGCTTCACTACATCCATGCCGTCCATGCCGCCGGGCAGCATCAGGTCGGTGACGATCAAGGCGACGGTCCGGTTTTCCCGAAAGAATTCCAGCGCCGGTTCCGCCTCCCCGAAAGCGTCCACCTTGAAGCCGATCCGGGTCAGGGCCCGCTTGAAGGCGGCCCGGTTTCCGTCATGGTCTTCCACGATGATGATGTGGCCTGTTTGGGGCATCCTGTTATTCCTGTGCTTCCTGGATCATCGCTTCGAAGGCGTCCGGTTCCAGGATCGGAACCCCCAGCGCTTCCGCCCTGCTCCTCTTGGAACCGGCTTTCTCACCGGCCACCACGAAATCGGTCTTGCCGCTGACGCTGCCGGAAACCCGGCCTCCCAGCTTCTCCACCAGCGCTTTCGCTTCCTCCCGGGTTCTGCCGGGCAGGGCGCCGGTGATCACCACCCGCTTCCCTTCCAGCGGCCGGGCCGACTCTCCGGCGGCGGGCCGTTCTTCCACCGGTTCCACGCCGCTCTCTTTCAGCCGGGAAAGAAGGCGGCGGGTGGAGTCCTGACCGAAGAACAGTACCACCTCGGCGGCGGTTTTGGGGCCGATATCCTCCAGCTCTTCCAGCGATTCGTTATCGGCTTTCGCGAGGGCGTCCAGGGAGCCGAACGCTCCGGCCAGGATCCTGGCCGACCGCTCGCCCACATGCCGGATCCCGAGAGCGTACAGGAACCGGTGAAGGGGCAACCGTTTGGAAGCCTCCAACTGTTCCAAAATATTCCCCGCCGACTTCTCCCCCAGGCGTTCCAGTTCGGCCAGCGGTTTCGGGTCCAGCCGGTACAGGTCGGAAACGTCCCGCACCATGGAGTTCTCAAGCAACAGATCGACCACCGCTTCGCCGATCCCCTGGATATCCATCCCTTTCCTGGAAACGAAATGCAGCAGGGCCTGCTTTCGCTGGGCGGGACAGATCTGGGTGCCGGTGCAGTAGTGGGCCGCCTCGCCCTCTTCCCTCGCTACCGGGGAGCCGCACCGGGGGCAGGTATCCGGCATCTTGAACGGCGCGGCGCCGGAAGGGCGCTTGGACCTCACCACCTTCACCACCTGGGGGATGATCTCGCCGGCCTTCTCCACAAGCACCGTATCGCCCACCCGCACGTCTTTCCGCTCGATCTCTCCCTGGTTATGCAGCGTCGCCCGGGAAACGGTGGTGCCGGCCAGCAGCACCGGCTCCAGCTCCGCCACCGGCGTCAACGCGCCGGTCCGCCCGACCTGCACTACGATCTCCTTCACCTTCGTCGTCGCCTGCTCCGCCGGGTATTTCCAGGCGATCGCCCACCGGGGGAATTTGGAGGTCGCTCCGGCCTTCCGCTGCAGCGCCAGGTCGTCCAGCTTTACCACCGCTCCGTCGATCGGGTAATCCAGGCCGTCCCGCGAGTCCGCCAGCTCCTTCAGGTACGTCTTCACGCCGTCCAGGTCCAGGCCGCTCCGGCGGAACTTACCGCTCCGAAGGCCCAGATCGGAAAGCAGGTCCAGCCCCGCCGAATGGGTGGGAGGCATTTCCCCGGCATCGGTGGACAACTGCACCAGTCGGTAAAACAGGCAGTCCAGCTTCCGTGAGGCGGTGATCTTCGAATCCAGCAGTCTCAAGGAACCGGCGGCGGCGTTCCGAGGGTTGGCGAAGGCCGGTTCCCCGGCCGCTTCCCGCTCCAGGTTCAGCGTCCGGAACGCGGACTTCGAAAGAAACACCTCGCCCCGGGCTTCCAGGTGTCCGACGGCACGGGTCAGCCGGAGCGGGATGGAACGGATCGTCCGGACGTTGGAAGTGACGTCTTCCCCCACCACGCCGTTTCCCCGGGTGGCGCCGGTGACCAGCAGGCCGTCCCGGTAGTGGACGGCGATGGACAGGCCGTCGATCTTCGGTTCCACCGCGTATTCCAGGGGAGAATCGGGCAGCACCTTTCGGAGACGTGCTTCCCATTCCTCCAGTTCTCCCGATGTGAAAGCGTTGTCCAGGGAGAGTAGCGGGATGGTGTGGGTGAATTGGGGAACGTTTTCGGCGGGCGCGCCGCCGACCCGAAGGGTCGGCGAGTCGGCGGGGCGCAGTTCGGGAAACTCGTCTTCGATCTGCAGGAGTTCCCGCTACAAAAAGTCGGATTATCCGTACGCGCTCTCCGGAGAGCCATTCACGAGAGCTGC
>CAZZIV010000157.1:0-7776 GCA_964654385.1 uncultured Acidobacteriota bacterium | reverse complement strand
GACACCCCCCCCGCCGTTCTGCGTTTCGTTCACAAGGGGGATCACGGCGTGGTGGGGCGGGGGGGCGGGGGCCCCCCGCCACTTCCGGTCCTCCAGGCTGAGGATGTACCGCTCAGAATCGAACGAGTTGTACCGGGCGCCCAGGGGACTGTCCCGGAACACCCCGGCCCGGGGACGGCTGATCCCGGAGAGGCCGGCGGGTGTTTCGATCATCCAGACGTTGAAGTCGTCTTTCCGGGAGCGGAACGGCTCCTCCTGGAACAGGGCGTCCATCACCCGTTCCGCCGCATCCCGGTAGGCGTCCATCTCTCCCGCGGTGAATCCGTCGCCCAGGATCAACAGGTCGACCTTCCGAGCCGGCTCACCGTTCCTCAGCAGCGCCCGGACGGTTCGGTGAGCCACCGGCGCCCGGTCCACGAACCGGGAAGACGGATCGATCACCAGGCTCCAGGCTTCCCGGAACCCGCTGTCTCCGTCCCGTTTCAGGATCTTGACCTGTACCGGCCTTCTCGGCTCGGGGACGCGGACCGCTTCCTCGAAGGTGCGGGCGGTCTCCTTCTTCGCTTCCCCGGTGGTTTCCCACTCCCCGTAGATCGAGGCGAATCCCCGGCTGTAGAGGAGGCGGTGGGTCGCCAGTTCGGTCACTTCCACCCGGTACTTTCCCAGGTTGGTTTCGTCCAGCAGCCAGTTCGGACTGTCCGGCCAGTCTCCTTCGATCCGCAATCTGTCCAGGCTGAAGATCTCCTTTGTGGCTGTGCCGGTGTGGTAATAATCGACCCGGAGGGTCTTCCCGGTAAAACCCCGCTCGAACGGAACTGCGTTCCCGGCCATGAACCGGGCGGCGCCCGTCAAACAGGCACAAACGATAATGACGGTTGTGAGAGTCTGGATTTTTCGCATGATCGGAATTCCTCGAATGTTCCTGCTTCCGGGTTAAAACGCCGAACGGGCGCGCTGCTTTTCCCGGGGGAGCCGGATGTACGCTTCCGTTTGCGCGGCGGCGCAGACCTCGCCGGAACGGTCCCGTGCCTCGCAGTCGTAGATACAGGAGAACCGGCCGTGTTCCCGCAGTTCCCGCTCGGCTCGTTCCACCTGCCCGTCGTCGAGAGAGAACTCCAGGATAAGCTCGGTGGCGGCCGGTTTCAGGTAGCGGATCGAGGCGGAGTGGAGCCAGGTCTGCACGCGGATCCCTTTCCTCGCGAAGATCTGCCACAGCATCACTGCGTAGAACGGGTCGACGGCGGCGAAGATCGTTCCCCCGAAAGTGGTTCCGTTGGTGTTCCGGGTCAGGATGGACCGGGCCACCCGCACCTTGCAGTACCGGTATCCGTTCCGAATGGCGAGAATGTGGATCCGGTTGAAGAGGAAAGGGGGGTAGAGGTTCAGGAGCCACCGGCCTCTCCGCTCCGAAAGAACCTTTGGGCGACCGCCTCGCTTCATCTACACGCTCTTGCCGGCCGGAAAAGCCCCGGGCCGGGAAAGAAGGGTACCATAGGGATGGAAAAGGGGGCGGAAAGGAGACGTCGTGGCGCCTGAAGAACCGGGTCGAACGGAAAGAAAGCGGAAAGGTGCGACGTGGTTTCGTCTTCTCCCGGCGATCGTTCTGCTCATCGTCGCGGTGGCGGTGGTTTTCTGGCGGAACCGGGAGAAGGGGTTGGCAGAAACAGGGGAAATGACCGGTCCCGGAACGACAGCCGGTCTCACCGAGCCTCCAGGCGGAACGGTCTCGCCACCGGGGCCTGGGAAGGCCGAAAACGGAATGACCGACCTGGAGCGGAGATGGTACAGAGCGACCGGAGTTCCTCCCCGATGGCCGGAGGATTTCGACGCGCCGAAGGATTGTGAACAGGTGGTAGGCGAGTTGAGGCGCCTCTGCGGCATCCTGGACGATCGGGAATATGTGCGGGAATGGAACCTGCCCGGCGGCGTGTACGGCCTGATCACCGGGGCGGCCCGGGACCTGGCGGAGAACCGTCCGGTGGTCACAGGAGAACTGCGCAGGTTCGATCTGCTTCTCGGGAATGTCTCCCACCTGTATCTCACGCTGGGAAGGAGCCGGGTGGACCGGATCCTGACCCTGGTCCGTCGGGAACCGGACATGGTGGAGCCGCTTGCCCTCCAGTTCTTCCGCTGGCTGCAGGTCCGCGGACAGTGTGCCCGGCCGGAGGACCGGGCGCCGTCGTTCCGGGCCCAATACGAATATGCCGCGTTCTTCCTTCATACGCTGGGCGGGCAGGCGTATCTACGGCGGCGGCCGGCCCGGTGGGAAGCGTTGGGTGGGTTTTACGCCGTTTGGATCCTGGACCGGGCCATCCGTGAAAAGAGGAACCTGTACGGTTTCTTGATCGGGAAGGACCTGGAGCGGTACCGGCAGATGCCGGCTGGGCGGGAACTGGTTTTCGCCGACCGCTACCGGCAGGTGCTGGACGAGATCCGGCGCCGCAGCGAGAAGGAACCGACCGGTTGAATTCGTTTCGCCGCATCTTCGGGCAGCTGGTCGTCATCAGCCTTGCGCTGTGGGTGCTGAACGCCCTGCCGATGCCTTCCCAGGCGGTGATCTGGCACGCGCTGTACGATGCCGGCCACGGGCCGCTGTTCGGGGTGATCGCCCTCTCCCTCCTGGCGCTTCTTCGAAACCTGGTTCCCGGCGGCTCTCTCCGGAGAATCTACACCGGGGCGTTCGTCATCACCGCCGGGCTGGGAGCGTTGACCGAATTCCTCCAGCTATTCAGCCCCAGGGATGCCGATCTGGGGGATTTCCTCCGGAACGTGTCCGGCGCCGCCGCTTTCCTGATGGTGCGAGGCGCCCTGGAGCGGGACGAGGAGGGGCGGTACAGGTTGAAGCCGCGATCCAGGCGTGTAGGTGCGTTTCTGGGAGCGTTGGTGCTCATCGGCGCGGTCTTCGCGCCGGTCGCCCTTACCGGGTACGCCTACCGGGAGCGGGTGCGGCGGTTTCCCCTCCTGGCCGGGTTCGATTCCCGGTGGGAGAAGACGTTCGTTCTCCCCACCCGGGCCCGCCTGGACTGGGAGGTGCTGCCCGGTCGGTTCGGGGAGCCGGGAAGGAAAGTCGGCCGCTGGACCCTGTATCCCCAGGTATGGCCCGGCCTCCGGATCCTGGAACCGGTGACGGACTGGTCCGGCCGGAAAGCGATCCGATTCGAGATCTGGTCTGAACTGGACGAGGATCTCCCCATGACTCTCCTCGTGGATGATTTCCGGCATCGGGTGGATCGAGAGGATCGTTCCAGGACCCGGTTCCAGGTTCATCCGGGACACAATTACATTCGGATCCTCCTGGAGGAGATTCGAACCGACCCGGAGGGCCTCCCGCTCCGAATGGACCAGGTCGCGGCGGTGTACCTCTACATCTCCAAACCGGAGAAGACCTTCACTCTGTGGATCGATTCAATCGGTCTGGAGTGATCCTCCGAACTCCCTGGCTTCTTCCACCGTGTCGATATCCTTGGCCAGGGAGATGGCGTCCATCACCGGCATGAGGATCCTCCGCTCGGGAAACTCTTTCCGGTGCCGGTACTTGATCAAGATGTTCCGGACCCCCGCGCAGAGACGCTCCACCGTGATGGTTCCGGCCTTCAGCTCCCGGGCCAGGGCGAACCCGCTCGTGATGACCGTCCAGGTCAGGCGGGGGACCTGCATCCGGATGATGTGCCGGACATCCTGGAAGAGAAGGTCGGTCAACGTGTGCCGGAGCATCTCTTTCCTGCGGACCTGGATCGGCCGGTTCCGTGTGCGATAGGCGATCTGCATCAACCGGTAGGCGAACCGGAGCCGGAACGCTTCCGGGTTGATGATCAACAGGTGGCAGGGGAGGATCCCCACCGCCTCCATCCCCTCCCTGGGCACGATCCGGTACATCGGCTTCCAGGAAGAGGCTCCCAGCCGGCTCCGGTCCTCCGGAGCGTGAATCAACGGGAACCAGGCGTCGAACGGAAGGTGCTCCCGGTACTCCCGGAGGACCCGGTCCAGGTCTTCCTCCGACGGCAGGATATCGCAGGTGGTGACGGCGAGATACTCCCCTGGATGGGCGATTCTCAGCCGTTCCATGCCGGTGCGAAGGTTCTTGCCCAGGTTGCCGGCGGTATCCACCACCTTCAGGTCCGGCACGCCGGAGTAGATCTCCCTGGGGCCGGCGATGTAGACCGGGTCGAACCCTCCGCACGCTTTCAGCTTCCGGACCAGGAGTTCGATCAGCGGCACGCCCCCGATGGTCATGTCGATCGCCTTGTAGCCGGAGATCGCGTGCTTGTCCTTCCCGGCTTCAGGAAGCCGGGCGGCTTTCGGGTCGCTTCCCCCCAGGATGAGGATCGGAATAGGCCGATTGGACAATAGGGTGGACTCCTCTTTGCGGAGGTATTCTATCAGGGCGCCGCCGGGGCCGGTGAGCCGGCGGCGGGGACAACCTGGGAGAGTGGGACATGCGGCTGAAGGTCCTGACCTACAATATCCACCGCGCCATCGGAATGGACCGCCGGTTCCGGCCGGACCGGATCGTGAAGATCCTGGCCCACCACGACGCCGACCTGGTCCTGTTGCAGGAAGTGGATGACGGCGCGCCCCGCTCCAGGCGGCTGGACCTGGCGGAGGAACTGGCGAAGGCCTTGGACTACCCCCATTACGCCGTGGGGCACAATGTCCGGTTGCGCGAGGGGCGATACGGCAACGCCACGCTCAGCCGTTTTCCGATCACCCGTGTGACGAACATCGATCTGACCATCGGGGCGCATAAACGGCGCGGTTGCCTGCATACCAGCATCCACGCGGAGGCGAGAGGGGGATACCGCTACTTGCTGGATCTGTTCAACGTCCACCTGGGCCTTGGAGCCAGGGAACGTGCGAAGCAGGTGGGGCGCCTGGCCCGGTCGTCTCCCTTTGCCGGCCTTGGACATCACCGGACCTGCATCCTGGGCGGGGATTTCAACGACTGGCGGTCGTTGCTCGAGCCGATCTTCACCGAGATCCTGGAGTTCGCCTCCGCCACCGACCGGAAGTACGGCTCCGAACGGGCGATCCGCACCTATCCGTCGTTCTCCCCAACCGGCGCCCTGGACCGGATCTATTTCCGGGGAGGGTTGAGGATGGTCGGGTCCAGGGGTTGCCGGCTGAAAGCTTCCCGGGTGGCCAGTGACCATCTCCCGGTGGTTGTGGAATTTGAATTAAGCTGATGTTTCGTTCTTTCGTACCCTCTCCTTCCATCCTCCCGGCGGTCCGAGAACCTTATTGTTTTAATAATCATAGAACATATCTGCTCAAGTAATAACGAATATTCAAGACGAAGAAAAGATCCTTGTGGCATAAACCTCACCGCCCTTGCGCGAAAACGCTCAATCGGTGTTCCGCACCGGCTCTCCGGGTGGTCTCCGGGAACACCGCCTTGGTCTCGAGGACGTAACTCACTCCAGGGATAGGGGTTAAGTCTCGGCTTCCAATGGATACGGAGTGTCCGGTTTCGATCCAAAGATGTCATGGAAATTGCGTACACCCCGGGCATGGGTGTCTATGAGCGAATCAGACGGCTCGGTGGAAGGCTGTTCCTGGTAACGGGAGCCGTGGCCTCGCTCTCTGCCCTGTTTTTCCTCCAGAGCTTCCCGGTGCAAGCGGCGGGAACGCCCCGGATGGAGGTCCGCTTCCTCTATTCCCTGGAAGACGTGAGCGGGAAGGGGGACCGGCTCCGCAATCCGATGGATATGGCTTGGGATTCGAAGGCCCGGGAACTGTACGTGGCCGACGCGGGCCGGAGCAGCCTGGTGATTTTCGACCGGAACGGCGGCCTGGTGGACGAATTGAAGGTCGACCCGGACCTGGGGTCACCGACGAAGGTGGCCACTGACGCCGAGGGCCGGATCTACATCGGGTATAACCGGAGCAAGAAAATCACCGTCCTGGATTTCCGGGGCGAGCCGCTCGGCTCCTATGAACTGCCCGGGGTTCTGGACATGCCCAAGGCCAACATCCGCCCGATGTTCCTGGCCACCGGCCCGGACGGCCACGTGTACGCCTTGAAATCCAGCGGCGGGGTGGTGGAGATCGATCCGTACGGGGAGCATCACCGGGTGATTCCGGTGGAAGGCGAGAACGCCCCGGCCTCCATTTTCGGATTCGCGGTCGATGACCGGGGAAGGTTCCTGTTCTCGAACATGCGCCCGGCCGCCGTCGTCCGATTCGACCCGGCGACGAAGCGGTTCGAGTGGTTCGGCGAACCCGGCTCGGTCTACGGCCAGTTGTCCCGGCCCCAGGGGGTCGTCGGCGACGCCAAGGGCCGGATTTTCGTCACCAGCCTGCTGCGAAGCAAGGTGCTTTGTTACGACCGGAACGGCCGGTTCCTGGAAGAGTTCGGCGGGCTGGGAAAAGGGTACGGCCGTTTTTACATGCCGGAAAAGATTCTTTCCGGCGGCGAAGATCGCCTGTTCGTCCTGGAGCCGACCCTTCACCGGGTGCAGGTGTTCCAGGTCACGTTTCCGGGAGATTCCCCCGAATCTATTTCGCAAGACCAACGAGTCGCCGGCGAGGCTGCTGTGAGCTCCGCCGGGACTCCTGGAATATAAAAAAAGGAGATCGAAGCTATGAGGAGAGTCTTAATGGTACTGGCCGTTGCGGCGCTGGCGATTGCGCCGGCCCTCGCGGCGGCGCCTTCCGCCACCACCGGCGCGGGCCAGAATACGATGCTGTATCACTCGTACGACGGCCTGGTCTGCGGTGACTGTCACACCCTTCACAACAGTGAAGACGGAACGACGGTGACCACCAACGGCAGTCCGAACCAGGCCCTGCTGGTTCGGCCCGACTTCACCGACGTCTGCCTCTCCTGCCACATGCAGGGGAACAACACCTCCGCCACGGCCAACCTGCCGAACGTGGCCGACAGCGGGTGGACCGCCCCGATCGTGATGACCCTGGACGGCACGGATCCGGCCGGCATCGCGATGCCTGGCGGCGATTTCTACTGGTCGAACCTGGATCCGGCCAGGGGCCACAACCCGGCCTATACCGAAGGGGCTGTCGGCCTCGCTCCGACCTCCACGATGATGGCGTCGGACTCGAACCTGGCCGATGAACCTCCCGGAGGCGTTCTGGACGGCACTACGGAATGGTCCTGCCACAGCTGTCACGGCATGCACTCCCGCTTCAGCGGCAGCTACTCCGCCTGGCGGCAGGTGAAGCGCAGCGTCAACGGCCACGTGGTCACCGGCGACGTGAGCGGTTTCGGCGTGGAAACCACCGCCGGGAACAAAACCCAGGATCCATCCTTCGAGCCGATCAAATCCAACTCCCGGGGCGACATCCAGGGAACCAGCTACGTGAACACCCGGCAGGACGGCAACAAGCTGGAAGGGGCCGACCTGTTCGCGGACGAGAGCGACACCAACAAGAACGTGTACAGGGGCGGCTTCTCGTCGTTCTGCTCCGCCTGCCACGGCGATTTCCACGGTGGCAACGGAGAGGCCGAAGGGACCAACAACGGCAACACCTACACCGACTCCTGGATCCGCCACCCCAGCAACCTGGTGATGGCCGACAAGAACACCGGCGGCCTGTCCAGCCGGAAGTACGGCATCAGCACCTACGCCGCCGTGGTCACCAACTCCCAGGGCACCAGCCCGAACCCGGCCGGCTATGACTGGCGGTACCCGCTGGTGCAGCCGGACTCCGACTTCACGGTGTCCTACGATGTGGCCTCCATGAACGACGCCACCACCGCGCTGGCCAACGACCGGCTCATGTGCCTGCCCTGCCACAAGGCCCACGCGACCCAGTTCG
>CAZZIV010000156.1:0-7787 GCA_964654385.1 uncultured Acidobacteriota bacterium | reverse complement strand
TCCGGTCGTGCTTGCGGGGAAGCCGGAGGCCGCCCTGGCGCTGCTGGACGCCGAAATCGAGGAGAGGGCCGAGAACACCCTATTGATCGGCGCGAAAATCCAGGTTCTTCTTCATAGCGGAAAGGCGAAGGAAGGGCTTGATCTCCTGGCGGGGTCCGGTCCGGAGACGTGTTCCGTCGACCTTTTCCAGGAAATGCTGAAACATTTTCTCGCCGCCGGGAAGGAATCCCTCTTCTGGGAGCGGGTGGAACCCTGGTTCCGGAGCGGCGCCGCGGACCCTCATCTCGTGGATCTTCTGGAAGCGGCGGTGAAGGTGGAGAAGCCGGCCCATCTTCACGCCATGAAGTTGCTTTTTCTGCACCATGACGCCCTGGGCCGAGAGGAAGAGGCGGTCGCGGTCCTGGAGACCCTGATCGGGCTTCTGCGGTCCGCCGCCGAAGTCGATGAGGAGGAACTGGATTCGTGCCTCGAGCGGCTGATGGAACTCAGGCCAGACTCCCCGATCCTGGAGGCGGCGACAGCCGCCGGCCCGGCTACCCAGGATCCCGGGGATGAAGAAGATGGTTCCGCGGAGGCGACGAACGGTGTGGATTCCCCGGAGACCGAGGAGGAGGACCTTCGTTCCGAATACCCGGAACTGGAAGCCCCTGCCGTCCCCCTGAACAAGTCCGATGAAGAGTTCGCTGCGGGCCGCCTGACCCAGGCGGAGATCCTCACCAAGTACGGCCTGGCCGACAAGGCGCTGGAACAGGTGCAGGAGGTGATCGAGCGATTCCCGGGTCATGTGGAGGCCCTGACCCGGATGACCCAGCTGCTCCAGGGTTGTGAAGACCCGAAACGGCTCCGGGACGCCTGTGTCGGACTCGCGTTCGCCGAGAGAGCTTCGGGGAACCACGAGGCGGCCGAAAGGGCCGCCGCACGGGCGGCCCAGGCATGGGAATTGACCCCGGAAACGCGAACGGCCCTGGAAGTCTTCGGCCTGTGGAAGGACAAAGCTGGACAGCCGGATGTTGACGGACCTGAACCGGAACCGGAGAGGTCGATCGAGGAATCGGCGGTCCAGGACGAACCTGCAACTGCCGGCGATCCGGTCCGAGAGGCCGATATCGAAGAAGAAGTGTTCTTCCTGGAGGACGAGGCGGAAGAACTCGAAGAAACCACCGACGATGGGCAGGACGATCTCGCCGCCCTGACCGCCGCCCTGGAGGGAGAACTGTTCCTGGAGGAAGACGAGCCGCTGGTTCCGGAAGCCTCCCAGGAGGAATCTCTGGATGAGGTATTCGCCGCTTTCCAGCAGCAGGTCGATGAGCAGGTCGCTTCGGATGACTTCCAGACTCATTACGACCTGGGGATCGCTTACAAGGAGATGGGGCTGGTGGACGAGGCGATCGGCGAGTTTACCCGGGTGGCGGTCCCGGGACCGTTTCTGCGGGAGGCGTGCATCATGATCGCCCTGTGCCACCGAGAACTAGGGCGGGCCGAAGAGGCGGCGGTCTGGTACAGAAAGGCGTTGGAGCAACCGTCCCCGGACGAGGACGCCCGGAGCGGGCTGGTCTACGACCTGGCTGAAGTGTTGGCGGAGGCGGGGGAAACCTCCGAGGCTTTGGGCCTGTTTCGTGGAATTCGAGAGGGGGATCCCCATTTCCGCGAGGTAGATGTGAGGGTCGCTGAGTTGGAGTCCCGCCTTGGGGAGTGACCCGATTCGACTTCCTTTTCGGGTTCGCGATCAGGTACAATAAGACGTCGAGTCGGACCGGCCCTGGGAACCAACCTGAAGGGGCGGAAATTCTGTTCTTTTCTCCGGCGGAGCACCGAGGAGGGAGTCATGCCGAACCTTGGAGTCCTGGTCGTCGAAAAGGAAATCGCGATCCGGACGGTGATCGAGAGGATCGTCGATCGGCTCGGCTGGAACTGGCGCATGGCGCCGTCGGCGCAGGAGGCGCTGGACTATCTCCGGAAGGAGCCGGCCGGTGTGCTGATCCTGGACGCCGAGTCCGACCAGAACCGAATCGTGTCGATCCTGGAGAAGGCGACAGAGCTTCGCTCCGACCTGTCGCCGGTCCTGATGGTGAAGGGCCCGGTTTCCAACACCTCTCCACTGTTCCGGGCCCTCGCCTCCGGCGCTCTTGAATGGGTCTCCAAGCCGGTTCAGGAGACCGAAGCCGAACTGGTTCTCCGAAGGGCGATGGAACGCCATCGGCTCCTGGCCGAGTTCCACCGTTTTCTCGAAGATCACCGCGGGCGGTCCGGCTACCAGAAACTGGTCGGCCGGAGCGAACCGATGGAGAGGCTTCGTGGAGATCTGGACCGGCTGGCTTCTTCCGACGCCGGGGTCCTGTTTCTGGGACCGGTCGGCGCGGGAAAGGAACTTGCCGCCAGGGTTCTCCATGCCCGTTCCCCGAGAGCGGAACGACCGTTCATCGCCCTGGACTGCTCGGCCTGCCCCGAGTACATGATCGAAGACGAGCTGTTCGGCAAGCCGTCGGCGGGGAGCGAAGCCGGGCGCGGGATTCCAGGTCTGCTGGCCGATGCCGTTGGCGGCGTGCTGTTTCTGGACGAGGTCGGCCGACTCCCCCTCGAAATCCAGATCCGCCTCGTGGAAACGCTTCGCCGCGGTTCGATCGACCCTCGCCCCGGCAAACCTCCGGCGCCGCTGGATCTCAGGATTCTCTGCGCGAGTTCGGAAGATTTGATCACCGCGGTGAATGAAGGTCGGTTTCGGCAGGACCTGCTGGACCTCCTGGTGCAGACGTCGGTCCGCCTGGTCCCGCTCCATGAACGCAGGGAGGATATTCCGGTTCTAGCCCGGCACTTTCTGGATTCGATCTGCCGGATCAACGAACTTCCGCCGATCCGCCTCAGCCCGGAGGCCGTTGAACGGCTGTCGGAATATCACTGGCCGGGAAATGTTCGGGAACTGCGGAACGCCATGGAGCAGGCGGCGATCCTGGCGGCGGAATCCACGGTTCGGCCCGGAGATCTTCCTCGCAGGATCCTGGAGAACGTCGCCGCCGATGCGGGACGGGCCGGAGTCGATATGTCAAGGCCGTTCCGAGCCGCAAAAAAGATCGTGGTGGATCGATTCGAGCGGGAGTACCTGACGGAACTGCTTCAGCAACACGCCGGGAACGTCACGGCGGCGGCCCGGAGGGCGGGAATGCTTCGCTCCGCCCTGCAGCGTCTCCTGCGCAAGCACGGACTTCGATCGGCGGAGTTCCGCCGGGGCCGGTCTCCTCGGACGAAGAAGGCCGGGGAAGAAACCCTGCCGGCCGATTAACCCGAATGGGACAATCCTTCGCGAGTGAAAACGGGTCAGAATGCGCCAGGCCTGGTCGCACGTAGTCTTCAACCAATGCGGCATCCCAGATCGTAGGTGAGCATAGGTGGAGGCGAGTACGGCCAGGAACGGAGTGCCAGGACGCGAGGATCAGCGGTTTTGGCCGCGAAAGATTGTCACATCGGGGTTAGAATAACCTGGGCCCTTCGACCGTCCGTACCGACCCAGTCCGACGGATCCACCCGCTTCCGAATTCCAGGGGGGAGTTCCGGGCTGCCGCCTCCAGGAAGGCGGTGGACGCGGACCGAGTAGGCTTTTCCCTCCGAATGAACGGTCAGAATCTTTCCGTCCGGAGAGAGTTGCATGGACAGGTCACCGGCCAGGAGGCGGTCCAGTTCGCCGGAAGGGATCGCGAGGGATCCGTCTTCCTCCAGGTCGTATCGCTGGAGCATGTAGGGGAGTTCCAGGAGCCTGTGAACCTGCCGGGAACAATACTTGGTCGGCCCGGTCCCTTCGGCGAACACTTCGGAGAAAACCGGCTGGCAGCCGGCCGCCGGGTTCGCACGCAGCCCGGTCCTTCGGTCGATGGCGGTGACCACGATGCCGGACGGCCGGGAGAATTCCACCGGAGGATGATCCTCCTCGTACTGTTTCATGAAATACTTCCAGATCGGCAGAGCGGCCAGGGCGCCGGTCTCACGGCTTCCCAGCGACTTCTTCGTGTCGAAACCGACCCACACTCCGACGGCGATGTCCGGCCCGTAACCGATGAACCAGGCGTCCGTGTTTTCGTCTGTGGTGCCGGTTTTCCCCGCCAGGGGGCGATGAAGGTCGGAAGCCCGTCTCCCGGTCCCGTCGGTGATCACTCCAGCAAGGCAGCGGTTCATCAGGAAGGCGGTTTGGGGAGTGACCGCGTCTTGTACCTTCGGCTCGATTCGGGCCAGGAGCGAGCCGGAACGGTCGTGGACCTCCGTGACCAGGTGGGGTTCGACCCGGACCCCCTGGTTGGCAAAAGTGCCGTAGGCGCTGGTGAGCTCCAGGAGACTGATTTCGAATGCTCCCAATCCCAAGGACGGATAGGGCTTCAGGTCGGTGCTGATCCCCAGCTTCTTCGCCGTGTGGATCACCTTTTCGTACCCCACCGCGTTCAGCAACTTCACCGTAGCGATGTTTTCCGATTTTTCCAGCGCCTCCCGCAAAGTTATCCGTCCATGGTAATCGTTGGAAAAATTCTCCGGCTGATACGGTTCCAGGGTGCGGGCGTCCAGGAATACGGTCGGCTCGTCCTGGATCGTGTCGGCCAGGGTCCAACCGTTGGAGAGTGCAGCGGCGAAGACGAACGGCTTGAACGCGGAGCCGGTCTGCCTCCGGGCCTGGGTCGCCCGATTCCATTCGCTCCGTTCGAAATCGAACCCTCCGGAAAGAGCCAGGATCTCGCCTGTGGCCGGGTCGATCGCCACCAAGGCCGCTTCCGCCTCCGGCTCCTGCTCCAGGCGGATCTCCGCCTCTCCGCTCTTTGAAACCGCAAGAAGGCGGACCTCCACCAGGTCGCCGGCCTTCAGAAGCCGGGGGAGGGATTTCACCCGGGTCCACGCGCTGTTCTTCTTCGTGATCCTGCCTGTGTACTCCCCGATACGGACGACGGCGGCCTCTTTCCCCACCGACGCGACCACGCCCTCCGCCACGTCTCCGGTCTCGAGCCCTTCTTTCCAGGATGGAGGCTCCCAGGTGGCAGGATCTTCCCCGGGGGGAACCTGTCCGGCGACCCCCCGCCAGCCCTGTCGTTTGTCCAGTTGCCGCAGGCCGAAGTCCATCGCCCGATCGGCCAGGGCCTGCAGGTCCGGATGCAGTGTGGTGCGGACCTCCAGGCCTTCCTTGTAGAGGCTGGTATCGCCATACCGCTCCTTCAGCCACCGGCGGACCTCCTCGACGAAATAGCGGGCCGGCTTTTTCCGTTGATGGCTCGAGGCGAGGAGCAGCGGCGCCTTCTCGGCTGCTTCGGCGGTTTCCCGGTCGATGTACCCGACATCCACCATCCTGTCCAGAACATGGTTTCGCCGCCGGAGCGATCGTTCCGGGTGCCGGTAGGGGGTCAACGCCTCCGGCCGCTGGATCAGCCCGACCAAAAGCGCTGATTCGTCCAGGGAAAGCTCCCTGGCCGGCTTCCCGAAATAGAAGCGGGAGGCCGCCTCCAGGCCGTACCGGCCGTGACCCATGTAGACCTGGTTGCAATAGAACCGGAGAATCTCCTCCTTGGTGTAATTTCGCTCCACCTCCAGGGCCAGGAGCACTTCCTGGAGTTTCCGCTGGATGGTTTTTTGGCGCCGGTTGGTCAGGGAACGGACCAGCTGCATGGTCAAGGTGCTGAATCCTTCCTCCATGCGCAGCTTCCGCAGATCGGTCAGCGCCGCCCGAAAAATTCCCCGGAATCCGACGCCGGTATGCCGGTAGAAACCGGCGTCCTCGGTGGCGATCAGCGCTTCCTTGAATGATCGGGGGATATCCCGGCTTTCGATCAGGATCCGCCTCTGTTCTGCGAAGGTGTCCACCACGGAACCGTCAAAGGCATAGACCCGGGTCATCAGCGGCGGGTTGTAATCTTCCAGCACCCGGACGTCCGGCAGGTCCAACCGCATGAAATATCCGAGGGAACCGCCGACCAGCGCGGCGACGAAGGTCAACCCCGCCAGGATCATCCACCGTCGGCGATTCCTTGCCACGCGCTTCCACTCCATCCGCCAAGGATATCCTTTCGCGGGTGCGAACGCACCCGGTAAGGTAAGATCCGATCGCCATGGATCGATTCAAGTTACAATCCGCTTTCCGGCCGACCGGCGATCAACCGGCGGCGATCCAGGCGCTTTGCGAAGGCGCCTGGGAGGGGAGGGAGGAACAGGTCCTCCTGGGAGTTACCGGGTCGGGAAAAACCTTCACCATCGCCAACGTGGTGGCCGAGCTGAACCGGCCGACCCTGGTCCTGGCCCACAACAAGACCCTCGCCGCCCAGCTGTTCCAGGAGTTCCGTCGGTTGTTTCCAGAGAACGCCGTCGAGTATTTCGTCTCCTACTATGACTACTACCAGCCGGAAGCCTATGTACCGTCTTCCGATACCTACATCGAAAAGGAGTCGACCCTCAACGAGGAAATCGACCGGATGCGTCACTCGGCGACCCGCTCCCTTCTTGAGCGGCGGGATGTCCTGATCGTCGCCAGCGTTTCGTGCATTTACGGACTCGGATCGCCGGAGGCGTACCACGGCATGATGGTCCTTTTGGAGAAGGGGGACTCCCTGGACCGGGACCGGCTGCTCCGGAAGCTGGTGGAAATCCAGTACGAAAGGACTCCGGCCGATCTCCGGCGGGGAGCTTTCCGGGTCCGGGGGGATACGGTGGAGATTTTTCCATCCTACGCCGAAACCGCCCTCCGGCTGGAGTTTTGGGGAGAGGAACTGGAGTCGATCTTCCGGATCGATCCGGTGCGGGGAGTCCGGCTGGAAGCCTTGGATCGCCACCCGGTCTACCCGAATTCACATTTCGTGATGCCGCAGAGCACCCTCAAGGAGGCGATCCGGACCATTCGGGAAGAACTGGACGAACAGCTGAGGCGACTGGAGTCGGAGGACCGAATCCTGGAGGCCCGGCGCCTCCAACAGCGGACCCTGTTCGACCTGGAGATGCTTCAGGAGGTCGGCTATTGCCACGGAATCGAGAACTATTCCCGTCACATGACCGGAAGGGCTCCCGGGGAACCGCCTCCGACCCTCCTGGACTATTTTCCCGAGGATATGCTGCTGGTGGTGGATGAATCCCATGTGACCGTTTCCCAGGTCCGGGCGATGTACAAAGGGGACCGCTCCAGGAAGGAGACCCTGGTGAAGCACGGTTTCCGTCTGCCGTCCGCCCTGGACAACCGGCCGTTGACGTTCGAGGAATTCGAGGAGAGGAGGGGCCAGACGATCTACGTGTCCGCCACCCCGGCCGCTTTCGAGCTGGAGAGAACCGGTGGAGAGGTGGTCGAGCAGGTGGTCCGCCCGACCGGGCTCCTGGATCCGGAGCCGGTGGTCCGCCCGGTGGAAGGACAGGTGGACGATCTCCTGGAGGAGATCCGGCACGCGGTCGAGAGGAAAGAACGAGTGCTGGTCACCACGCTGACCAAAAGGATGGCCGAGGATCTGACCGACTATTACCGGGAACTCGGCGTCCGGGTGGAGTATCTCCACTCGGACGTGGTCACCCTGGAACGGGTCCGGATTCTCCGGGATCTCCGCCGGGGGGAGTTCGATGTCCTGGTCGGCGTCAATCTTCTGCGGGAGGGGCTGGACCTGCCGGAAGTCTCCCTGGTGGCGATCCTGGACGCTGACAAGGAAGGGTATCTCCGGTCCGAAACCTCCCTGGTGCAGACCATCGGCCGGGCGGCCCGGCACCCTTCCGGCCGGGCGATCCTTTACGCTGACACCCCCAACGGCGCCATGCGCCGGGCGAGCGATGCTCACGCTCAGTGTCGCTCTTCG
>CAZZIV010000155.1:0-7797 GCA_964654385.1 uncultured Acidobacteriota bacterium | reverse complement strand
CGCGAAGCCGTTAAGGAAGGTCCCGGCGCCGACCCTGCGGGAGAGTTCCTTCGCCTCCCGGCGGGCGAACGGCAGCGGACCATACAGGGAACCGTTTGGATTCGACCGGGTCGGATCGCCGGACGCGGCCTCCCTTCCGGGAACGGCCGGATCGGCCATGGAGAGGACGCCTGTCCCCAGGGGAACGAGATCCTCCGATTCGTTCCAGCGTTCCCAGGCCGCGATGGACGGTTCGAAAGACAACCGGTAGGTTTCGGAAAGGGAGGGGGAGTCCGCGGAAGCCCGCAGAGCCGAAAAAGGAAGCGAGTGAAGGGGCCCGTCCGGAACGATCAGGAGGTGCCGGACAGAACGGCCAGGCCCTTCCAACGCCTCTGCCAGCAGTTCTTTGTAGAGCCGCCCGGCGGCGTTTCGTTCGTACCCGTCCCGCCTTTCCACTATTCCCTGGAAAATGGAAACCTGCTGCGCCAGCGCGTGGGCGCCCGGCAGTTCGATCGGCCGGACATCGTCCTCTGTGATCGCCAGGAGCCAGGATCCGCCTGCAGAATCCTGGCCTGGCCGGGCTCCTTCCCCCCGTTCCCAGATCTGGTAGGAAAGGATCATCCGGTCCGGCCCGAGCGATTGCCGCACGGCGGAAAGCTCCGGTGAAACCGCTTCAGGCATCGTTACCCCTGCCGCGGACAACCGCTCCATCAGCACCCGCGCCCGCATTCTTTCCATCACCGAGAACGCCAGGGCACAGTAACGATCCCTTCGATCCGACGACCGGGCGGAACACAGCAGCCAATCGACGAAACTGTGGTAGGCGTTTCCCCACTGCGAAAAAACCTGCGCCCGGATCCGGTCTTCCTCTTGCCTCGCCCGGATTGTTTCCGCCGCGTCCAGGGCATGCAGGCTGATCTTCACCGCCTCGTCCTCCGGCAGGTAAGCCCGGGCGAAAAAGGCGCGCATCATCTCGCCCCGGGCGATGTCGAATAGGCTCCCGGCGGCCCGTGCGTCGGCGATCGTCGATTCCAGGATCCGCATCCCCTCCTCGCGCCGGTCCGGGTCCTGGTCGAAGACGGCCCGGGCCATTTGCCGGCGGGTAAGGAAGATCGTTTCCTGGTTCTCGGTGAGCGACAGCGCCCTGTGGAACTGCTCCATCGCTTCCGAACCTTCCAGCAGTTGTCCCAGGGCGGTACGGCAGCGCGCTTCGGTCTCCCGATTTTTGCCGAGAATCGCCGCTTCCAGCGCCTCATCGAGCCATTTCCGAACCTCCGGTTCCGACATTTCATGCCGGGACTGGAGGGCGGTCGCCATCAAGGACATGTTCCAGCGGATGGAGGCCGCGGTGAAGAGATCGCCCTGGAGCCGGGCGAGTTCCGCCTCCCGTTCGTAGGCACTCAAGGCCTTCCTGTACTCCCCCATCGCCCAATACACCGACCCGAATCCGGAGAGGACCCAGGAGCGAAGGTAGGCGGGCCCGTCGGGGAATACCGCCGATTCCGCTTTTCGGTAGATTTGGAGCGCCCGTCCGTAGTCCAGCCGCGCATAGGCGACCGCCGCCAGCCGGACCAGGATATTCGCCGGCATGGACGGATCTCCCAGCGTTTTGGAAAGAGCGTACGCAGGTTCCAGGACCTCTTCGGCCGCGTCAGTCCGTCCCTGGTCCACGTACCATTGGCCCAGGCCGCTTCGGGCGTAGACCTCTCCCCAGGCGTCCCCGGCCGCGTGGTTTTCCCGGATCGCGTCTCGATAGAGAGGTTCGGTCTCCGGTTTTCCCTGGTGCTGCCGGATGGCAGCAAGGCAAAGAACCGCCCGCTGTCTGTCCGGATGAAGGCGGCGGATCTCCTCCAGCCGGGCCGCCGCCTCCTCGAACCGGCCCGAGGCGCTTGCCGCCGTAACGAAACAATAATAGGCGGCGGGGTCGCCCGGTGAAACCCGTACCCGCTCGTCGCATTGGTCGAGTGTCGGGGCCTGTGCGAAGAGCAGCGGGCCGGACGCCAGGAGAAGGCAGGGCAGGATCCATTTCCGGACCTTCACCGCCTCACCGGAGTCGAGTGCGGAAGGCGGGAGAGCGGACCTGGCCGGCGTTCGGCGGATGGGCCGTGACGCGCCAGAACAGTTCGGTGCCGGTGGGCAAATCCGCCAGAAGCTCCGGGTCGATCCGCAGTTCGGACTTCTCCAGACGGAACTTTTCCAATAATGGTTCCAGCGCATCGGTGGTCACCTGCACATCATAGGTGGTTCCGGGAGGACCGGCGGTCCACCGGAGCAGGCACGCGGAGCGGGGAACCGGCTCTGCCTGCGGCGAAAGCGATTGAAGCCGAAGGCCGCCAGGATCCCGGTAGATCGCCGCCGGAGGTTCCTCCCGCGGAAAGAACCGGTACCCAATGCCAAGGGCGAGGATCATCACCGCCGCCGCCCCGATCCAGGGTCTCCAATTCCATCGGAGGAGGATTCTCCGTTCTTCAGGATCGCCGCCGCCGGCCCTGGATCCATGGACATCGTTCCGGGCCAGGCGCCACCCTTCGGCGCAGGCGGGACAGCGCATGGTGTGGAGGATCACCGATTCGTTCGCTTCCTTCGAGAGTTCGCCGTGAGCGGAATACCAGAGGTCTCCGGCCGGGGGGCATTCGCTGCCGTCCAGTAGAAGGCCTTTCTCGGCCTGGAACGCCTCATCCAACCTTCGTCGGCGATTTCCTCCGGTCGTCATGGTGTCAACCCCTTCCGGGCGAGGCAGCGTCGGAGATCCGCCATCCCGCGGTAAACCATGTTGTCCGCCCTTTTCGGCGTCCAGCCGAGGAGGCGGGCCGTTTCCTGCACCGTGCATCCCTGCAGGTGCAGGGTCACTGCCAGCTGCCGGGGGCGGATCAAGGTCAGGAGACAGGCGCGGATCCCGGCGCCGATCTCCGTGGAATGCGCCACTACGTCCGGAGCCGGAAGTCCGGACGCTCCGGTTTCCGCTCTCCCTTCCATGCTTTCCTCCAGGGGGTTCTCCTTCCTGCGGCTGAGCCTCCGGATCTCATCCACCGTCGCTCCGTGAGCCACCCTCTTGAGATAGGTCGAAGAATAGTCCCGTTTCCCCTCACGGTTCTTTTCCTGCCGGAGCAATTGGACCATTCCGTTCTGGATGATGTCCTCCCTCCGGGAGACCAGCCACCGGGGGCATATCCAGGCGACCGCCGCGGCGAGTCTCCGCCTCAGTTCCTCCAATTCATCGGGGTTCACAGGCATTTGGAGCGCAAGAAGGAAGCTGCCTCTCTAAAGTTGCCCATGGATCCTCCACGACCGGCCAACGATGTCGAGATTATATCCCTGAAGTTCCGGCGCATGGTGCCATAATTGCGCGGGGGAGCCGGTGTCGCTGCCGGCGGATCGCCCGCGGGGAGGAGTTTCGATGGATAACCGGGGGAAATGGAGCCGAAGATCGTTCCTGGGGATGACCGCCGCGGGCTCGGCGGGACTGTTGGCCGGACAGGCCGGATGCGCCCGGCCGGAGCCGCCACCGGAGGAGGAGCGGGCCGGCTCGGCGGAAGCGGAAGACCGGTTCGAGCTGAAGGAAGCCACCGTCCGGGACCTCCAAACCGGGATGGAGGAAGGTCGCTGGACGGCGGAAAAGCTGACAGGAATCTACCTGGACCGGATTCAGCGGCTCGACCGGCAGGGACCGGCCCTCCGGGCGGTCATCGAAACGAATCCCGACGCCCTCGAAGAGGCGCGGACGCTGGACCGGGAACGGAACCAGGGCGCGCTCCGCGGCCCGCTCCACGGCGTCCCGGTTCTCCTGAAGGACAATATCGACACCGCCGGCAAGATGAGCACAACCGCCGGTTCCCTGGCCCTGGAAGGGTCGATCGCCGAGACCGACGCCGTCGCTACGGCCCGGCTCCGGGAGGCCGGGGCGGTGATCCTGGGGAAGGCGAACCTGAGCGAGTGGGCCAACTTTCGCTCCACCAACTCCAGCAGCGGCTGGTCGGCCCGAGGCGGCCAGTGCCGGAACCCGTACGCCCTGGACCGGAATCCGTGCGGCTCCAGTTCCGGGTCGGCGGTGGCGGTTTCCGCGAACCTCGCGCCCCTCGCCGTCGGCACCGAGACCGACGGTTCGATCGTCTGCCCGTCCTCCATCAACGGCGTGGTCGGCGTCAAGCCGACGGTCGGCCTCCTCTCCCAGGCCGGGATCATCCCGATCAGCCGGTCCCAGGATACCGCGGGACCGATCGCCCGCACGGTCCAGGACGCGGCGATCCTCCTCTGCGGTATGACCGGCGGGGACGGGAAGCCCCCCGTCGATTACACCGCCTTCCTGGACCCGGACGGTGTGAAGGGAGCCAGGATCGGCATCGGGCGGCAGTTCTTCGGCTTCGACCACCGTGTGGACCGGTTGATGGAAGAGGTGATCGGCGTTCTGGAAAAGGCCGGGGCGGTCCTGATCGATCCGGTGGAAATGTCGACCAGGGGAAAGTACGACAACGCCGAGTTCACGGTCCTTCTGTACGAGTTCAAGGACGGCCTGAACCGGTACTTATCGAACCTGGGGCCGTCGGCCAAGGTCCGGTCGCTGAAAGCGCTCATCGATTTCAACATTCGCAACGCCGGGAAGGAGATGCCGTACTTCGGCCAGGAGATCCTGGAGATGGCCCAGGAGAAAGGGGGCCTGGACGACGGCGAGTACCTGGAGGCGCTGGAAACCTGTCGGAAAATGTCTCGGGCCGAAGGGATCGACGCCGTCGTCGACCGGCTGAACCTGGATGCGATCCTGGCTCCCAGCAACGGTCCGGCCTGGATGACCGACCATGTCAACGGCGACCATTACGGCGGCGGCAGTTCCACTCCCGCGGCGGTCAGCGGCTACCCGAACATCACCGTCCCCGCCGGTTTCGTCGGTGGACTTCCGATCGGCGTGTCGTTCTTCGGCAAAGGGTGGAGTGAGGCGAAGTTGCTGAAGATCGCCTACGGCTTCGAGCAGCTCACCGGGCGGCGGCAGGCGCCCCGCTTCCTCCGTTCCCTGGAGATTACGCCATGAACCGGAAGCGGAGGACGGGGGTCCTGGTTCTTGGCGCCCTGCTCCTGCTGGGAGCGGCGGCCCAGGCGGCGGCCGGCACGATCTGGCTGGTTCGTCATGCCGAGAAGGCGGGCGGCGACGGCAAGAATCCCGGCCTGACCCCTGCCGAGAAGGCGGGTGGCGGCGGTAAGGATCCCGGTCTGACCCCTGCCGGGCAGGCCCGCGCGGGGGCGCTGGCGCGGAAGTTCGAGGGCGCGCGCGTCCGGGAGGAGCCTCTCACCGGCTGTGTCTGCCGTCGGGAGACCGCCGTTCCTCTGGCCGAATCGGCAGGGGTGGAGGTCACCCTTTACGATCCTTCGTCGCCAGGGGAACTGGCAGAGCGCCTGAAGAAACAGATGGCCGGCACCGAAGCGGCCTGCCTGGTGGTTGGCCACAGCAATACGATTCCCGACCTGGTGCGACGGCTTGGCGGAGATCCGGCCGGCGAGATCGGCGGCGACGAATACGATCGCCTTTACCAGGTGGTGATCCTGCCGGACGGTTCGGTCGTGTCCACGCTGCTGCACATGCCGTAGCCGGCGGACGTTCCCCGTTCATACTCCGTAGATGCGATCCCGGGTCCGGATCTGCTCGGCCAGGTTCCCGTTGTCGAATCGATAGCCGAACATTCGGATGTCGTCTTCATACACGAGGGCGACCTTCTCGATCATTTCGTTGCTGTACCGGTCCAGGTAGGTTTCCTTCCCAGAAGGGACGGAGGCGTTCTGCCGGGCCAGTTCGACCGCTTCCCCCGGCCGTACCCGCTCCGCCACGCCGGCGAAATCGGTCTGGAGGTTTTCGAAATAGCCGAGAAAATCGAGGGTCACCTCTCCCGAGTCGAGGTTTCGAAGGAACTCCACCTGCGGGGTGAAATGCTTATAGCGCAGGATCTCGCGCCGCCCGGCCGCTTCCATGACGAATCGATCGAACGCCGGGTAGGCGGACAGGTAACGCTTCGCCCACTCGCCGTCGCGGCCGCCCATGCCGCCCCGGACGAGGAACCGGTAGGCGGAATACAACCGGTCCCACGGATTCCTGACGAAGGCGAACTTGAAATAGCGGTCGAAATCGTTCTTGTCGAAAACGACCTGGTAGCGCTGCAACGCAGTATGTCCTCCGGCCAGGTTGCCGAACAGTGTTCGGCAGATCGATACCCCGGCGGTTTTCGGAATGTGAACGAAGATGCACCGGTACCGGTCGAACGGCTCGAACGTATACGCGGACGGATCCGCGGAACCGGCCGTTCGCATACGTTGGATCGCCCGGAATTTTCCGGGACGCAGCACGGAAAACAGTTTCCTGCGCTGGTCATGGGGCAGGGCCGCCAACAGCGATTCGAGCCGGAGTTTCATGACGCCGGGCAGACCGGCCCGTGTGCGCGATCGCGCCGCCCCCCGATGTAGGCTCTGGTCGTCATCCACAGGGAACCTACCACGGGTATGGCCGGCCGGGCAAGAAACGCGAAAGGCCGGGTCGATCGACCCGGCCTCGTTCCTAACCAACTCTATGAATAAATCGGGCTAATGAGCTTGATCCTGGCTTCAGCGCCGGTGCATACCACCACGGCGTCCTCGGGGGCCCCGGTTTCCCTGGGAGCGCTGCGCCTGTCGTTCTTTCCGGTTTTGGATCATTTCCTGCAGCTCGGCTTTCTGTTCCTCGGTCAGAATCTCCATGACCTGGTTCTTCATGGAGGCGCGGAACACCGCGACCTCCGTTTCCACCGCACCGACCTTGTCGGCCAGGGTGCGGACCGCGTTCAGGTCGACGGTTTCCGCCTGCATCGCTTCCCGGAGGGCGGTGCGGGCTTCGTGGAGTTGCTCACGATTCGCCTCCACCGATTCCCGGTTGTCTTCCAGGAGCGCCTTCAGGGCTTCCTGCTGCTCGTCGCTCAGGTCGAGTCGATCCAGGGCCCGCATCAGCATATCGCCCTGGCCTCTCGGGCCGAAGCGGCCGTCCATTCCCGGACCTCCGGGGCCTCCGGGGCCTCCGGGGCCGGGACCGATCGAAGGTGGTTCCGGCGGAGCCGGAGCCTCCTGGGCGCCGGCAACAGTGACCGAAGCAAGAATGAGAACGGCGGCAGTCGCCAGGATGAGCGGTATGGACATGGGGGGAGTCTTTCGAGTTCGCATTTCAATATCTCCTTTCACCTTGGCTAGATGGTCCGGTCTCTCCTCCGGTTACAGCGGTCGAGGGAAATAATTGAAAATGGCTAAACCCGGGCGAAGGGCGTATACAGAGGGCAGGGGCGATTTCAACCTGTACACCGATCACAATCTCTGCGTTCTCACCTGGGGAGGAATGGGGCCGGAGCCCTGGGGCGGCTACCTGCTGGAGCTGGATTGCAAGGGGGCTGAACAGGCCTTTCTTCCGGCCGAATTTCCGTGATCCGGTCTTTCTTTTCGTTTCCCCTGTAACCGCCGGGGGGAAAATCCCATCTGGCTTTGGAGGGGCAGTTGTGGGAATGTTATCGAGGAACCGTGGAAAATGACCTTTACGCTGAACCTGGACCTTTGGATGAGCGCCGAACGGCCTGCAACCAACGATGAAGCCGCCCTGATCGCCTCCAGCCTGGCGGGAGACGGTGACGCGTTCACCGAACTGGTCCGCCTGCATCAACAGCGGGTGTTCCGCCTGGCCGGGCGGTTCTTCCGCCACCGGGAAGATGTGGAAGACGCCGCCCAGGATACGTTCCTCACCGCCTGGAACCGGCTGTCCCCCTACAAGGCCCGGGCGCCGTTCGGACATTGGCCGCCCCGGCGCTGCCTGAACTGTTGCTG
>CAZZIV010000154.1:0-7809 GCA_964654385.1 uncultured Acidobacteriota bacterium | reverse complement strand
TCTCGAACGCGCGCCGCGGGCGTGGTTGACACAGCGCGCGCCGGCCAGCGCGTGCGCGGCGGCGTTCGGCCTCGCCCTGGGCGCGACCCGGGCGGCGGCGGAGGAGCCGAACCGGTTCCAGGAGCGGATGGAACAGCTGTTCGAGCTGTTCGCGGCCGCCCGGCCGACCGCCGTGAACCTGTTCTGGGCCATCGACCGGGTACGCGATCTCCTGGGTGAATGCGTTGCGAACGGCCTCGATCCGGCCGCCGCCGCGGAACGGATCGAAGAACTCGCTCAGCGGGTGCACGACGAAGACCTGGAATCCTGCCGCGCGATCGGCCGTTTCGGCGCCGCCGTGGTGCCGGAGTCCGCCACCATTCTCACCCACTGCAATGCCGGGGGGCTGGCCACCGCAGGCTACGGCACCGCCCTGGGAGTGATCCGGGGCGCGGTGGAGGCCGGCCGGAACGTACGGGTGCTGGCCGACGAGACCCGGCCGTTCCTGCAGGGGGCCCGTCTCACCGCCTGGGAACTGATGAAGGACGAAATCGACACGGTGCTGATCACCGACAACATGGCCGGCTGGATGATGAAGAAGGGAGAGGTCGACCTGGTGGTGGTCGGTTCGGACCGGATCGCCGCCAACGGTGACATCGCCAACAAGATCGGCACCTACTCGGTGGCGGTGCTGGCGAAAGAACATGAGATCCCCTTCTACGTGGCGGCCCCGCTCACCACCATCGACCGAAGCTGCCCCGACGGGAACCGGATCCCGATAGAAGAGAGAGACCGGTCCGAGGTCACATCGGTGTTCGGCGTGCCGGTCGCCCCGGAAGGGGTGAAGGTGAGGAACCCGGCCTTCGACGTCACGCCGGCCCGTTACATCGCGGGGATCATCACCGACAAGGGGATCGCCCGGGCGCCGTATGTCGAATCCCTGTCTCGCCTGTTCCAGGATTGAACATGGCGATCCTGCTGGGCATCGAATCCTCCTGCGACGAAACCGCCGCCTCGGTGGTCGAGGATCGGAACCGGGTCCTCTCGTCGGTGGTGACGACCCAGATCGACGTCCACCGGAAGTACGGAGGCGTCGTGCCGGAGCTGGCTTCCCGGCAGCACGTGGAGGCGATCGGACCGGTCATCTCGGAGGCGATGGAAAAGGCGGGGATCGGCTTGGCGGAGCTGGACGCCGTCGCGGTCACCTCCGGCCCGGGGCTGGTCGGCTCGCTGCTGGTCGGCCTGAACGCCGCCAAGGCGATGGCGTGGCAGCTGGAGATTCCGCTGCTCGCGGTGAACCACCTGGAAGGACATATCCGGTCGGTGTTCATCGAAAACCCCGGCATCGAATTCCCGGCTGTGGCCCTGGTGGTCTCGGGAGGGCACACGTCTCTCTATCTCTGCCCGAAGGAAGGGATCTACTACACCCTGGCGAAGACCCGGGACGACGCGGCCGGGGAAGCGTTCGACAAGGTGGCGAAGCTGCTCGGGCTCGGCTATCCGGGCGGGCCGGTCATCGACCGATTGGCAAAGGAAGGGGATGAGAAGGCCGTTCCGTTCCGGATCGCCTGGATGAAAGACCGGTCCCTGGATTTTTCCTTCAGCGGGCTCAAAACGGCGGTCCGCCGCTTCGCCCGTGCCCGGGAAATGGATCATGGCGCGGCGACCGGAGGCGGTGTGACCGATCCGGTCCGGGACCTGGCCGCCTCGTTCCAGAAGGCGGTGGTGGACGCGCTGGTGAGCCGGACCTTGAAGGCGCTGAAAAGGGAACGGATCCACACGGTACTCCTGGCCGGAGGGGTCGCCTGCAACTCCCGGTTACGGGAAGCGATGCGGGAGGCGGGCGAAGAACACGGGTTCGAGGTTTTCATGCCTTCTCCGGTCTACACGACCGACAACGCCGCGATGATCGCCGCCGCAGGTTTCCTGCACTACGAGAAGAAGGACTTCGCCCCCCTGGACCTGAACGCCTCTCCCAACTGGAAACTCTGACCGGCCGCCTCCTGCGGTCGTATTTGACAATCGGCGGCCGCCTTGCGAGAGTTAGCGCTGTTCGAAAGGGAGGAGAACGACCGTGCGCACGATAAACCTGAAGGGAAAAACCGCCCTGGTCCTGGGTGTCGCCAACAAGCGCTCCCTGGCCTGGGCGATCGCCGACGCCCTGGGCGAGGCGGGATGCAGGCTGGCGTTCACCTACCAGGGAACGCGGCTGCAGAAAAACGTTCAGGACCTGGCGGCCAAGTACAAGAACTCGCCGATCATGGCCCTGGACGTCACCAGCGAAGAACAGATGGACGGTGTCTTCAGCCACTTGAAAGAAAAGTTCCGGCACCTGGATTACCTGGTTCACTCCATCGCCTACGCCCGGCGGGAGGACCTGGAGGGTGAATTCCGGACCACCACCCGGGACGGCTGGCGGACCGCCCTGGACATCAGCGCCTATTCCCTGGTCGCCCTTTCCAACCGTGCGGTACCTCTCATGGAGGGGAGGAGCGGCAGCATCCTCGCCTTGACCTTCCAGGCCAGCCAGCGGGTCTTCCCCAACTACAACGTCATGGGAGCCGCAAAATCGGCCCTGGAATTCAACGTGCGGCAATTGGCCTTCGAACTTGGGCCGAAAGGCATCCGCGTCAACGCCATCTCCGCCGGGCCGGTTCCGACCCTTTCCGCGCGGGGCATTTCCGGGTTCAGCGGCATGGCCGCCCATCACAAGAAAAAGGCGCCGCTCCAGCGAAACATCGAGCCGAGAGAGGTCGGCGACACCGCCCTCTTCCTCTGCAGCGAAATGGGAAGCGGCATCACCGGAACCACCATTTACGTGGATGGCGGGTACCACATCATCGGCCTGTAACCCCGGTTCCGACAATTCTCCTTGCCAATGGGCGGGTCCTTTCATACATTGAGGAGACCGCCGGAACGGCGGACGCGCGGTGATGGGGAAGAAGGATCAGGATTATGAACAGGAATCTCCGGTTTCCGTCGTTTCTCCTCGCATCGGCCGCCCTGGCCTGCATGCTGGCCGCGCCTGGGGTCGCCCTGGCCCAGGTTGAGCCTCTGAACAGCTGGATCTTCGTCTTCGTGGAGGGGGGCGTCGCGTCGCCGACCTCCACCGACCAGACCGTCGGCATCTCCGTGACCGCCGGAGGGAGCGGACAGGTCCAGACCTCCACCCTCCTCCAGCCCGACTGGTCGTCCAGCCCGGTCTTCAAAGCGGGCGGCGGTTTCAAATGGGACGGGGGCAGCAGCCTGACTCTCAGCTACTGGCAGTTCGACGATGACCAGGGAGTGGTCGCCGACGGGCCGGCCGGAGGCGACCTGCTGTTCACCATCGGGCCGTTCATCGACACCGGGTCCGGCTTCACCGACCGGGGAAGCCCCGGCCACGCCGACTTCAACGCGGGCATCCAGGCCCAAACCGTCGACCTAGCCTGGGGCCGCAGGAAAAGCATGGGCGATTTCTTCGACGTGGAGTGGTCCCTGGGGTTGCGTTACGCCCATTTCGAAGAGACGGTCCTCGGCAGTTACGATGACGACGCCTCCACCGGGCCGGCGTTCGGAGTGACTCGCTGGGGGGCGTATAAACGAAACGAGGGGGAGATGCTCGGCGCCCGGGCGGCGGTGCGGGGCACCTACTTCGTAACCAACCGGATCGCCGGCACCGCTTCGGTCGGCTTCTCCATGCTGCAAGGAGACGTCACCTCCACCTCTTCGTTCTGGGACGCCGACGCCGGAGGACGGCCGGCGGCCACCTCCACCCTGGACGACGACCACCGGTCGGGGAGGATTCAGGATCTGGACATCGGCGTCATGTATTTCATGCGGGACGACACCCTCCGGTTCAAGCTGGCCTGGGAGGCGTCCTACTGGGACGGAATCCCTTCGGACCTGCTCCGGAATACCCGCGGATCCGCCGTTGCTCTCCAGGACCGGGACACCCTCGGATTCAGCGCCTGGACCTTCGGGGCGTACTTCGAGTTCTAGCCCTAATCTTCCTCCTCTTCAGGGCCGTCCGGGGCCTGGTCCTCCAGCGGCGGATACATCGAGTTCCACCAGCCGGGCTGGTCCTTCAGCCACCGATCGAACCAGGCCACGATGCTCCGGGACCACTGGAGCCGCTTGGCGTGGTCGAGGATCCAGTGCTCCTGGCCGGCGATGCTCAGGTACTCCACCTCCTTCCCCAAGATCCTGAGGGCGGTGTAGAACTGGGCGCTTTCGCCTGGAGGAACGTTCGGATCCTTGTCTCCATGGGTCAGGAGAAGCGGCGTGGTCACCTTGTCGGCGTGGAACAGCGGGCTGTGCTCCACGTACAGATCCTTCCGGTTCCAGGGATAGCTTCCGGCGCTGGCCACCGAGCTGTAGGCGTATCCCCAGTACCCTTCCCCCCAGTAGGAACTGAGGGCGGAGATTCCCGCGTGAGCCACGGCCGCCGCGAAGATATCGGTTTTGGTTAACAGGTTCATGGTCATGAACCCGCCGTACGACGCGCCCAGGCAACCGACCCGTTTCGGATCGACCGACGGGTACCGTTCCAGGAACTGCTTCGTTCCCTCGATGATCTCCTCGGCGGTGACGGCGCCCCAGTCATTGACATGGACGGCGGAGAACTCCTGGCCGAAGCCGGTCGCCCCCGCGGGCTGGGGCACGTACACCACGTATCCGCTGGACGCCCACCATTCCTTGGGATAGCGGCCACCGAAACTCCGCCCGGTAGGGCTGGTGCCGCCGTAGTAGTACACCAGCGCCGGGTATTTCCGGGAAGAATCGTACCCGGGCGGCAGGTAGACCCGGCCGGAGATGGTGCGGCCGTCCCTGGCGGTGAAGGTGCAGTCCTCCACTCCTCCGGTCCTCACGTCGGAGAACCAGTCTTCGGCGGGGCGGGCCAGGATCCTGGAGGTCCCCTGGGACAGGTCGACCGCCGCAAGCAACGGAGCGGTCCAGGTGGAAGATCCGATCGCCACCGCCGCCGGCGCCGAACGGGCGTACCCGACCGGGCCGGTCAGTTCGAACGGCAGATCCAGCCGGGTGATGGAGCCGTCCTCCGGCGCGTACCGGTACAGTCGGGAGTATTCCCCGTCTTCCGCCCGGAGGTAAATGTTCCCGTCGGCCCGGCTCCAGTACGCTCCGGTCACCGCCGGGTCGAACTCCTTCGTCACCGCCGTCACCTTCGAACCCTCCTGGTCGGCGGGATCCCAGAGATAGACCTGGGTGTCGTAGTTGTTCGGCGTCGTCCCTTCGGGGACGTTCTCTCCGACGGACCCGAACAGGGACGGGCCGCCGGTCAACAACAGCCGGGTTCCGTCCGGGGAATACGAGGCTCCCTGCAGCCAACCGAACGACCGGAGCAACCGCGCTTCCAGGGTCCGCAGGTCCAGTTCGTAAAGATCGCTGCGGGAGAAACTCGGCTTCGTGAGGTCTTCGAAGCTCCGGGTGAACAGCAGTTTTTCCCCGTCGGGGGAGAATCCGCCGAACCCGGTGGTCTTCCGGCCGGCGGTCAGGCGGCGCCGGATTCCGTCGGGCACCGTCACCTGGTACAGGTAAGCCCGGTTCCGGTGGGTCGGCTGCCGGTCCTCCAGCCCTTCCAGGCGTTTCACCCCGGACTTGTTCTTCTCCGGCTTTTCGGTGACCCAGTAAACCACCGACTTCCCGTCGGGCGCCCAGGCATAACCGCTGAACTCCTTGATCCGCTCCAGGATCGGCGATACCTCTCCGCTCTCCAGGTCGTGTACCCAGAGACTGCTGGTCTTGTCCGCCGCTTTCCGGCTCACGTACGAAAGACGGTGACCGTCCGGCCCCCACCTCAGCCGGCTTTTCCCTTCTCCCCCCCGCAGCTTCCGGACCAGGCCGCCGCCGGGAAGGGAACGGATTTCGATCCAGGATTCGGCTTTGTCGGTGCCGTAAACGCCCTGTCGCACCGTGTACGCCACCAGCTTTCCGTCCGGGGAAACCCGGGCCGCGCTGGGGGAGGGAGCGTCCAGGATATCGACGATGGTCATGTTCCGGGACGGATCCAGGGAGAGCCGGGGCCACGAGTCCGGAGCGGTTTTCTCCCCCTCCTTCCGGCTCTCCGTTTCCTTTTTCCCCGTTTCCAGGACCGCGCCGATCTCCCAGGGCGCCTCCCGTTCCGGATCCAGGATCGTTCTCACCAGCACCAGGTGGTTTCCCGGCGTCAGCTTCAACTCCCCTTCCAGCGGGGACGGTCCGTCCCCGGACGGCTCGTCATAGAGGCCGTCAGCCACCGGTCGGCCGTCCAGGAAGAACTTCATCGGGTGATTCCCGCGGATCTTCATCTGGATCGATCGCCACCGGTCGGTTTCCACGTAGACCGCCAGCCAGGCTTCGGCGGGACCGTCCCAGCCGGAAACCCGGTCCAGGACCACCCTGCCCTCCCCGGCTTTCACCGCCTTCCAGGCCGGTCGTGTCCCGTCCCGCCACAGGGACGCGTCCCCGGCCGCCGGGCGGACCGGTCCGGCGGGGAACCGTCCGTCGGCCAGCATATCCTTGGCGCCGAAACCCCCTTTCTTTTCGTCGTGGAAAGCGGGAAACGGGTCGGGAACCGGCCCCAGGACCAGCCATTCCGCCACCGGAAGACCGGGTGATTTTTTTTCCTTCATCGATTTCTTCTTTCCGGCCCAGGCCGCGCCGGAGCCGGCGGCAACGATCATTCCAACGGCGATCAAAACCGTGATGAGATAGTGATTACGGCGCATCATGGGACCCTCTTGGACGAGTTCTTTCCACCATCGCGGGGACGCCCACCGACCGGGGAGCCGACCCTCGAGAATGGAACAGAATAGCACTGATGCGGCCCGTATCGGTGCTTCGCGGCCGATCGGCGGACGGTCGATCCGGGAGCGGTCGCCGGAAACCGCTACCGGGCGGCTTCCCCCGAAAGGGACCGGCGGATCGCCGCAAGGAGCAGCCCGGCAGGCTCAGGGAGAGGCGCGGCCGATCGTACCGCCGAGAAGTAAGGCACGCGGGACCTGGTTCGAACCCTGCGGACCTGGATTGTGGAGTCTCCCGGTTTTTCCTGGAACGCGGCTTCGGGAACCGGCGCCACACCCAGGCCGGTAGCCACGTAGCGGCGCACCAGGGAGAAGCTCCCGACCTCCACCGCCGGCCGGAACTCGAATCGCTCGGCGGCCCACCTCTCCTCCAGGAACCGGCGGAAACCGGAACCGGGTTGCAGCGTTACCAGCCGCTCTCCGGACAGCCACGAGAAGCCGACGCTGACCTTTCCCCGAAGTTTCCGGTTCCGGGGGATCAGGACGATCAAGGGGGATTCCAGCAGGAGCCGGAGTTCCAGGCCCTGCCGGGGTGGTTCCATACCGGGGGTTCCTGTGACCAGCGCCAGGTCGATCTCCCCTCTCTCCAGCGCCCCCAGGAGACGGGGGCCCGGCCCCTCGGTGATCCTGACCTCCACCCCGGGAAACGCCGCCAGGACCTCCTTGAGAGCCGAGGGAACGATCTCCCGGCCCAGGGCGTCGCCGGCCCCGACCCGCAGGACCTGACCGCCGGCCAGGCCCGCCCCGGCGGCCCGGTCCAGTTCCTCCAGGGAGTCCAGGGTGGCCACCGCCAGGGGGAGCAGCCGCTCTCCTTCCGGGGTCAGTTCCATCCCCCGGGCCCGCCGGTGGAACAGGCGTGTGCTCCAGCGGGATTCCAGTTCGGCCAGGCGGGAACTGATGCTCGGCTGGGTCCGGTTCAGCGCCAGGGCGGCCCGGCCGACGGTCCCTCTGCGGGCCACCGCCACGAACGCCCTGAGCTGGTCGGCATCCGCTCCCATCGTTCCTCCGGGCCGGCGGCCCTCTTTCGAGTCGGGGAGGCGGCCGGACC
>CAZZIV010000153.1:0-7871 GCA_964654385.1 uncultured Acidobacteriota bacterium | reverse complement strand
CCCCCTCCGCCCCCCCGGAGAGCCGGGGCGGCGAGCCTCCGGGCGCCGGCCGGGTCGGCGGCGGCGGTTTTGCCGGCGGGAAGGCGGATCGCGTCTTCTCCGTGCCGGGCCAGGATCCGCCGGAACCGGGCCCGGGCGATCCGGTCCAGGGCGGAGGCGTCGTCCTGCAGCAGGGCGGCCGCCTTCACTAGGTGGGTCGCCGCCGCCCGGTTGACCTGCTCCTCCAGGAACGGAAGCACCTGTAGCCGCACCCGGTTCCGGTCGAACCGGAGATTCCGGTTGGAGACGTCTTCCCGGTGCGGGAAGCCGTTCCGGCCCAGCCACTCTCTCAGGCTGCGCCTGGAGATCCCCAGCAGGGGACGCCGGAACGGTCCCGGCCCTTCCTCCCGGATCCCGGCCAGGGCGGTCGGGCCGGCCCCTCGGAGCAGGCGCATCAAGACCGTCTCGGCCTGGTCGTCCCGGGTGTGGCCGGTCAGGATCGTTTCGGCGCCGGCTTCCTTCGCCGCTTCCAGCAGGAACGACCGGCGGACCCGCCGGGCCGCCTCTTCCGGCGACTCGCTTTTTTTCCGAAGCGCCGCCACATCCCGCCGGTCGGAAATGGAGTAGAGGCCCAGTTCCCGGGTGAGCTTCTCCACGAATCGCCGGTCGGCGGCGGACCCTCGCCGGAGCCCGTGGTCCAGGTGGGCCACCACGATCCGGAACGGTCGTCCCCGGCTCATTCTCTTCAGCAGGTGCAGCAGGGCGACCGAGTCGCCGCCGCCGGAGACGGCGGCCAGGTGGGTGCCGCCGGCCTGGATCCAACGGTCGGCGGATCGCCGGAATTCCAGTTCCACCCGGCCGGCCATCTCAGGCTCCCCGGGTCAGGGACAGGATCGTCTCCTGCCGGTTCCGGAGGGCGTCCACCGCCAGGGTTTCGATCCACCGCGCCCCGGCCCAGGTCACGCCGACCCAGACCGCCAGCAGCGCCGCCGGCGTCCAGGCGGGGAGGGTGGGCCACCGGGCCAGGCTCATGCTGGTTCCCGGGGCAAGGAGCACCCCGGTGGCGATGGTGCCGAGAAGGCCGGCGGCCGGATGGGGGTTCGCCCGTTTCCCGATCGACATCAGGTCCGCCTTCCTGGGAAGCAGGATCGACAGGAGCGAGCCCAGGGTCGCCAGGACCAGGAACACCGCCACGGTGTTCAGGAGAATGCTCGCCCAGACCCAAAGGTTGCCGTCCCGTCCCAGGGCGGCGGCCAGGAAGAGCACGGCGAGGGCGGGAGGGGCGAGCAGCAGGGCCAGGGCGATCCGCTTTCCGCGGAGAACCTGCCGGTAGGTCACCGGCTGGGTCAAGGTGGCCGACAGGGCCGGGCCGTCCACGGCGAACTGGTTCAGCAGCATCGGTTGCAGGCTCAGGAACGCCATGAGCAGGCCGGTCTGGGCCAGGATCGGGCCTTTGACCAGGAGGATCCAGCCGGGCAGGTGGTTCAGCAGATCCTCCGCCCAGAGCAGGTTCATGAACACCAGGAAAAGAGGCGGGACGATCCAGGCCATTTTCCCCCGCAAGGTCCGGAACCAGGCGCGAAGCCAGGCCGTGGCCAGGGCGGACACCTGCGGCGACGTCCCGGGGAACGCCAGGCGGCTCCACGAGGAAAGCAGGCCGCTCCGGGAGATCGAGCCGGTTTCCGGCGTCCGGAGAACCCGGTGGAACAGGCGGCAGGAGCCCTGGTACAGCAGGCCGGTGAGGATCAGCAGCCCGGCGATCGGAAGCCAGGCGCCTGCCGGGCCGGCGGAGGTCCCGCCGGAGAGAACCATCGTCATCCCGTAGATTTCCGAGGGGAAGATCCTTCCCCACAGGGGGAAGGGGGCGGCGACCGGGCCTGGATCGGCGCCCTGGATCATGGACGGTGCTTCCGGGGAGCCGTCCGCCAGGAAGATCTGGAGGACGAACCCGAAGGAGACCAGGCAGAGGAGCAGGGCCAGGCTGATCCATTCCGCCCTCCGCCGCCGGCGGAACGCCAGGTTGATCAGGCTGGTGAGCGTGGCGCCGAGAAGCGCGAGGCAACCGAAGAAAAGGAGCCCGCAGGCCAGGAGGGCCGCCGCCGCCACCGGCCGCCCGGCGGCGGCGACCCCGGCAGGCAGAAGCAGCAGGGCCGGGAGCAGTCCCAGCAGCCAGGGATCGGCGGCTGCGGAAACCAGGATCTGGGCGTGGAGGGCGCCGGCGGAAACGGGAAGCAGCAGGAACCGCCGGGCATCGGTGCTCCTGCCGGTGCTGGAGCGGACCAGGGGGGCCAGGATCACCCCCAGGGTCACCAGGCCGAGGAGCAGCCTGGCCCAGAGGGAAATCATGTTCAGGGTCTCCCCGGTGTCGTAAAGATGCAGGCCGCCGAACCAGGCGGCCAGGCCGAGCCCCAGGCTGAACGGCACGAAGAGGGCGGCCAGGATCACCGGGATCCCGATGGCCAGGAAACCGGACACCCGCTCCAGGCCGTCGCCTCGCAGGCTTCGGCTCAGGCTGTTCCTGGCGATCCGCCAGCGCATCCAGAGCCAGGTTCGGGAGAGCCGGAAGATCATCTCGTCAGCCAGTCCATGCCGGTATCCGCGACCGATTCGGCGCCGACCAGGTCCAGGAACAGCTCCTCCAGGGAACCCTGGCCGCCGTGGGCGTCCCGCAACTCCCGGGCCGGTCCCTGGGCCACCAGTTTCCCCTTGTGGATGATGCCGATATGGTCCGAGAGCTTCTCCACGATCTCCAGGATATGGGAGGTGAGGAAAATCGTTCCGCCGCCTTCGGTGTACCGGGTCAGCAGGGTCCGGATCTGCCGGCCGGCGACGGCGTCGATCCCTTCGAACGGCTCGTCCAGGAACAAGAGCCGGGGCGCCGGAAGAAGGGCCGCCGCCAGGGCCAGTTTCTTTCGCATGCCGTGGGAATAGTCCACCGCCAGGGTTCCGGCCGCACCGGAGAGGTCCATCATTTCCAGCAGTTCCTCGCTCCGGCCGGCGATCGCCGCCTTGTCCAGGCCGTAAATCTCCCCGACGAACCGGAGGGTTTCGGCGCCGGTGAGCCGGTCGATCAGGGCCAGCTCCTCCGGGACCACTCCGACCTGTTTCTTCACCGCCACAGGATCCTGGAACGGATCCAGCCCCAGGATCCGAACCTGCCCCGACGTGGGGCGGAGCAGGCCGGTCAGACACTTGATCGTGGTCGACTTGCCGGCGCCGTTAGGGCCGAGGAACCCGTAGAAGCCGCCCCGGGGAACCAGCAGATCGATCCGGTCCACCGCGGTGAAGCCATTGAAATCCCTGGCGAGGCCTTCGGTTCGGATCGCGATCTCCATCGGCTCACCCTTTCCCGGGCCGGGCATCGTTCCCGGCACGAAGGATCTTACCTGCCGGGCCGCCGATGTAAACACCGTCTTTCACCACCGGTTCGCCGTGGATCAGGACATGTTCGATGCCGACCGCCGGCTCCCGCGGGCGGTCCCAGGTCGCCGCATCGGCCGCCCGGCCCGGGTCGAACGCCACCAGGTCGGCCACCGCCCCCGGGCCGATCGTTCCCCGGCCGGCCAGGCCCAGGATCGAAGCCGGAAGGGAGGTCATCCGCCGGACCGCCTCCGGGAGATCCAGCACCTTTTCTTCCCGGGCCAGCCGCAGGATCCGGGCGAAGGCGCCGGCGTGGGCCGGGTGGGGGGATCCCCGGCCGAAGTCTTCGGCGTCGGAGATGACGGCGGCGGCCGGGTGGCGGAGGATCGAATGGAGCGCTTTCACCTGGGAGTTCCGGCCGGACACCTGGTCCACGAACTGGCCGACCTTCCCTTCCTGCCGGAGCATCAGGTCGGCCACCAGGTCGAACGGGGCGATCCCGGCCTCCGCCGCCAGAGAGGCCAGGGACCGGCCGACCATCTCCTGGTCCCGGGGATCGCCGACGGAGGAGACCAGGATGCCGTCCCATCCGACGGCGGAGACCAGGTTGTGGGGCCAGCCGCCCTCTTCCCAGGGAGGCCATGAGGGGATCGTCCTCTCGATGTCCCGCCGGATCTTCTCCCGGACCGCCCGGTCGGCCAGCCGGGCCAGCAGGCCCGGAATCCCCCCGGCCAGGGACCATGGAGGGAAGATCGCCGACATCATGGTGGCGGCGCGGGTGTAGGCGAAGACGTCGTGGCTGATCCGCACCTGGTCGGCGCGGGCCTGGTCCTCCAGGCGGATCATCTCCGGCACATCGTTCCAGAAACGCTCTCCCACCGCCTCCATGTGGGAGTGGTGCACCTGTGCCCCCGAGGTCCGGCCGATCCGGATCAACTCCTTCACGGCCGGGAGCAGGGTTGTGGAGGAGCCCCGGATGTGGGAGGTGAACAGCCGGCCGTGGGCGGCCACGACCGAGGCGAGCCGCTCCAGCTCGGCGGTGTCGCTGTACATCCCCGGCGGGTAGATCAGGCCGGTGGAAAGGCCGAACGCCCCTTCCTGGAACGCCTGGTCCACCGCCGATTCCATGGTTCGAAGGGCATCCTCACCGACCGGGCCGGGCTCGAGGCCGGCCGCCTGGAGCCGTACCGGGCCGTGGGGTGCCAGGGTGCCGGCGTTCAGCACCGTTCCGTCCCGTTCCAGCCGGTCCAGGTACTCTCCCAGGGAGAGAGGGCCCGGCTCGACGCCGTCCGGGGTCATCCAGCTGTTGATGGAGGCGAGGAGGTCGGCGGTTTTCCGGGAGCCGTCCTTGACGGGGCAGGGCCCCAGGCCGCAGTTCCCGACGATCACCGTGGTGACGCCCTGCCGGATCTTCGCCCCGAGAAGCGCCTCCTGGGTCGGAAGGCCGGCCAGGAGGATCAGGTCGGCGTGGCTGTGCAGGTCGATGAATCCCGGGGCGACGGTCAGGCCGGACAGGTCCAGGCTCCTGGCCCCTCGAACCGATCCCGGGGGGCCGATCCAGGCGATCCTCCCGTCCCGGACCCCCAGGTCCAGCGGTTCCGGGGGGGCGCCGGTTCCGTCCAGGACCGATCCGCCCTGGAGGACCAGGTCGGCGGGGGAAGCGTGGGTGGCGTTATGGTTCATGCCGGGCATCATACCGAACCGGGCGGGAACGATGCACCGGGCCTGTGCCCGGTTCGGAGGATTTTCCCAAGGAACGCCGCCGGTTCTGGTATCTTGGTTCGCCCCGGAACTTGCATGGATCCGGAGGAGGGTCGGGACATGGTCGAAAAAGAAATCGCTCCCGAGATCCAGGAAGCCCTGGAGAAGCGAAACTTTTCCGCGCTGAAAGAGATCTTCGGCCGGATCGACCACCATGACGTGGCCAACATCATCGAGGAGATGCCGGAGGAAGACCGGATCCTCCCGTTCCGCCTCCTTCCCTACGACCTGGCCGCCGACGTTTTCGAGTACGTCTCCCAGGAAACCCAGGAAAGCCTGATCCTGAGCCTGGGGAAAGACCGGGTGGCCCGGATCCTGAACGAAATGTCCGCCGACGACCGGACCGAACTGCTGGAGGAACTGCCCTCGGCGGTGACCCGGCAGGTCCTTCAGATGCTTTCCCCGGAAGAGAGGAAGTACGCCGTCGCCCTCCTCGGTTACCCGGAAGACAGCATCGGGCGGCTGATGACCCCCGATTACATCGCCCTGCGGGAAACCTGGACGGTGCAGCAGGCCCTGGATTTCATCCGGAAGGAAGGGAAGGATTCGGAAACCCTGAACGTGGTGTACGTGGTGGACGAAAGAGGCAAGCTGCTGGACGACCTGAGAATCCGTTTCCTGCTGCTGGCCGATCCAGGCGCCACCATCGCCGACATTTCCGACGGTTACTTCATCGCCCTTCACGCGCTGGACGACCAGGAGAAATCGGTGGCGGTGTTCGAAGAGTACGACCGGGTGGCGCTGCCGGTCACCGATTCCAGGGATTACCTGCTGGGGATCGTCACCATCGACGACGTCCTGGACGTGGCCCGGGAAGAGGCGACCGAGGATATCCAGAAGATGGGCGGCACCGAGGCGCTGGACGAGCCGTACATCGAGGCCCCGTTTCTCCAGAGGCTGCGCAAACGGGCCGGGTGGCTGGTCCTGCTGTTCCTGGGGCAGTTGTTGACCATGACCGCCATCTCCGTTTACGAGAACGAACTCGCCCAGGCGATCGTCCTGGTCCTGTTCCTGCCGGTGATCCTGTCCAGCGGAGGGAACAGCGGATCCCAGGCGGCGGTGCTGGTCATCCGTTCCATGGCCCTGGAAGAGGTCCGGCTGCGGGACTGGTGGCAGGTGATGCACCGGGAGATCCTGTCCGGGCTGGCCCTGGGAGGGATCATCGCGGCCGCCGGCTTCCTCCGGGTGTTCGCCGGCGGCGAGCGGGAGTTCGGGTCCGACTGGCAGATGCTCGGCCTGACCATCGCCGTTTCCCTGATCTGCGTCGTCCTTTGGGGGTCGCTGGTCGGCTCGATGCTGCCGTTCATCATGCGGAAGCTCGGCGCGGACCCTGCGGCCTCGTCCACGCCGTTCGTCTCCACCATCATGGACTTCACGGGGGTCCTGCTCTACCTGTTCGTCGCCTCGGTGATGCTCCGGGGGATGCTCGGCTAGCGCCGTTCCATCGCCGAGAGCGGGTCGGCGCTTTTCGCGACCTCCGTCAGGAAGCGGGCGACCGTCTCCTGGCGATGGTTCTCCAGGGCCCGGGCCGCCTCCAGAAAATCGTCCTCCAGGCCGGGAAACGATTCCAGGGTTTCCCGAAAGCAGTTCCGGAGGATTTCGGCGGCTGCTTCCTCGGACAGCTCTTCCAGGCCGAGCTGGATCACCAGGCGCTCCAGCTCCTCCCGGTGGGCGAGAACCGCCAGCCCGAAGGAGGCCACGGCGCCCAGTTCCGAGGGGGTGTTCCGGAGATGCCAGAGGAACAGCTCGCAGGCGGCCGGGTTTCCGAGCACCTCCCGGGCCGCCTCTTCGCCCAGCATCAGCTCGCCGGCCAGTTCCAGGACCACCTCGTCGTCGGGACGGGCGGCGATCTGCCAGGAGAACCAGTCGGTGACCCAGTCGGAGAGCGCTTCCGCCGACAGCCGCCCTTCCATGGCGGCCTGAAGGTTCCGCTCCATCCCCTCCCGGGTGATGGAGAGAGGGGATTCGAATTCGACCTCGGAGGTGAACGGGTCGATGCCCGCCTCTTCCAGCAACTCGTGAGGGAAGGTGCTCACCCCCATGCAGGAGGCGAGGATCCGGCCCATCCGGCCGTCGGCCTTCGCCGCCTCCCGTACCTCCTCGGCGGTCATCTCCCCCTGGATGTAGGCGGAGGCCAGCCGGCGGACCTCTTTCAGGACTTCGGGAGGATGGCTCATGGCGTCTCGTCGATCTTTCGGAAATCGGCGACGATCTCCAGGGGGATCGCGCCGGTCAGGCCGGCCGGGTCCGGTTGTACGATCCGGCCTTTCCGATCGGGCGGAACCGGGGATCGGCCCGGGTAAGGATATCCCGGCATGCCGTGCCAGGGCACCGGGTCGACGGTGGAGACCGTTTCCGAGTTCGGGTCCATGTCTTTTCCGAAGCCGTCGGCGAACAGGAGAAAACTCCGTTCGTACCGTTCGGGAACCGGGCCGGGGGAGGGGAAGCGGAGTTCCAGCTCATCGCCGCTCCGGGTGGTGACCAACCGGTCGTCCACGGCGGCGATCGTCTCGGTGACGTCGCCGAAAGGGGTGTAGACGCCGGCATGGGCTTTCCAGGGAGCGCCTGTGGCCACGGTTTCCGGGTCGTATTCGAAAGGAGGCCTCCCATCGGCGCTGATCTCTTTCGGGAACCCTCCGAACCGGAGCTCGGCGGAAGACGGCCGGAGCCGGGCGACGGTCAGCGGCGTGCCGGTTCCGCCGACTAGGACGCTAGGCCGGTCCCAGTAGAGGCGCATGTTCGTGCGGATCCGGATACGGGGGGGCCGCAGG
>CAZZIV010000152.1:0-7964 GCA_964654385.1 uncultured Acidobacteriota bacterium | reverse complement strand
TTTTCCATGTTTTGTTGCGTCGCAAGCGCTGGAGGGGGGGCCGAGTATACCCCCCCCGCCGAACCGGCTCCCGAAGAGAGTGCCCGGCTGATGCCGATCCCGGATACCGGCGGGAAGCCGATGCTGCCTGCGCCGCCTCCGGGCTCGGGCATCGGCGAAACCGGCATCCGGTGGGAACTCCCCGGCGGCTGGCAAGAGGAAACCCCCTCCAGCAACGTCCGAAGGGCCCAATACAACATTCCCGGCCCGGCCGGGGACGGAGAATGCGTGGTGTTCTACTTCGGGCCGGGCCAGGGCGGCGGTCCCCTGGCCAACGCCCAGCGATGGGCGAGCCAGTTCCACCCGCCGGACGGCGGCGACTCCCTCTCCGCCCTGAAAACCGAGGAGCGGAATTTCGCCGGCTTCAACACCCTGTGGGTGGAGGTCCGGGGCACCTACGAGAACGTAATGACCGGCGAGCCGCCGATGGAGAACGCCGACCTCCTGGGCGCCATCGTGGAAGGCCGGGACGCCTGGTGGTTCTTCAAATTCACCGGCCCGGTCGAAACGGTGGAGCGGAATCGAGCCGCTTTCGAGAACCTTCTCAACAGCCTGCATCGCTGATCGAGCCGGGCACTCCGGTTGCTCCCCTACAACTTTACGGAGGCGGAGACCGCAACCGGACCGGCTCTTCGCGGTTGTGTTCCCGGAGAGGGGAACCGTACGTTCGGGGTATGCCGACCACATCCGAACACGCCCTGCTGAACCGACGTTTCCTGCTGCTGGAACAGATCGGAACCGGCGGGATGGGGAAAGTGTTCCGGGCGTTCGACCGGCTCCAGGAAAAGATCGTCGCCATCAAGCTACCGCGGTGCCGGGCCCGGCAGGCCGGCCCGTCCCATCCTTTCTCCGAGGAGTACAAAGCCTGGGCCGGGATGCGCCATCCGAATATCCTCCGGGTCCGGGAACTGGACACGGTCGCCGAAGGGCCCTTTCAGGAGGGGCTGCCTTTCCTTGCCCTGGAATATTTCGACTCGGCCCCGGTGCATGCCGCTCTCGAGCCGGGAAAACTCCCGATCCACGATCTCCGGGAAGTTGCTTTCCAGGTGCTGCAGGGACTGGCCCACATCCACGACCAGGGCCTGGTCCACCGGGACCTGAAGCCGGGAAACATCCTTCTGGGCCGATCCCGCAGGGGAACCGGGCGGGTCAAGATCACCGACTTCGGCCTGGCCGTACGCGCGGGGAGGCGCGAATCCCCGGGCACCATCAGCGGGTCGTTCCCGTACATCGCTCCGGAGGCGATCCGGGGCCTTCCTCTGGACGCGCGGACCGACCTGTACGGTCTCGGCATCCTGCTGTACTACCTCACCACCGGCCGGCTCCCCTGCCCGGACCTGGAGCCGGGGGCGATTCTCCTCTGGCACCTGACCGGCGAGACCCCCGATCCAGGAGCGCACCGGCCCGGCCTGCCGCTCTCCTGGCGTTCGTTCTTACGCCGACTCACCGCCCGGGAACCGGAAGATCGGCCCCGGAACGCCCGAGAAGCGTTGTTTTTCCTCGGGAACCGCTCCGGGGGCCGCTCTACCCACCGGAGCCGGGAACCGATGACGGCGTTTCCCCAGGCCGCCCTCTCCCCCAGGCTGGCCCTGGACGAGACCCGCCTGGGCCGTTTCCGGCGTGTGCGGGCCCCGGCCGGGTGCGGCCGTGCCTGGATGGAGGAAGTGAATACTCTCGCCTCGGTCCACGGCGTCACCTGCCATCACCTGCGCCCCGCCGGCCGGGAGGGCGAATGGATCCTGGGCAACCTGCTTCTCCGTCTCTTTCTGGCAGTGGGGAAAAACAGGCTGGACGGGGACGGGCGCGGCCTGGAGCGGACCGGCCTTCCCATGAGGTTCCTGGGACGCGCCCCGATCTGGGAAAAAATGAGACGGCCTGGAAACACGCCGGGGCCGCGCAGCGTGAAAACCGGTGTGGACTCGACGGCGATCGCCGACCTGATCCACGCGTTCTGCCGGACCCATCCCCTGGTTCTGACCGTCTCGCCGGGGGCTTACCGATACCGGCTGGTGCGGGAGGTCGTCGCGCTGCTGAAGGCGGGCCGTCTTCTTCTCGTGCTCCCCGCCGCCTCGGAAAACGGCCGGACGGTTCCGGCACATCCCCGGAGGGAGGCCGTGCTTTCCTCCTGATCGGCCGAACCGGTCCTGCGTTCGGCCTGTTCAGTACATAAACTCCCGGATGTCGTACCGGGCGACCTTCGCGGCGGGACAGGCGGCACGGATCCGGTCCCGGAGGGTCCGATACTCCTCTCCCGCCTGCTCCTGTGACAACGCCGGGATCCGTTCGTCTTCGGCCTTCCTCGAATAGGTCGATCCGGCTTCCGGGAGGAACGGGGACAGGTACACCAGGTCGCCCTTGGAGAGCGGCAGGCGGGAGGCCAGCGCCACCGTCTCCTCCCGGTGACGCTCCCGATACCGCTCCCCTCCTGCGCCGACAAGGAAGATCAGGGCGACCTGCAGGCCGGCTTTCTTGAGGGACGAAACGAATTCCAGGGATTCCGACGCCGACCCGGGCTTGTTCAACCATCCCAGCAGCGAATCCGATCCGGTCTCCAGGCCGATGTGCACGCGGGCCAGGCCGAGTTGTTTCAACTCGGCCCACTCCTTTACCGGACGTCGCTCGCCGCCCAGGAGATCCACAAAGCCGTGAATCGGGAGGCCGGGAAACAGATTACGGACCGCCTCCATCATGGGGAACAGGCGGTTCCGCCCCAGGACCAGGGCGTTGCCGTCGGCCAGGAACACACTCCGCCGGAGAGCCAGGCCACGGCCCAGGAACCGCTTGACCCCTTCCCCGTGCCGGCGAAACTCGCCCAGGCTCCGAACCTGGAAAGGACGATCCTGGTAGAAACTGCAGAAGGTGCAGCGGTTCCAGGAGCAGCCCCAGGTCGCCTGAAGCACCACGGACAGGTACTGGTCCGGTGGGAGGATCGAGACCGGCCGGTAGATCAACAGGAACCGTTCTTTTTCAGCCAGCAGTCGGGACACGGTCCAGGATCGAATCCGCTCCAGCCGGTTTTCGCCGCCGATCCCCACAGGAGCGTCCCGAACCATGGCCAGCAGCCGGGCGTACATCTCCCCGGCCTCCGTTTCCGAAAGCACCGACCGGACCCGGCGCCCGTCTTCCCTTCGGCGGACATGCACCGTACCGGCCAGGGAGCGTTTATAGAGGGTGCCGTCCAGAAACCAGGAAACCGGGCGGCCTTCCAGATCGAAAGTCAGCACCGTCTCCCGATCCGGGCTCAGAACCGTGGCGTTGGAGCGGACGGAGATCGTCCACAGGTCGGTGGAAGGCTGCATCACACGGTCATGGTACAACGCCGAGTGCGGGTTAACCGTCCGATCTCCCGTCCGTGAAGTTCAGGGGCACCAGCTCAGAGGCGTTCGCTCGATGCCGGAGGAGTCGTTCCCCAGGGATGACGTGCCTCCGCAACCGTTTGAATTCACCAGGTATTCGTACAGGCCATTCTGGCCCAGAGTGCCATCGTCATCAAAACTGGTTCCGAAAATGGATGGTTCATAACAGGCCATATCGGACATGTCGGATTTTTCCCCGCGATAAAGGTTGAACGAATCCGCCGCCGCCTGATCGCTCCAGCTGAGCGTGGCGATCGTGCTGGACGGGGCCCTGGTCAGGGACAGCGAGGGAACCTCTCCCGGGTCGGGCAGTGGATCATGGACGCATTGGGACAGGCTGTTGCTGCACGAATCGGCCGTACAGGCGTCGCCGTCACTGCAGCTCGGCGCGCTGCCGTTCTTACAGGTTCCTCCCGCCCCACAGATTTCCGTGCCGTTGCAGAACAGGGAGTCGGAACAATTGGAATTCACGTAACATTCCTGCCAGTCGGTGTATCGGTCTCCGAAGCGGAAACGGTATTCATAGTTCGGATCCTGGGTGGAGGCCAGGGGCGGACCGAAATGCAGGCTGGCTGCCGTTCGTTCGTAGCCCCGCCCGAAATCGTCCCCGTCGGAGGCATCGTCCACCGGGTTGGAGGAGTAATCCCGCCGGGTATCCGGCAGGTTCCTCCCGTACCAGTCATCGCCGTGTCCAGGGTAATCGAAATCGGTCCGGTATCCCGTCCCGGCGAAGGATCCCTGGAACACCGCGAGACCGGCGAGAAAGATCCCTGGAACGAGCAGAAAACGGAGCATGGCTTTCGTTTTCATTTCCCGGCCTTCAATGGGTGACGGCGATGTAATTATTATCGGTTGGAATCCAGGTCTCGGTGATGCTTCCATAGGAGAACCGAACCCTTTCCGTGAAGACAAGATTCTGCGTATCGGGAACATCGTTGCGCGGAGAGAGCGGCTCGATCGACACGACCCGCGCGTCTTCCAGCAAAACGTTGTAGTATTCCTGCTCGGCTCCTCCGGCCGGATTCGGCCGGTAAAACTGGAACTTGACGGTCAGTACTTCGTCGTTGTCCATAGCCCTCAACAGACTGGGGGCGGACTGATCCAGTGGCTTGGTCATGATCACCGTCTGGTGGTTCACCTGCACGCCCCCGGTCGGGATCTCCATGAGATGATGGTACTCGTACGCCTCGATAAAGTTTTCTCTCCCTAGAGCCGTGGAATCGCCCTTGATCCAGCCCTGGGTCTGGCCATCCATTTTGACGTACGTGGTTAGGGCCGCCAGGGAAAAGGTGGGCAGGAACAGGAGAAAAAGCATTGATGCGCGGATGAGAATTGTCGTTATTTTTTTCATGATACCTCTCACTCAACGATAAAAGACCAACATGCCGAAAATATACCGGGTTTTTTTCGGGTGGATCATCCGAAATTCGAAATCGGTTGAAAACAAAGGCAAAACGAGAGGCATGAACACGTGAGGAGGGGGCTCGTTCAGGTTCGACGGGCCTTCAAACCGAATTTTTTCCGGGCGTGATCCCCGTCGAGGTGCTTCACGACGTCGAAAGGCTCACAGGTAGGGCTGTGGGGAATCGAGCCGATTTTTTTTGCGACTTTCAGCGCAGCCGTGTTGAGCTTTTTCGTGCGCATCCCGATGCCCATAAGAGCGCCGGCCATGGACATACGGACCGGTACCTCCTGGGCCTGGTAAGACCGTTCGATGCGGGCGATCCGTTCGAGGAAGTATTGCTCGTCCGGGGCGCTCTTTCTCTTGTCCTTGGAGATCTCATAGAGGAGGCCGTAGCCGCATCGGAGGCGAACCGGATCCTTGCTTTTCATCCACTTTTCGGCGAGTTCCACCACGAACGGGGTTTTGGCCAGCGTGGCGTCACAGGAAGAGAACACATGCTCCAGGTAACCGCCGTCAAGCTGTTCGACCTGCCGTTCCGCCTGCTCCATGGACAGGGTCTTCGGATCGTCCACCAACAGGGCGAGGATTTTCATTTCGTGATTTCTCGAACTCCAAAGCTGCCTGGCGAGCCGCCTGTCCCGGCCGACCTCCTTCGCGAATTTTCTCAGCTTGGTCAGCCCGATCCCATAGCTTCCCAGACCGCCGGCGGCTTTGTTCTTCTCTTTCCAGCGGGCGATCCCGCGCGGATCCCGGTTTTCTTTCAGCCAAGTCTGAATTTCCGATTTCTTCATCGGGAAAGTATACCCTGCATACGAAATCCCGGCGCCGACCGTTCTTCCTTCCCGCTCGCGCGGCGCTCGACCGGAAGGATCCACAGGGCGCCCCTTCCGGAGCGCCCCCTTGGAATCGGTTACGAGCAGCCGCTGGTGGTTCCGCAGTTGATGCAGAGATAGCAGGCGCCGTTCCGGACCATGATGGTGCCGCATTCGGAACAGGGCGGCGCGTCGGCCTGGCTGACGAACACCTGCTTCTCGCGGGCGGTGAGCACCTCCGCCATGGAGGCCTCCCCTTCGCCGTTCCCGGCGGAGGGCAGGTTGTCGGGATCGGCCTGCATGCCTTGCTGCATGGAGGCCGGGCGCTCATCCTCCTTCAGAAACTCCAGGGCCAGCCAGCGGAAGACGTAGTCGATGATCGACTTGGCCATGGGGATCTGTTGGTTGCCGGTGAAACCGGAAGGCTCGAACCGAACGTGGGAAAATTTGTCGACCAGGAACCGGAGTTCCACACCGTGCTGCAGGGCGAAAGAGATCGCCGTCGCGAAGGCGTCGGCAAACCCGGAGAGGGTGGAGCCGGCCTTCCCCAGGGTGATAAAGATCTCGCCCGGCTTCCTGTCCTCGTACAGACCGACGGTGATGTATCCCTCGTGGCCGGCCACCGAGAACTTGTGGGTCACCGAAGCGCGGGTATCGTCCAGTTTCCGGCGAAGAGTTATTTTTCCCGTGGAGGCGGAGGACAGCACCGTGTCGGCTCCGGTCTTCCCCGTGTAGAGCGGCTGGGTGCGCTTACAGCCGTCCCGGTAGATGGCGACCGCCTTCAGCCCCATCTTCCAGGATTCGATATACGCCTTCTCGATCTCCTCCACCGTGGAGCCGGACGGCATGTTCACGGTTTTGGAGATCGCGCCGGACAGGAACGGTTGGGTCGCCGCCATCATCCGGATGTGGCCCATGTAGTCGATCGACCGCTCCCCGTTGGCCGGCTTGAACGCGCAGTCGAACACCGGCAGGTGCTCGGGCTTCAAATCGGGGGCCCCTTCGATGGTATCGTTTTCGTCGATGTACTGGACGATCGCCTCCACCTGTTTCTCGCTGTAACCGAGTTCCCGCAAGGCCAGGGGCACCGTGTTGTTCACGATCTTGAACGTACCGCCGCCGACCAGCTTCTTGTATTTGACCAGGGCCAGGTCCGGCTCGATTCCGGTGGTGTCGCAATCCATCATGAACGCGATGGTGCCGGTAGGCGCCAGCACCGTTGCCTGAGCGTTCCGAAACCCGTGCTTCTCCCCCAGTTCGATCACTTCGGCCCAGGACATTCGGGCAGCCCGGAGCAGGTCCTCGGGCACCAGGTCTTCCTTGATGTCGAGGATATGAGACTGGTGCTTCCGCATGACGGTCATGAACGGTTCCTGGTTCTTCTCGTACTCTTCGAAAGGAGCCTTGTGGGCCGCGATACGCGCCGATTGGACGTACGCTTCCCCGCACATGAGCGCGGTCAGGGCGGCCGCGTAGGCCCGGCCTTCCTCGGAATCGTAGGCCAGCCCCCGGGCCATGAGCGTGGCGCCCAGGTTGGCGAACCCGAGGCCGAGGGGACGGAATTTAACGGAGTTTTCCCGGATCTGCTCCGTCGGATACGACGCGTTGTCCACCCAGATCTCCATGGCGGTGATGGTCACGTCGATGGCATGGCGGTACGCGTCCACCTCGAACCGTCCGTCCTGGTCCCGGAACGCCATCAGGTTCAGGGAAGCCAGGTTGCAGGCCGAATTGTCCAGGAACATGTATTCGGAACAGGGGTTGGACGCGTTGATCCGGTCGGTGTTGGAACAGGTGTGCCAACTGTTCACCGTGGTGTCGTACTGCATCCCCGGGTCGCCGCAAATCCAGGCGGCGTCGGCGATCTTGCGCATCAGGTCCCGCGCCCTGAACGATCCGACCGGCTGGCCGGTGGTGACCGCCTTGGTCTGCCAGGTACCGTCGGTCAGAACGGCGCGCATGAAATCGTCGCTGACCCGGACCGAGTGGTTGGCGTTCTGGAAAAAGACCGAATCGTACGCACCGCCGGGCACGTTGAACTCGCCGGAGTAACCGGCTTCAATCAACGTCCAGGCCTTCTTCTCTTCCTGCGCCTTGCACTCGATGAATTCGTCCACGTCCGGATGATCGATATCCAGAATCACCATTTTGGCGGCGCGGCGCGTCTTGCCCCCGGACTTGATCACACCGGCGAACGAATCGTACCCCTTCATGAAGGAAACCGGCCCGGAAGCGGTGCCACCGCCGGCCAGGAACTCCTTGGAGGAGCGGATCGGGGAGAGGTTCGAGCCGGTGCCCCAGCCGAACTTGAACAAACTCCCCCCGGGCGTGGGCCGCTCCAGGATCGCCGGC
>CAZZIV010000151.1:0-7971 GCA_964654385.1 uncultured Acidobacteriota bacterium | reverse complement strand
TTGCAGTTCGTTAATTATGATTTCATGTCTAATGTACGGATAGCTCAAACCGCTTCATGGAAAGTATCTTCGATAACCGATTTGTGCGTATCCGATATGATTCTATATGCTGTATTGGATAACTCTATTATCGTTGCATGTGATATGAATTCAGGAGAAACTCTGTGGACAAGATTTGAAACTGGGGCCATAAACCGTGGAATTGCCGCTCAAAACGGATTCTTGGTTTATTGCTGCCAAGGTCTATTAAAAAAAGTCCAAAATAAAGACAGCCAAACTACTCGAATTCCACTTACCAGTGTGTCTTCCATAGAGCATGTAAATACCAGAAATGTTTATATTACTTCTAACAAAAACAAGCATGTCGGATGTTTTTACACTGTTAATGATGATTTAAAATGGCAAGTATTTGGACAGAAACCAATGATTGATACTGTCGTAGTCCAAGATGTAAATCATAACGAAATCTTACTAGTGCAAACCGAAGATTATGTAGCAATGGTAAATCTCTCAACAGGTGTAGCAGAATCTAGTATTAAAACTCCTAATTTATATCGACTGCGAATCACCGAGGATCATATTGTTATTCAAAAATCCAAAGGTGGCGTAACACTAATACCAGGGATAATTCATGAGCAAGATAATTGATTGGATTTTAATAAGATGGGAAACACTCTTGTTCTATTTCGAGGATTTTTGGAAGTATAGTCCAGAGGACATAGATACGTGTTGTAGGCGATAATTATGTGGCTGATTATTAACACTTTTGTTGTATTCGCACTTACTCTCATCCTGACTAAGTCAAAAGTACTGGCAGGCAAAAGAGAGTGTGTCGCACAACGAGACGAGTCTCAGTAGCTGGCCTTCAGGCCGGGTTCCTTCGCGGGGGAGTGCCTGCCGTTCGCTGTTCGTCACCGCCATCGACACCCATCCCCTGGCTCCTTCCCCCGAGAAGGTGGTGGAAGGGAGGGACGCCGACTGGGCCGCCGGGATGCAGGCGGTTTCCAAGCTGACCGAAGGAACGGTCTGGCTCTGCACCGCCCCCGGCTCTCCGATCGGAGCCGCCGGGGCGAGCCGGGTCCAGGTGGAACAGTTCCGCGGGCCTCACCCGGCCGGGCTGGCCGGAACCCATATCCACATGCTTGACCCGGTGAACCGGGAAAAAACCGTCTGGCACCTGGGATACCAGGATGTTCTGGCGATCGGGCGACTCCTCCGGACCGGCGAGCTGGACATGACCCGCGTGGTCTCCCTGGCCGGTCCGCAGGTCCGGTCGCCCCGGCTCCTGAAAACCCGGATCGGCGCCTCTGTGGACGAACTGGTCGCGGGGCAGTTGAAGGAGGGCGAGAACCGGGTGGTCTCCGGCCCGCTCCTGGGCGGCCGGAAGGCGGCCGGGGAACAGTATGGGTTCCTGGGCCGGTATCATCTCCAGGTCTCCGCGGTGGCCGAGGACCGGAAACAGCGTTTCCTGGGCTGGCTCGCTCCGGGACTGGACACGTTCTCCACCAGCCGGGTCTACCTGTCGTCGCTTCTGCCGGGCAAGAAATTCGATTTCACCACCACCAACAACGGCGCCCTCCGGGCGATGGTGCCGATCGGCGCGTTCGAGCGGGTGATGCCCCTGGACATCCTCCCGACCTATCTCCTCCGGGCCCTTCTCATGGACGACCTGGAGAACGCCGAGGCGCTCGGTTGCTTGGAACTGGACGAGGAGGACCTGGCCCTCTGCTCGTTCGTCTGTTCCGGTAAGGAAGATTACGGCGCCGCCCTGCGGCGGAATCTCACAACCATATGGAAGGAAGGCTGATGCGGCTCCTCAGGAAGCTTCTGGACGCCCAGGGCAAGCTGTTCCGAAAAGGCGGGAAGCTGGAAAAATTCTACCCGATGTACGAAGCGGTGGAGACGTTGGCCTTCACCACCGGGAAAGTCACCCGGGGAACCATTCATGTCCGGGACGGCCTGGATCTGAAGCGGATGATGATCACCGTGGTGATCGCCCTGATGCCCTGCGTGATCTGGGCGATGTACAACACCGGCCTGCAGGCCCACATCGCCATGGCCGCCGGCGCCGTTCCCCTCGACGGCTGGCAGAACGGGGTTTTCGCGGCCCTCGGCCTGGAACACACCCCCGATTTCTGGCCCAGCCTCGTATTCGGCGCGCTGTATTTCCTTCCGGTCTTTATCGTCGGCTTCGCCGTCGGCGGAACGATCGAGGTCCTTTTCGCCATCGTGCGGAATCATGAAGTGAACGAAGGCTTTTTCGTCACCGGTTTCCTGCTCCCCCTGACCCTGCCGCCGACCATTCCCCTCTGGCAGGTCGCGCTGGGAGTCGCCTTCGGCGTAGTGATCGGCAAGGAGGTTTTCGGCGGCACCGGGATGAACATCCTGAACCCGGCGCTGACCTCCCGGGCGTTCTTATTCTTCGCCTACCCCGCGGCGATGTCCGGCGATACCGCCTGGATCGCCGCCAACTTCACCAAGGTCGACGGCTTTTCCGGCGCGACCCTCCTGGCGAAGGCGGCGGCCGAGCCGGGCGTGCTGGGACCGTTCGGCGGCAAGCAGTGGATGGACGCCTTCCTCGGGTTCATCCCCGGCTCCATGGGAGAAACCTCCGCCCTCCTCTGCCTGATCGGGGCGGCGATCCTGATCCTCACCCGGATCGGCGCCTGGCAGACCATGGCCGGCGTCATCGTCGGCACCCTGGGCACCTCGATGCTCCTGAACGGCATCGGCTCGACCACCAACCCGATGTTCGCGGTTCCTTTCTACTGGCACATGGTGCTGGGAGGATGGGCGCTGGGGACGGTCTTCATGGCCACCGAACCGGTCTCTTCCCCTTTCACCAGCAAGGGGAAATGGATCTACGGTTTCTTGATCGGTCTTCTGGTGGTCCTGGTGCGGGTGGTCAACCCGGCCTATCCGGAAGGGATGATGCTTTCGATCCTGTTCATGAACCTGTTCGCCCCGGTGATCGATCACTTCTTCATCAAGGCGAACATCAAACGGAGGCTCGCGCGTCATGGAGCGTAGCACCGGATACATCATCGGATTCGCGGCGGCGGTCTGCCTGGTCTGCTCGGTTCTGGTCACCAGTTCCGCGGTAACCTTGAAAGACCGTCAGGAAGAAAACAAGCGGCTGGACCGGCAAAAGAAGATCCTTGCCCTGGCCGGCCTGATGCAGAACGATGAAGCTCTGACCCCCCAGGAAATCGACCGGCGGTTTCAGACCAGCATCGAAGCCCACATCGTGAACCTGGAAACCGGCGAGTACGACACCTCCGTGGACCCGGCCGCCTTCGACCAGCGGAAGGCCGCGGAAGATCCGGCCACCAGCCGGGTCGCTCCGGAAAACCGTTCCGGGATTCGGCGGCTCCCCAACGACGTTCTCATCTACCATGTGGTCAAGGACGGGAAGACCCAATCGTTGATTCTCCCGGTGGAGGGGAAGGGACTTTGGTCCACCCTGTACGGTTACCTGGCCCTGGCGCCGGACACCACCACCGTGAAAGGGATCGTCTTCTACGAACACGGCGAAACGCCGGGCCTCGGCGGTGAAATCGAAAATCCGAACTGGACCGCCCTCTGGGTCGGCAGAAAGGCCTACGACGAGACCTGGGAGCCGGACCTTTCCGTGATCAAGGGGAAAGCCGGGCCGCCGGAAAGCGATCCCCACCATATCGACGGGCTGAGCGGGGCGACCCTGACCAGCCGGGGGGTCTCCAAGCTGATCCGGTTCTGGCTCGGCCGGAACGGCTTCGAACCCTACCTGCAAAAATTCCGCGCGGAGGAGGAAGGGAGCACGTTATGAACAAGCGATCGAAAGCCGCCCTTCTGGATCCGCTGTTCGACAACAATCCGATCGCCTACCAGGTCCTGGGCATCTGTTCCGCCCTGGCGGTGACCACCAAGATGGAAACCGCCCTGGTCATGGCGGTGGCGGTGATCGCGGTGACGGCGTTCTCCAACCTGTCGATCAGCCTGATCCGGAACCAGATTCCGGCCAGCATCCGGATCATCGTGCAGCTCACCATCATCGCCTCCCTGGTGATCATCACCGACCAGATCCTGAAGGCGTACCTGTTCGAGGTCAGCAAGCAGCTCTCGATTTTCGTCGGTCTGATCATCACCAACTGCATCGTCATGGGGCGGGCTGAAGCGTACGCCATGCAGAATCCGCCCTGGGCCAGCTTCCTGGACGGGATCGGAAACGGCCTGGGCTACGCGATCATCCTGATTTTCGTCGGATTCTTCCGGGAACTCCTGTCCGCCGGCAAAATCCTCGGGCACCAGGTGCTTCCGCTGACCACGGCGGGAGGCTGGTATCAGACCAACGGGTTGATGGGGCTGGCGCCCGGCGCGTTCTTCCTGATCGCCATTTTCATCTGGCTGCTCCGGACCTGGAAACCGGAGCAGTGTTCGGAGGATTAGGCCGTGGAACATTACCTCAGCCTCGCCATCAAGGCGATCTTCATCGAGAACATGGCCCTGGCCTTTTTCCTGGGCATGTGTTCGTTCCTGGCGGTTTCCAAGAAGGTGGACACCGCCATCGGCCTGGGGGCGGCGGTGACGTTCGTCCTGGGAGTCACCGTTCCCCTGAACAGCTTCATCTACAACATCGCCCTCAAGGAAGGAGCGCTGAGCTGGCTCGGAGACCGGTTCGCCGACGTGGACCTCTCGTTTCTCTCGTTCCTGGTGTTCATCGGCACCATCGCCGCCTCGGTGCAGGTGGTGGAAATGGCGTGCGACCGGTACGCCCCGGCGCTCTACGCCGCCCTGGGGGTGTTCCTGCCGTTGATCGCGGTGAACTGCGCCATCCTGGGCGCCTCGCTCCTCCTGGTGGAGCGGGACTACGGCGTGGTGGACGGCGCGGTCTTCGGCATCGGCTCCGGGATCGGATGGGCGCTGGCGATCATCGCCCTGGCCGCGATCCGGGAACGGATGCATTACAGCAACGTCCCGAAAGGCCTCCGGGGCCTGGGCATCAGCTTCATCATCACCGGCCTCATGGCGATCGGCTTCATGCTGTTCGGCGGCATTCAACTTTAACGAAGGTTCACTGACGATGCTTACTATCGCAATCGGAGTCGCAGTCTTCCTCCTGGTGATCGTCGCCCTGGTGATCGTCCTGATGTTCGCGAAGTCGAAACTGGTTTCCAGCGCCGAAGTCGTGATCACGGTCAACGACGATCCCGAAAAGGCGATCCGGACTCACGCAGGCAGCACCCTTCTGAACACTCTGGCCGAGCGGAAGATCTTCGTTCCGTCCGCGTGCGGAGGGAAGGGGTCCTGCGGCGTCTGCAAGGTGGACGTCCTGTCCGGAGGCGGCGCCATGCTGCCGACCGAAACCGGCCACATCAGCCGGGGCGAGGCCCGGGAAGGCTGCCGGCTGTCCTGCCAGGTGAAGGTCAAGCAGGACATGTCGATCCGGCTGGATCCGGCGATCTTCGACGTTCGGAAATGGAATTGCAAGGTCCGCTCCAACCGGAACGTCGCCACCTTCATCAAGGAACTGGTCCTGGAACTCCCCGAGGGGGAGGCGGTGCCGTTCCGGGCCGGCGGCTATATCCAGATCGAATGCCCCCCGCACACGGTCTATTACAAAGATTTCGACATCGAGGAAGAATACCGGGGCGACTGGGACAAGTTCGACATGTGGCGATTCGTCTCCAAGGTGGACGAACCGGTCACACGGGCCTACTCCATGGCCAACTACCCGGAAGAAGCGGGCATCATCATGCTGAACGTCCGGATCGCCTCCCCGCCTCCCCGGATGCCCGACGTTCCTCCCGGCCAGATGTCGTCGTATATTTTCAACCTGAAGCCGGGGGACGAAGTAACCATCTCCGGCCCTTACGGTGAATTCTTCGCCCGGGACACCGACAACGAAATGCTGTTCATCGGCGGCGGCGCCGGCATGGCCCCGATGCGGTCTCACATTTTCGACCAGCTGAAGCGGATCAAGACCAAGCGGAAAATCACTTTCTGGTACGGCGCCCGTTCCCTCCGGGAGGCGTTCTACACCGAGGAGTTCGACAAGCTCCAGGAGGAGAATCCGAACTTCGAATGGCACCTGGCCCTGAGCGACGCCCTTCCCGAAGACAACTGGACCGGATTCACCGGGTTCATCCACCAGGTGGTGCTGGAGCAATACTTGAGACACCACGAAGCCCCCGAAGATGTCGAGTACTACATGTGCGGCCCGCCGATGATGAACGACGCCTGCACCAAGATGCTCTTGGACCTGGGCGTCGAGCCCGAAAACATCCTGTTCGACGACTTCGGATCCTGAGGCTGAAGTGGCCCCCGACGACACCCGCGCGCCGGAGAAGGGGCTTCCCCCTCTCCGGCGTTTTCTGATTCCGGCGATTTTCGTCGCCGCCCTGTTCGCGGTGGTGTTTCTTCGAGGCCGTCCCGAGCCCGGGCCGGCCGACCGTACGTTCCGCGGCCCCACCATGGGGACGAGCTGGACGGTGAAGGTGGTGGCCCCCGCCCTGGACCCGGCCCGGCGAGCGCAGATCCAGGACACCGTCCAGGAGACCGTCGACAGGGTCGACAACCGCATGTCGACCTACAAGCCGGATTCGGAGTTGTCCCGCCTCAACCGGCATGGAACAGGTCTGTTCGATCTCACCCCGGAACTGGCGAACGTGCTGTTCGAGGCGCGCAGAATTCACCGTCTGACCCGGGGAGCGTTCGATATTACCGTCGGCCCCCTGGTGAACGCCTACGGCTTCGGCCCGGATGAGGCTTCTTCCCCTCCCTCCGAAGCGGAGATAGGGAAACTCCTGGAACAGGTCGGACAGGAAAAGCTGATCCTGGCCCGGAAGGACGGCGCCGCCACCGCTCTCAAGAAACAGGCCGGCCTGTACTGCGACCTCTCCGGGATCGCCAAGGGGTACGCGGTGGACCAGGTATCCCAGGCATTGGAACGGCTCGGTTACCACGACTACATGGTGGAGATCGGCGGCGAGATCCGGACGAAAGGACGGAACGGGGAAGGCCGGGTCTGGCGGATCGGCGTGGAGAAGCCGGACGCCGCCCTCCGGACCGTTCGGGACGTGGTGCCGCTCCTGGATTCAGCCCTGGCGACCTCCGGGGAATATCGGAACTTCTACGAAGTGAACGGCGTTCGCTATTCCCACACCATCGATCCCCGAACCGGCCGGCCGATCGGCCACCGCCTGGCCTCGGTGAGCGTACTGCATGAGTCCTGCATGACCGCCGACGCCCTGGCCACCTCCATGAACGTGTTGGGCCCGGACGAAGGATATGAGCTGGCGGTGGAACACGGGCTGGCGGTGCTGTTCATCCAGGAGCTCGGCGACGGATCGCTGCTGGAGCACCCCACCCCGGCTTTCGAAGCGGCCGTCCTGCAGGCCGAAACCATGACGGAGGCGGTCCCCGGTGATACTCTGAACGAACAGGGGAAGGAGCAGGAGCGGCCATTATGACCACCACCTTGATTGTAGCGATCGTTCTTTTCGGCGGCGTCATGGCGATCATGGCGGTCGGAGTGATCTTCTCCGGAAAACGCCTCCGTGGCTCCTGCGGCGGCGTGGGAAGCTGCCAGTGCCGGGCCGACGGCATCCCGCCGGAGAGCTGCACACGGGACCAGGACGAGCCGTCCCCGGCCGGATAAGTCGGCCGGCACAGGAAAACCTCGGAGAAAACCGTCCTGCGCGGCGGCACCGCAGCGGAACAGATCTTCGCGGACTGCCGGCGGAAGAAGCGGAAGCCGGAAGAAGAAGTTGATGCCGAAAAGCTTCGCTTCGACGAATCGGTGCCGGTGGAAGGGATCCGGCTGCCGAATCCCGAGGTGGATGAAGCCGACGAGACCCAGGAGATGAGCGAGAAGGTGCAATCGACGCTCCCGAGAAAGAAGACGAAGATCCTGGCGTTGAAATGGAAGATGAGGAAATGGGCGAAGAAGAAATCGTTGCAGAAGTCGCCCGCCGAGTTGCCGCACGCCTA
>CAZZIV010000150.1:0-7991 GCA_964654385.1 uncultured Acidobacteriota bacterium | reverse complement strand
TGGAGCCGTGAGAGAAGACGCGGGCCCGCGGAGTGCGGGAACCCGCCGGCGGTCAGCCGGCGCTCGGCGCCGCCCAGGTCCGGCCGCCGGGAAACCAGGTCCGCCGGGAGCCCTGCCGGCAGGACCGCCGGAGGGGAAGGCATCTCTCCGGCGGAGTCGCCGGGGGCGGCCGGGTATCGTCCCATCAGCAGCATCAATTGCCGGCCGGCGGCGTCCATCTGGATTCTGCGGGCGGCGAGCTGCGCCTCGGCGGCGGCCAGGTTCGCTTTCATCTGGCGGAAGTCCAGGGAGGGGGCGAGCCCCTGCGCGTAACGGTTCCGGACGATCTCCAGCGAATCCCGGTAACTGTCCGTGGTGACCTGGGACAACGCGACCTGTTCGGCGGCCTCGGTCCAGGAGAGCCACGCTTTCACAACTTGACCCGCGATGGAGAGCCGGGCGCCGGCCAGGTCGGCCTGGGCGGCCTGGAACTCGGCGGCGGAGGCTTTCGCGCCGGCCCGCAACCGGCCCCACAGATCGACCTCCCAGGAGGTGTTCAGGGAGACGCCCAGGTTGGTGGAAGAGGTCGAGAGAACCCGGCTGGCGCTTCCGGGGATCGGGAAGCCGATGAAATTCTGCCGTCGGCGGGAGCCGGAGATCCCTGCAGTGGTGGCGGGGTAGACCGCGGCGCCGGCGATTCTCGCGGCGGCGGCGGCCTGTTCCACCCGGGCGGCGGCGGCGGCCAAGTCCAGGTTGTAGGAGAGGGCGGTATCCACCGCCCGATCCAGGGCCGGACTCCCGAACCCGGTCCACCAGCGATCTTCCACCTGGGACGGAACGGCGCCGGTTTCATCTTCGGCGCCGACCGTTGCGGCCTGGTAATGGTCCGGTGGTTGCGGAACCGCCTCGAGGCGGTTGGTTGCCGGGCGGGGAACGCACCCTGCGCACAGGCCGGCCAGGACGGCGGACAGGAGAAAGAACCGCCTCATGTCGACTCCTCCCACCGGTCTTCGCCGGAGGCGCAGGGGGCGGTCATTCCGGCAGTGGCGAAGGCGACAAGATCTTGCAGGAGGTCGTCGACATTTTCTTCCTGCCGCCGCCGGCACGGGAAGTTCTTCAGCTGGGCGCCGCATTGCATGATGTGGACCATGGAACCGAGGGTGAAGTGCATGCGAAGGATCCGTACCCGGTCCGGCAGGCCGGGCAGGGCCCGGGCCAGGGCCCGGTCGAATCGCCGGAAGACGTCCTGGAACAGTTCCTGGAACAGCTGCTCTGCGATCGCCGGCGGGTCGGCGTGAAGGCGGCCGACGATAGTGACCACCGCGTCTCCCTGGGCGCCGAACCGTTCCTTCAGCCTCACGGCCGGTTCCAGGAGAGCCCTCAGAATCCCGGCCGGGTCATCGTCGCCTTCCGCCTCCAGTCGATCCAGGATCGACAGGCGCTCGGCGTTCAGAGGATCGATCCGGCGATGCAGAACCTCCAGGAGAAGCCCTTCCTTGCTTTTGAAGTAGTAGTTGATGGCGGCCAGGTTCGCGCCGGCCTCCCCGGTGATGGAGCGGAGAGACGTCCCTCCGTACCCGTTCGAGGCGAACAGCTTTTCCGCCGCGTCCAGGATCCGCTCCCGGGTTCCGACGGTCTCCTCGGTACTCATTGCGATGCATCCTCCCGGGCAAAATGAATAAAACGTACGTATGAATCATACGTATGAATTAACTGTTGTCAACGGAAAATGAAGGAAAAAATTACAATGCTGTAACCGCATCTGTCGTTCCTTTTACGTCTAAGGCCTTGTATATAACGGCTTTGGTGGGATGCTCCCCGGTGGTCCGGAGAATGCATATCCAGGACCGGGCTTCCGATCGAGGGGGATGAGGCGAAAAGGATGGCCGTGTCGCGGAGAAGACAGGTCGGGAGGGGAGGGGCGATTTCTCTTCTGCTGATCCTGGCGACGCTGACCGGGGCAACCCCCGCCGGGGCGTCGTTCCCGGAGCGGGACAACGAACCGGTGGTCCTGACCGGGGACCGTCTCCCAGGGTTGACCGGGCACCCGGTCGCCGATCTGGTCGCCTTCCGCCGGGAAGGAGGGGGCTGGCTGCCGGCCCCGATCCAGATCGACGAAAGGGCGATGGTCGAGCTCTGGCAGGTCATGAACATGCCGTCCCATGAAGTGCGGGTGCTGACCTACACCGACCCCGAGATGTTCACAGGCCCGGATCCGGATCCCCTGTTCGATGGAGACGATGAACTGGTGTTCCTGGCGTCCCAAGCCGGCGATCCGGCCGGGTCGGCTCCGCTCCCGGCCGGTGTGATCGACGGAAGCCGCCGGGAACTGGAACTCCGTCACCCGGCGACCGGAGAGACCCGGTATCTCTATCTCTTCCTGCAGGATGGAACCCTGGATCCTTCCGCCGGAGCGCCGAACCTGGCGTATCGATTCAAGTTGAACTCCGGGGATTACAAATCGACGTACAAGACCGGAGAAGGACGGAACCCTGAAACCACCAGTATGGTCACCGACGCGTATACCCTCCGCTTTTCCGATCGTTGGATTCGGGACGGCCTGGAAATCACAGCGGGCGGGGCGCCGGGTGTGGATATCCTGGACCGGCACAGGATGCAGTACGCTCCAGGGAACTGCTCCCGGACCGAGGACACCTTCAGTTACGGGGAGGGTGGATTCATCGTGAACCGGACCGGCCCGGTCCGGGCGCTCCGGGGTTACGTCGGCGCCAACAGCGGTCCGACCACCTACCGGGTCCACGCGTTCTACCCCGCCCGGGAGGTGGTGTTCACCGCCCTCCGGGTCCACCCCCTCCCCTCCATGATGAACTACTTCGACTACAGCCCGGCGGCGGCGGGGATGCGGTATTTCAACGATCTCGTCCAGGAAGGAGTACCGATCGACGGCGTACAGGATTCGATTCCGGCCGGAACCCTCACCTGGGAGATGGTCACCGGCCCCCAGGGAACCGTGGCCCAGGTGCACCGGATGGTCACCGACCAGCCCGGCCTCGGCTCTTCCTCTTTCTATGACGACGAGGCGAGCCCGGAGATCAACCAGTGTACCGGGGATGCATCGCTGTACGGGGCGTCCGGCCCCTGGATCCAGGATCCGATCGGAAACACCGATCCGGAAAAAGAGTTGGAGTTCGGGCACCTGTACAAGGTGGAAATCACCCGGTCGCTGGCTTTCGGCCCTCCGTCCCAGGGGATCGGGTTCGCGGAGGCGTTCGCCGACGAGGTGCTGAACCCGTTGCAGGTGACGGTACGAACGGCGCCCCGCTGTCTCGACCTGGACCTGGACGGCTTCGCCGTCTGCGACGGTGTTTGCGAACCGGCGACCGGGGACCTGTGCGGCGACTGTGACGACACGAACCGGAACTGCGCCACCGATTGCACCGACGGCGACGGCGACGGTTTCTGCGTTACGTCCGATTGTGACGACACGGTTCCGACCTGCACCGGCGATTGCGCCACCGACTCCGACGGCGACGGCCTGGCCGACTGCGCCGATCGCTGTCTCGATGCCGACGGCGACCTGTACGGCGGCGCCGGCGGCGCCGGGAACAGCTGCCTCGGGCCGGACTGCGACGATGGTTCCGCAGGAGTGAACCCCGGCAGCGCGGAGATCTGCGGGAACGGGATCGACGAGAACTGTGACGGGGTCGATGACACCTGTCCCCAGGAGTGCGACGACCTGGACGGTGACGGTTTCGCCGTTTGCGACGGTGTTTGCGAACCGGCGGCCGGGGATGTGTGCGGCGACTGTGACGACACGAACCGGAATTGCGCCACCGATTGCACCGACGGCGACGGCGACGGTTTCTGCGTTACGTCCGATTGTGACGACACGGTTCCGACCTGCACCGGCGATTGCGCCACCGACTCCGACGGCGACGGCCTGGCCGACTGCGCCGATCGCTGTCTCGATGCCGACGGCGACCTGTACGGCGGCGCCGGCGGCGCCGGGAACAGCTGCCTCGGGCCGGACTGCGACGATGGTTCCGCAGGAGTGAACCCTGGTGCGGCGGAAATCTGTGAAAACGGCGTGGACGAAAACTGTGACGGGCTGGACGAAGCCTGTCCTCCGGAGCCCTGCCCGGACCTGGATGGAGACCAATACTACGTCTGCGATTCGATCTGCGCCCTCCCGCCGGACGGTCAGTGCGGAGACTGCGACGACGGAAGCCCCACGGTTCATCCTGGAGCGGCGGAGGTCTGCAACGGTCTGGATGAGAACTGCGACGGCGTCGTGGACGAAGGGGTCCCGCTGCACGTCTACTACCGGGACGCTGATGGAGACGGGTTCGGAGATCCATCGGTTTCCATGGAGACCTGTGACACCTCCCCGCCGGCCGGGTATGTGGCGGACGGCACCGATTGCGACGACGCCGATCCGGCGGTCCAGCCCGGCACGCCGGAATCGGACTGTTCGGACCTGGTGGACAACGATTGCGACGGCCTGGTGGACGGGGACGATCCCAACTGCGCGGAGAACTGTCCCGACGCCGACGGCGATCGATACGTCGACGCGGCTTGCAGGTCCGATCCCGCCCAGTTCGGCGGCGATTGCGCAGACGACGATCCGGCGATCCATCCGGGTGCGGCGGAACTTTGCGACCAGGTGGACAACGATTGCGACCTGGGGACTCCCGACGGGCTGGGCGAGAGCTGGTACGGCGACCCCTGCGACGGTCCGGACCTGGATCTCTGCGAGGAAGGCACCGACTCCTGCGCGTCGGGCGTCCGGACGTGCGGCGATGGGACCGGCGACAGCGTGGAAACCTGCAACGGCCTGGACGACGACTGCGACGGTGCGGTGGATGAAGATCTTCCGGATTGCCGGGGCGGTTGCCCCGACGCCGACCAGGACGGTTACGCCGACCTGGGCTGCGAGCCGAACGGGTCCCAGTTCGGCGGGGACTGCGCCGACGGGGACCCGGCGGTTCACCCGGACGCACCGGAGCTTTGCGACGGGATCGACAATGACTGCACCGGCTCGGCGGACGACCCGGCCTGCGCCCGGTACGACGCGGTGCCGGACGGCCGGGTGGACGCGGCGGAACTCTCCTGGCTCGGCCGGGCGTTCGGCCTGTGCAGCGCCGACCCTTCCACCGAGTGGTGGGGGGCGGTCGATTACGACGGCGACGGCTGCGTCGACGGCGATGACCTGTCGGTCCTGGCGAACCTGTGGGGCCTGGAATGCGAAGGGGCGGTTTTGGTCTGTCGTTGACCTCCGGCGCGGAGCGTTACGGCCGACTGTAAAGCACCTTTCCGCCGACGATCGTGTACAGGACCTGGAGTTCCGGGATCTCCTCTTCCGGCAGGGTCAGGAAATCGCCGGAAAGCACCGTGATGTCCGCCAGCTTCCCCGGGGTGAGACTCCCCTTGATCTCCTCTTCCGAAGCGGCGTAGGCGGCGTTCAGGGTGTACGCCTGCAGCGCCTCTTCCCGGGTCATCGCCTGGGCCGGGTAAAACGATCGGCCGTTGTTCATCTTCCGGGTGACAAGCGCCGCGAGGCCGGGGATCGGATCGACCTTCTCCACCGGCGTGTCGGTGCCGTTGCTGACCACCGCCCCGGCGTCGATGAGGGAACGCCAGGCATAGGCGCCCACTTCCGCCCGTTTCGCGCCGATCCGGGCCGGCACCCACGGACCGTCGGAAGTGCAATGCACCCCCTGCATCGAGGCGATCACCCCCAGCCGGGCGAACCGGGGGATGTCGTCCGGGGCCAGGTGCTGGGCGTGTTCGATCCTCCATCGCCGGTTCCGGCCGTCCTCTATCCCGCCGAGAACCTCTTCGTATAGGTTCAATGCTTCCCGGTTCGCCCGATCGCCGATGGCGTGAACGCAGAACTGAAATCCGTGATCCCGGGCCAGTTCCGCCGACCGGCGCAGGGAGTCGAGGGAGGTGACCGGCTGGCCGGTCCAGTCCGGCCGATCGTCGTACGGCTCCAGCATCCAGGCGCCCCGGGATCCCAGGGCGCCGTCCATGTACCGTTTGACCGCCCGGACGGTCAAGTGGTCGTTGCCGTAGCCGATGGTTCGCACCGAGTCCATGGCCGGTCCGATCCGCTCGTCCGGCTCGCCCAGCATCAACCAGAGCCGCACCGGGAGGGCGCCCTCGTCGGCCAGGCGCCGGTACCGTTCCACCTCTTCCAGGGTGGAGCCGGCGTCCTGGAAACTGGTGATTCCGTGGGCCAGGCACTCGTTCACCGCCGCAGCCACCGCCTGCCGGAACTCGGCCTCCTTCTCTTTCTCCGACCGTCGCGTCCTGTACTCGGCGTAGGCCCGGGAGACCGGCGCGGCGGCGTTTTCCAGGAGAACCCCGGTCGGCTCGCCGTTGGCTTTCCGAAGGATTTCTCCGCCGTCCGGCTCCGGGGTGTCCCGGTCGATGCCGGCGGCGGCTAAGGCGAGGGCGTTGGCGATCAGGCCGTGACCGCTGGCATGGCGCAGGAAGACCGGGTGGTCGGGCACGGCGGCGCTGAGAGCGTCGTGAACCGGGTATCCCTGGACGGCCGGCTCCGGCGGCCGGTCCCATTTCTCCTGGTGCCAGCCCCGGCCGGTGATCCAGGTCCCTTTCGGGAGAACAGCGGCCCGGGCGGCGGCCATCGCCACCACCTCATCCCAGGTCGACGCTTCCGAAACGTCCAGGTCGATTTTCAAGCGGCCCAGACCGAGGAAATGTCCGTGGCCTTCGATCAAGCCGGGGATCACCAGCGCGCCGTCCAGATCCAGGACTTTCGTCTCTTTGCCGATCCGTTTCCGGATCTCCCGTTCTGTGCCGACGGCGGCAATCCGGTGACCGACCACGGCCACCGCCTCCGCCTCAGGGTGGTGCCGATCCACGGTGGCCACCTTGCCGCCGACCAGGACCAGGTCGGCAGGAGGTGGCGCGCAGCCTCCCAGCAGGAGAAGGGCCAGGGTGAAAGGGCCGAATCGATGCATGGCGAGCTCCTTCTTGGACCGGAACCGGAATGCTGCCATTATGACAGCCGGGCCGGGCGGTTCCCAGCGGCAGCGGCGCCCGGCGGGAGGATTGTCGTTGGTCTGGAGAGGGTGGGACAACGCGGAAATCTACGACCGGTTCGTGCAGGAACACCGGATCTACCGGCGCCTGAACCGGAAGATGGCGGAGACCGCCGACCTGGAGGGGGCCGCTCATGTCCTGGACCTGGCCTGCGGCACCGGCGCCACCGCCCTGGCCTGCCTGCGTGTCCTGGATATGGAGGCCGACCTGATCGGCGTCGACGCTTCCGAGGAGATGGTGGAGGTGGCCCGGGCGAACACGCTCGACCCCCGGGCCCGTTTCCTGGTCGGTTCCGCCGCCTCGGTCCACACCCTCGCATCCGGGCCGTTCGACCGGGTGGTCTGCAACGCCGCGTTCTGGCAGTTTCCGGCGGTCGGGCCGGTGCTGGCCTCCCTGGCGCAGGTGATGGCGCCGGGGGCGCGTTTCGTGTTCAACGTGCCGGCGGAGAGGGTGGAGGGTGAATCCTCACCGATCCACCCGTACCAGATCGCCTTGGCCCGGGCTCTCGAACGGAGGAGTGGCCGCCGGTTCGACGCCTCTTCGCTCACGTCGATCAGCCGGGAACGGATCGAGGCCCGGGCGAAGGAGCACCGGTTCCGCCTGGACCGGTACGATCGGTTCGTGTACGAAGGAAGCCAGCAGGAGTTGATGAACCTGATGGCGATTCCCGCCATGATCGGGCCGCTGGCTTCCGGTCTTTTGGAGGCGGAACGGGACGCGGCGCTCCAGGAGGCCCGGGATCGATCCGATCCGCGGGAGCAGGTGCAGGTCCCCTGGGTCTATTTCACCCTGGAAAAAGATTCCTAGGATTTCGCTTCACGGCCTCCTGGTCTCCAGGAACCTGGGAATCGTTTCCGTCGTGTCCGGCTCGGCGCCGGCCTTTCCTCCGGTCGCCCTGCGAAGAGCCCGGTTTCTTCTTCCCTGCCAGTGGTACACCTCCTTCGGGGGGACGATCATCCCCCAATCAGGTGTCCAAGGAAACC
>CAZZIV010000149.1:6239-8033 GCA_964654385.1 uncultured Acidobacteriota bacterium | reverse complement strand
AGATGCGCGCGTGTGCGCACAGGACTACTAGGTGACGTGTGGGTAAGCGAGCACCTCCATTCCTGTTCGATCCAATGGGAAACTTAGGTTCCGGAACCCCGGTGGGCAAGGGGGATACCGATCTCGTCAGCGAGCCCGGCTGGCGCGCTTTTTGCTCCTTTTAGGGCCAGGGTTGTTTCGATCAGGCGGTCCGGATCGGTGGGAGGATCCGGAAACCGTCAAAAAGCACAAGAGGTAAAGGATATGAGCAAAAAATTCGGATTTTTCGTGGCAGGTCTGGCCATCCTGCTGATGCCCCGGATCGTAACCGCGGCTACCATTTTCGCCATCGACGGGGTCAACGACGAGATCGTGATCCTGGACAGTCTTTCCGGGGCGGAACTCGGCAGGCTGCCGACGCCGGAGATTTCCTCGGGAGGACCGGACGGACTGGCCGCAGACGGCGGCTCGATCTTCTTCATCAACGGGAACGGATCGAACCAGGTGTATCGAATCGACCTGGACACAGGAACCGTCTTCGACGTCTTTCCCGCTCCTTCCGCAGGCTGGGGCACCGACGGGCTGGCCGTGTCCTCGAACACTCTGTTCAACCTGGAACCGGCGGCCGATACGATCCACCGCACATCGCTGGATTCGATGGAATCGGCCGGATCCTGTGTCACGGGGCGATTCGCCGGCGGAGGTCTGGCCGCGGAAAACGGCCGCCTGTTCGCCACTCTCGGCCTGGCCAGCATCGTGGAATTGAACCCGGAGACCTGTGAGATGATCGGAGGACCGTTCCCGATCCCGGGCGGCGACTTCACTTACGGCCTGGCCTTCGACGGCGAGCGGCTCTACACCGGCCGAATCCTCTCACCGGGGGTCGTCTCCATGGATCCGGATACCGGTGAAGTCCTTGGATCGTTTTCCCTGGATTTCGCTCCGACCGGCCTGGCCGCCTCTTCGGCCGAACCGCCCGTCTCCAGCCGGGTGGTACCGATCGATATCCGGCCCGGGAGCGACCGGAACGTGCTGAACGTCCGGAGCCGGGGCAGGATGCCGGTGGCTCTTTTCGGTTCCGGATCGGAGGATGTAGGGACCCTGGATCTCGATTCCCTCGCCCTGGCAGGGGTTCCGGCGGAACATTCGGCGTATGGTGACCTTAACGGCGACGGAATCCTGGACCTCATTCTCCATTTCAGAACCCAGGCGCTGGTCCGGGCCCTGGAAGCCGGAGACCGGCCCCTGGAAAACGGCATGACTCCGGAACTGGTTCTGGACGGCCGATTCCTGGACGGCACCCCTTGTACCGGAACGGACTCCGTAACCATTTTGGGCGCGGGAAGCCGGGCATCCGGCCGCCGGGGCTCTCATCGGAATGCCGCTTCCGCGAGGCGGAGCGGAGGACGCTGACCCGCGAAGCCGAACCCCCAACATGAACTCCCAAGGGCCGGGTCCACCCCGGCCTCTTTTTTTCGCGCCCGATCGGCTCTCATGGACCCAGACGTCCTTCCGGGGATGTTTTCGGCCGGTTTCTGCCTGTCCGCCCTTTCCAGGATTCCATTCGTCGTTCATAATGCACACTGTATCCCAACGCCCGTATGGGCTTACCAAGACATTGAAGGAGTCACTGGAAATGGCCAAAAAGAAAGCTGCCAAGAAGAAGACCGCCAAAAGAAAAACCACGAAGAAGAAAGCCGCGAAAAGGAAAGCCGCGCCGAAGGAAATGCTTCTGGTAGGAAGCAAGACCAAGGTCGCGCTCAAAGGCATGAAGGTAAACGTGGGCGGTGACGCCCTGGATGCCTTGAACGAGGT
>CAZZIV010000149.1:1854-6139 GCA_964654385.1 uncultured Acidobacteriota bacterium | reverse complement strand
AATACCACCGGGAACTCGGAAACCACGAACTTCGCCGTCTCCAACCTCTTCACCAGGAAGTGGAAGCGCTCGAACCTGGAAGTGACCGCGAGCGCGCTCCGCACCGAAACCACCACGAGAATTCTTTCCAACCAGGGTGGAACGGCCGTCGAGACCAACGCCACCTCGACTTCGGCGGAGCACTACACTCTCGGAACCAAGCACAACAGCACGATCCAGAACGGGTTGGAGTGGTACGCGGCCGCAGGCTGGTACCGGGATCGGTTCGCCGGCATCCAGAACAGCTACCAGGGCGGCGGCGGCCTGGCCTATCTGTTCTTCGAGAACGACCGGCACAAACTTCAGAGTGAAGCCGGATTCGCGTACGTACAGGAAGACCGTGTCGACGGAACCGAATCCACCTTCCCGGATCTCCGCGCGTTTCTCGGGTACGAGCGCGCTCTGAGCGAATCCTCCAAGCTGACCGCCCACCTGGAGGTCCTGGAAAACCTGGACGAAACCTCGGATCTCCGGGCCAACGCCCAGATCGGCGTCACGGCGAACCTGAACAAGCGCGTCGCCCTGAACGTCGGTTACGAGATCAAGTACGACGCCGAACCTGTGGTGGTGGTGGTGCCGGGCGATCCGGCGGCGCTTCCTCCGGTCCCGGACGCCCTGTTCGAGTTCGATGAGATCGATACCACGTTGAAGGCCGCGCTGGTCATCAACTTCTGATCGTCGAAAATGGAAAGGAGTTGAAAATGGAAGGCAACGCCGGTTTGAACCTGGATTCCTTGATGAAAACAGCCGCCGACCTGCTCACTCACTGGGGCCTGAAGGTGGTTGGAGCGGTCGCGCTCCTGGTCGTCGGCATGATCGTCGCCAAGACGATCCGCGCCTCCGTCCGGAAAGCGATGGCCAAAACCAGCATGGACGCCACGTTGATTCCGTTCCTCTCGGGAATGGTGTATTACCTGATCGTCGCGGTGCTCCTGACCGCCGTTCTCGGAATGTTCGGCGTGCAGACCACCTCCCTCATCGCCGTCCTGGGCGCGGCGGGATTCGCCGTCGGCATGGCGATGCAGGGAACCCTCTCCAACTTCTCCGCCGGCGTGATGCTCCTGTTCTTCCGCCCGTTCAAGGTCGGTGACTTTATCGACGCCGCCGGTGTGGCCGGCACCGTGCAGGAAATCGGCATTTTCTCCACAACGCTGAACACGCCGGACAACGTCCGGATCATCCTTCCCAATTCGGCGGTTTTCGGCGCCACCATCAAGAACTTTTCGACCAACGACAACCGTCGGAACGACATGGTGGTCGGTATCGGGTACGGGGATGACATCGGGCTCGCCATCCGGACCATCGAGGAGATCCTCCAGGCCGACAGCCGGGTCCTCTCCGATCCCGCTCCCGGCGTGGCGGTGGCCGAACTGGCCGATTCGTCGGTGAACCTGAACGTCCGTCCCTGGTGCCGGAAGGAAGACTACTGGCCGCTGCGATCCGACCTGCAGCGCCGGTTCAAGGAACGACTGGAAGAAGCCGGGTGCAACATCCCGTATCCCCAGACCGACGTCCACCTGCACCAGGTCTCCGGCTAGGGCGCGAACCAGGGAGGCGCCGGTTTACGCGCCGGGCGCCTCCCTGAAATCCCTGCCGTACCGTTTCCAGATCTCCAGGGCGATCACCAGCGGTTTGATCATCGGAACCGTGTACGTCTGGAATCCTCGATCGGCCAGGTATTCCCTGCACCGGGTCACATGCTGCGAGAACCCGCGGGGAGACAGGATCACCGGCTTCCTGAAACGGGGCTTCATCTCGGTCAGCCGCTCGGTGAGGTACTCGGACAGGTAGGGTACCTGGAAATAAAGAGCCGCCAGGATGACATCCGTACCCGGGTCCTCGTCCAGGATCCGAAGAGCCTCCAGGAGCCGATGGTCGTCACAATCGCCGAATAGGTCCACCGGGTTGGATCCCAGTCGCGCGCCGGCACCCCGGGCGATCAGTTCTTTGCCGCCCAGTAGATTCTTCAGGCGTTCCCGTGTCTCCGGCGCGAACTCGGCCAGTTCCATCCCTTCCTCGGTGACCTGGTCCGCCAGGAGGATCGCCGCCCCGCCCCCGACGCCGACCACGGCCACCCGGTTCCCGGCGGCCGGAGGCTGGGTCGTCAGGATCGAAACCACGTTGGTGATGATCTTGGGATCCTCGGTCAATTCCTCCACAAGGAAAAACCCGGCCTGCTCGCACGCCGCCTTGAACGCCTCGAAACTGCCGGCCAGGGAGGCCGTATGGGACAGTGTCGCGGCGGCGCCTCCCGCCACCCCCCCCTTGATGACGACCACCGGTTTCTCCCGGCTGACCCGCCGTCCGACTTCCAGGAACTGAAGCCCGTTCCGGAGTCCCTCCACGTAGATCACGATGATGCGAAGCCGGGGATCGGCTCCCATCGAGGCCAGGATTTCCGGAATCTCCACGCCGCTGGCGTTTCCGCAGGATACCCAGCGACCGACCGAAAGGTGATCCCAGGCGAGCATCTCCAGGAGTTCCAGGCCGATTCCTCCGCTCTGGGAGATCACGCCCAGCCCGCTCGGCTCCGGGGCACAGACCGTTCTCTGCGACGGAATGAACATGGTGTTCAACCCGGAGAAATTGTCGATCACCCCCAGGCCGTTCGGCCCGATGTAGACGGCGTCATGCTGACGGCTGGCCGCGACCAGGTCTTCTTCCAGGTCCTCCCGGCCGACTTCCGCGAAACCATCGCTGACGATGACCGCCCCACGGCCTCCCTGCTCACAGAATTCACGAAACAGGCCGGGAGTTTTTTCCGCCCCCGTGACGAAGACGCCGACATCCGCCGGTTCCGGCAGATCCTTCAACGTGGAATAACACCGCTTCCCGTAGACCGAGTCGTAACGGGGGTTCACCGGCCAAATCTTTTCGATCCGTCCCGAGTTCTTGAAAATGATCCCACCCACCGTGCCCGGCTTGGAAGCACCGATTACCGCCACCGATTTCGGGTTGAAAACCGCCTCCAGGCTGGCGATTCGGGCTGGGGACAGATCGGTCAGTCTCGGATGGCTGACCGGTTCTCCCTGGATCACGCGCGCGTCGACAACGGCCAGGCCTTTTTCGTAGACCAGCACCGGGTTCAGGTCCAACTCATGTATTTCGGAATGCTCGTCCATGAACCGGGAGACCCGGAGGGTCAAATCGATCACCGCCTCCCGATCCAGCGCGGGACCTCGGAAGCCACGGAGGATCCGTCCGGCCAGGGTCCGGGAGAGCATCCGCTCCACATCCTCCCGCTCCAGCACTCCGACGCCGGGAGCCGCATCCCGGAACAGTTCCACGAAGCGGCCTCCATGGCCGATCATGGTCACCGGCCCGAACGACGGATCCTGCTTGGCGCCGATCAGGAGTTCGAAGCCCCGCTCGGCCATTTTCTGGACCAGGACTCCGTCCAGTTCCGAGACTCCCGCCTTCTCCGCGTTCTTCAGAAGAGCGCGGAACGAAGCCTCCAGGCCGTCCTGGTCCCGGATGTTCAGAAAAACCACTCCGGCATCGGTCTTATGAACGATCTGAGGCGTAACCGCCTTGATCACAACGGGATAACCGAGACCGGACGCGAAATCCCGAGCCTCTTCCAGGTTCCTCGCCATCCTTCCTAAGACCGGGATCTCCGCATCTTCCAGGAGGGCGCGCGCCGCGTTGAAATCCAGTTGCCGACCGGTCATCAGGGCTCTCCTTTTCCTGGAACAGGAGAGGTATTCTAGCGCGTCCGGTATCCTGTTCGCCGGTCAGTTTCCCGCGATCACCCGGTCGACCAGGGAAAGGAGCCGCTCCGACTTGAACGGTTTCATCAGGTAGCCGGCCGCGCCCACCCCGGACGCTTTTTCCATGTCATCTTTGGCGACCCGGGCCGTGAGAAACACGACCGGTATCATTTTCGTCTCGGCATTTTCCCGGAGCCTGCGGGCCACCGAATGACCGTCTCCCCCCGGCATCCCTATATCCAGGATGATCAGGTCCGGAACGCGTTCCTCGGCCATTCGGACCGCGCTAACCCCATCGGAAGCGCTCATAACTTCGTACCCGGCCGATTGCAACCGCATCCCCACGGCGCGCACCACATCTTCTTCGTCATCCACAACAAGAATTTTCTCGGCACCCACCACAAGCTCCCTTCCCAGGTCTCAGCCTGTTTTCTCAAACACGGGAGCGGGCGAACCCCCATGGAGCGCTTTCTCCACTTTCACGATGAACTCTTCCAGCTCGAAAGGCTTCCCCAGGCTGTCATCGCACCCGATGG
>CAZZIV010000149.1:0-1754 GCA_964654385.1 uncultured Acidobacteriota bacterium | reverse complement strand
TCCGCCTCGACGAACATCGCCACCATGTTTTGGGACGGAACCGCGATCGATTCGTCTTCTCTTCCACGAAGGCTGTTCCGGCTGATTTCCAGTATTTTCGCCAGATCGTTTTTCCCGAGAGATCGCTCTTCCGCACGCGAGACGGATTCCGCCGGCCTCACCCTGAGCAGGACAAGACTCAGCTTCCTTTTGCTGGAGCGGTCCATTCTCCAGCGATCCTCCACAAACGCGGGCAACTCATCGCCCGGCTGGTAGACGGGCAGGTCAAAATAAAAACGGCTTCCCTTTCCAGGTTCGCTCTCGAGCATCAAGGCGCTTCCGTGAAGGGCCGCGATATTTTTGGCGATGGTCAACCCCAGGCCTGTGCTTTGGCTCCCGGGGCTGTCTTTCCGATCCAATTGCGCGAACGCCTCGAAAACGAGTGATTGATCGATCTCCCCGATTCCGATTCCGTTGTCTTCCACCTCGATCCGGACACGCCGGTCCATCGCGCCGGCGCGCAGGACGATCTTTCCTCCATCGGGAGTGAACTTGTGCGCGTTCCCCAGCAGGTTGAACAGGATCTGGTTGATCTTTTCCGCGTCGCACAACACCGGAGGGCACGCCTCCGCCATCTCCAGGGACAAGGCCTGGCCCCGGCTTTCGCACTTTTTCCGAAAATCGCCTCTCATCTGATTCATCAGCGCGGTCAAATCGACTTCCGCCCTGTGGAGCTTCACTCTCCCCGACTCGATCCGCCCCAAATCGAGGAGATCGTTGATCAAGTCCGTCAGCCGGTCGCAATTCCGGAGTACCGCGTCCAGGCATTCTTCCTGTTCCTGAACGATCGGACCGGACACGCCGTCTCTCACCAGCGAAACGAATTCCCGGATGATCGCCAGGGGCGTTCTCATTTCATGAGAGGCCATCGAGACGAATGAGGTTTTTAGACGGTCCAGTTCCTTCAACCGGTTCAAAACCTTGGACCGCTCCAGCGAATATCGAACCACCCGCGACAACGCGCCGGCATTGATATGGCCCTTGACGAGATAGTCCTGAGCTCCCAGATGCACCGTTTCCAAGGCGAGTTGCTGATCCACCACATCGGTGAGTACAACTACCGGCACTTCGGGAGTGTTCTCCAGAACCGTCTTGAGCGTTCGGATCCCCCTGGAATCCGGAAGGTCCAGATCCAGCAGAACGATATCGAAATCCACTCTCCCCAACACCTCCAGCGCCGATCCGAGGGAGGCCTGGCGGGAAACCGACATTGGCGGATCGCTCGATTCACCTAAATATTGTTCCAACAGGAGGGAATCCTGATTGTCGTCTTCCACCAGCAATAAATTGCAGAGTTCCGGCACCTTCCCGACTCCCATCGAAAAGTTAATATTTTATAAAATTATATTTATTACAGAAGGAAATATAGTTTTTGAGCCTGCTCTGGTCAAACGAAACCCAAAACCCGGGAGATCGGCCGAAACCGGTGAAACAGACGGAAGAACCCTCCTTCGACCGGGGAGGTCCAGGCCCTGAAACAAACTGAACGATCAGGGTGAAGGATCAGGGTGAAGGATCGCAGACATCCCCGATGCCGTCGCCATCGGAATCCAACTGGTTCGCATTCGGGTCGTTAGGACAGTTGTCACACGCGTCCCCGACTCCGTCACCGTCCGTATCCAACTGCCCGACATTGGCGTCATTCGGGCAGTTGTCCACGTCGCCGCAGACCCCGTCGCCATCGATGTCGTTGTTGGCGTCGTTCGGACAGGTGT
>CAZZIV010000148.1:0-8086 GCA_964654385.1 uncultured Acidobacteriota bacterium | reverse complement strand
CGTGACCACTCCTACGGAGGAAGGGAACGCCCGGGTGTTCCGCCCCGGCGAGACGGTGCAGGCGGAGATCGCCGCCGAGTATTACTTCGGCGGCCCGGTAGCCGGCGCCCAGGTGTCGGTGACCGTCCGGCGCTCGCCGCTCTATGCCCGGTGGGAAAAGATCCGCCCGTACCCCTGGCTGTACGGGCCGGGCGGGGCCGGATCTTTCCAGCCCCCCTACGGCGGACAGGGGGCGGTGGTTTTGACCACCTCCCTGGTCACCGATGCCGACGGGAAGGGATCGCTGGAGATCCCGTCCGAGCCGTTCGCCGACCAGGACTTCGTCTACCGGATCGAAGCCCGGGTGACCGACAGCTCCCGGCGGGAGGTGATCGGCAGCGGGGAGGTGAAGGTGACCCGGCAGGCGTACTTCGTCTCGTTGGAGCCGGACCACCGGCTCTATCGGCCCGGCGACAAGGTGTCGACGAGGATCCGCGCACAGAACGCCGACCAGGTCCCGGTCCGGGCCGCCGGCAAGGTGACCGTATACAAGGATACCTGGCTCGAACGCTGGGTCGATGCTGACGGCCGGATCGTGGAAGGAGCGGCGCTGGAGAAGGCAGGGAAGACCGCCGGCCCCGGCTGGCAGGTCCGCTTCCGGGGATACCGGCCGGAGAAGATCCTGGAAACCAAACTGTCCACAGGCGACGACGGGACGGCCCGTTTCTCGTTCACGCCGGAAGAGGCCGGCTACTACCGGATCGAATGGTTGAGTGAACCGGACGCCCTGGCGCCGGTGGAAGGGACCGCCACGGTCTGGGCCACCGACCAGGCAGGGGCGGCGGTCGGTTACATGGCCGGCGGCGTGGAGATCCTCCTGGACCGGGACACCTATGAACCGGGAGAGACCGCCACGGTGTTGATCGCCACACGGCGACGGAACGGCCATGTTCTGTTCGGCCTGGATCCGGACGATCTCGCGAACTGGAAACTGCTCCCGATGGACGGCCGGATGCGGCGTGTCGACCTGAAGATCCAGGAGGCCCACGTTCCGAACCTGTTCCTGGAAGCGACCTCCGTTTCCGACGGCCGGATGCAGGTCGGCACCGGCGAACTGATCGTGCCTCCGGTCCGCAATTTCCTGGACGTTCGCCTGGACCTGGGTGGAGAGACCTGCCTCCCCGGCGAAACCGTGGAGGCGAAGGTCGAAACCCTGGACTACCAGGGGCGGCCGGTTCCGGCGGAGGTCGCCCTGGGACTGGCCGACGGTTCGGTGTACGCCATCCAGTCCGAGTACGCCCCGGACCCGCGGGAGTTCTTCTACGGGGAGAAGCGTGCCCGGCGGGTCGCCACCGGCGGTTCGTTCTCCTGGCGGCGGTTCGTCCGCCTGGAGGAGAAAGAGGAGGCGGAGAAGGAAGCGGAGAGCCGGGAGGGCCGGCGCCAGGACCTTCCTGTCCCTGACAGGTTTTACCAGAACGTGTTGACTCTCAAGGAGGGGGTCGCAACGGTCGCCCCGAACTCCGTCGAGGAAATGGGCGTGGTGAAATCCGGCGCCGGTCTCCGCCGGAAGGCGATGGCCCCCTCCATGGCCGCCGAGTCGGATGCCTTAGGCGGCGCCGGCGACGGCGAGCCGTCGATCACGATCCGATCCGACTTTCGCTCCACCGCGTTCTGGAAGCCGGACCTGGTTACCGGCGACGACGGTACCGCCACGGTTCGTTTCACGCTGCCTGAATCCCTCACCGAGTGGACAGGGAAAGCCCGGGCGGTCGGCGTCGCCGGCGCCGTCGGCATCGGAGAAGCCGATACACGCACACGGAAGCCGCTCCTGGTCCGTCTTCAGTCGCCCCGCTTCCTCACTGTCGGCGACCGGGCGACGATCTCCGGCATCCTCCACAACAACCTGGATGACGATCTCCAGGTCCGGGCCGAGCTGAAGCAGGAAGGCCTCCGCTCGGCGGACCGGATCGGCGACGGTCCGTATGTTTCGGTGCCTGCCGGCGGGGAGACCCGGCTGGAATGGGCCGTCCAGGCGGACCGGCCTGGAGAAGCGACTTTCACTCTGACCGCAGCCGCCAGGAAGGCCGGAGGAGATGCCGGCCTCTCCGACGGAATGACCCTCCGGATCCCGGTCTATGAACACGGGGTGGAGAAGTTCCTGGCGGCGACCGGCGTGATCCGGCAGGGAGAGGTCCGCGCCGAACTCCCCCTCCCGATGGAACGGAAGCCCGGTTCCACCTCCCTGTTGGTGAGGGTTTCCCCCAGCCTGGCCGGGACGATGCTGGACGCCCTTCCGTACCTGGTGGAGTATCCGTACGGTTGCGTGGAGCAGACCATGAGCCGTTTCCTCCCGGCGGTGCTGGTGAAACGGGCGCTGGAAAACGCCGGCGTCGATCCGAAAACCCTTGAGACCGGACTGCTGGGAAACGACGGCAGCCGGAAGCTGGACGACGTCACGCGGAAAGGGATCGCCCGCCTGAACGATTTCCAGCACGGGAACGGCGCGTGGGGCTGGTGGAAGCAGGGCGCCGACGATCCGTACATGACCGCCTACGTGGTCTGGGGGCTGGCCGAGGCGAAGATGGCCGGCGTGAAGTTCGACCTGTCGATGCTGAGGCGGGGGAAGTCCTGGCTGGAAAAACGGCTGGTGGAAAGCGAGAACCGGCCGGACGATCAGGCCTGGCAGCTTCACGCCCTGGCGACGGCCGACCGGGCGCTGGGGATCCGGCCGGGGAGGTTCGAGAAGAAGGCGTTCGACAACCTGTGGGCGAAACGGGACCGGCTGAACGGATACACAAAGGCGCTGCTGACCCTGGCCGCCGTGGAGCATGGCAAACAAGAGAAGGCGGCCCAACTGGCCCGGAACCTGCGGAACGGAGCGATCCGGGACGAAGATCCGGGCAGCTCGGAGGTGAGCGCCGGGGGACGGTCCGGCGCGCCGCCGACCGCCCACTGGGGGAACGACGGTGTCCGGTACCGCTGGTCCAACGGCGGCGTGGAAGCGACGGCGTTCGTCCTCCGGGCGCTCCTGGCGGTGGATCCGGGGAACGACCTGGCGGAGCCGGCGGTCCGGTGGCTGGTGAACAACCGGCGAGGCGCCCGGTGGAGCAACACGAAGGACACGGCGATCGCCGTGATGGCGCTGACCGACTCCCTGGCGGCGACCGGGGAGGCGGCTTCCGGCCTGTCCTACGAGATCCTGGTCAATGGGAAGAAGGCGGCCGAAGGCCGGTTCGACGCCGGCGATTTTGTTTCCAGGCGGTCCTATCCTATCGACCCGGAGCTGTTCGGTTCCGGCAAGGCGGACATCCGGATCCGGCGGACAGGTGGAGACGGCCCGATCTACTGGTCGGCGGAAGCGACCTTCTTCAGCCTGGAAGAGCCGGTGACCCCGGCCGGCAACGAGATCTTCGTGAACCGGAAGTACTACCGGAAGGTTCCGTATGAAACCCTTCTGGACGGCGTCCGTTACGACTCGATCCCCCTTACCGATGGAGGCAAGGCGGTCTCCGGAGAACGGATCGAGGCGGTCCTGACCTTCGAAGCCAAGAATCACTACGAGTACCTGGTGTTCGAAGATCTGAAGCCGGCCGGTTTCGAGGCGGTGGGGAACACCAGCGGAACGATCCTGGAGGCCCGGCGGATCCGGAAGACGGCGGCGGGGAGCGATCCGGCGGCAAGGGAGGAGCAGGATCGTCTCCGGCAAACGGTGCCGGTCTACCAGGAACTGCGGGACAGGAAGGTCGCCCTGTTCCTGGACCGGCTGCCGGAGGGGGTGTGGGAGATCCGGTACGAACTGCGGGCGGAGACTCCCGGCCGGTTCCACGGCCTCCCGGTCCTGGGCCACGCCATGTACGTGCCGGAGATTCGTTGCAACGGGGCGGAAGTGCGGGTATCGGTGGAGGAGTAACAGGTCGGCGCACCCTGCGACGATGTTGCGTTATGCAACATGCGGATGCTCCCGGGAACCTCTCTCCCCTTGGAAATACCTTGAAAAATTAAACAAATCCCAGCTTTTCAAACTGGCAGACGGTTTGCAATTCGGATAGGGTGTGTCGCCTTCATCCTGGGCAGTGAAGGATCGACGACGACCGGGGGCTGGAGAGAGCGCAGGAGACCGATCATGTTGAGAATGCCGGAACAGGGAATGCTGGACACCAAGCAGAAGACCGCGATGGTGATGGAGCTGTTGCGGAAAGACCTCCATCCCAGGCAGATCTGCGACCGGTACGGCGTGGATATCCATCAACTGGCCGACTGGGTGTTCCGCTTCGTCACCGCCGGCGAAAAGGCGCTGGAAGAAGAAGGGGCCGACGCCATCCACTAGCCCGCCTGCCGTTCCGCGGACTCTTCCTCGCCTTTCATGCCTCGATTTTTCCCTTCTTTCCCCGACCACGCCCTGCCGCCCGCCTCGACGGATCGTTCTGATCGACATCACCGCCCAAGGGCGCTCCGGCCTCAAGTGAGCCGGTAGAATCCTCTCCGCAGCGGCTCCCCTTCCAGGCGGATGTGCAGGTCGTCCTTCTCCAGGGCGCCGGCGATCTCTCCGAACACCTCCCGGCAGGCTGCCAGGTAGCCGTCCGCGTCCTGTTCGGTGTGGGCCAGGGACGGTTTGAACTGGTGGAACGCCAGGTAGCCCCGCCGGAGCATCTCCTGGATGAACAGGGTCAGGGCCGCCGTCTCTTCCTTCTCTTCCAGGTTCAGGAAGGAGAAGTGGGCCAGGCAGGGCATCTCGCCGCAGGCGATCTCCAGGCCGGCGTCCTGGGCGCTGGAGGCCCAGCCTCCCTGGACCTCCAGGCCGATCCGGTGGATATGCTCATCCACCGCCTTTTCCCGAAATTTCCGGATCGCGGCCAGGGCGGCGGCCGGGCCGATCCGCTCGGTCCAGTGGGTGCTGCTGATGAAACCGTCCTGGGCGGCGTCCATGACCCGGTCTTCTCCGATCACCGCCGCCATGGCGTACCCGTTGGCCATCCCCTTGGCGAACACGGCGATGTCCGGCGTGACCCCCAGCTTCAGGTGCACTCCTCCGCAGGCGGCCCGGAAGCCGGTGGTGATTTCGTCGAACACCAGGACGGCGCCTGCCCGGCGGCAGAGTTGCCGGACCGTCTCCAGGAAACCGTGCGCAGGAGCGGTTCCCCGGAACGGTTCCATCACCACCGCCGCCAGTTCGCCGCTGTGTTCCTGGACGATCGCCTTGAGCTCGTCCGGCCGGTTGTAATGAAACGGCAGGGCGGTGCCGGCCAGTTCCCGGGGCACGCCGGCAGGAGGAAGACCGGGCATGAGCAGGTCGTCCAGGCCGGCGCCGTTTTCCAGGTTGGCGGCTAGGTACCAATCACACCAGCCGTGGTAGCCGCCGACCGCCACCTTGCTCCTCCCGGTGGCCGCCCGGGCGATTCGCACCGCCATCGACATCGCCTCGCCGCCGCTCCGGGCGTAACGTACCTTCCCGGCCCAGGGATGCAGATCGCACAGCAGGTCGGCCAGTTCCACTTCCTCGGGACAGTTCAGCGTGGAGGCGACGCCGGCGTCGATCGCTTCCTTCACCGCCCGGTCCACGTCCGGATCGGCGTATCCGAGGACGGCGGCGCCGACGCCCATGAGCCCCATGTCCTTGTAGACGTTTCCGTCCAGGTCGGTCACCAAGATCCCCCGGGCGGCGGAGAAATAGGCGGGCCACAGGCCGGGGAGGAACAGTTCGGGCCGCTTGGAGAGTAGCTGGGTTCCCCCAGGGATCCTCTGCCGGGCCCGGCGGTACAGGCTCTGCCCGGCGCCCTCCCGGATCGGGCGGGACCGCTTCATAGGAGCACGTTCCAGAGGGCCGGATTCAACAGGGTCTCCGGGCAGTCGGGACGCTGCCGTTCCCATGCTTCCACCGGGAGATCCATGGCCGGGTCCAGCGCCGCCGAAAGGCGTTCCAGGTTCTCCTGGATCTGCCGTTCGGTTTCGGCGCCCAGAACCAGTCGTCCCCGGGGCTCGGCCCTGAGCGATGCGGCCAGCAGGAAGGTCGGGAGGGAGAGGCCGTCCTCTTCGCAGAAGACGTGAACGGCTTCCAGCGGTTCGCGGGCGGTGGGAAGTTTCCGGGCCGCCTCTTTTTCGTCCATCAGGAGAAGGCCCTGAAGGAAGACCGAGCGATAGTACAGCTCCGCGCCGGCGGGAAAGAGCTCCGGTTTCCCGAAGCGGTGGTCCAGAACGTTCCGGGGAACCTGGAACGTCTCCACGAACGGGTGTTCCCGGGCAACACGGACCTCTTCGGTCCGGTAGGCGGAGATCCCGAACCGGCCCAGGAGCCGTTCCTCCTGGAGCTTACGCACCGCTCGTTCCAGGCCGGCAGGGGCGTCGGCCAGTTTCCGGGGGCGGTGGAGGAGCAGCGCCTCCAGCCGGGGAACCCCCAGCCGTTCCAGGCTGCCGTGTACGGCGACCAGGACCTCTTCCTCGCTCCGGATGTCCACCTCCGGGTGGAGCTTGGTGATCACCTGCGCCTGGTCGCCGGCGCCCAGCTCCCGGATCGCCGTTCCCAATTTCAGTTCGGCGTCGCCGTAATCCTGGGCGGTGTCGAACCATGCCGCCCCGTGGTCCAGGGCGGCGGCCGTCATGGCGGTGACCTGGGCCTGGCTCGGCGCGCCGTGACGGTTGGCGATGCCGTACGGCATGCCGAACTGGGCGGTGCCGATGCAAATCCTGTCCGCTCCCGGAGTACTCATGGTTTCCGCCTCCATCGATTGCGAAGCGACCGGAAAGGTCGGAGGCCGTCTTCCGGGTCGGCTCGCCATTCCCGTTCGCCGGTCTCACAGGGCGCAGGCCGTTTGATTCCGTCGCCGTCGGCCCGGAGGCCGTCCCGGACGGATTCGATCACCGGTTCGATCTGGGAAGGGAGCCAGCAGTGTCCCTTTTCGTGTTCGACCCCTTCCCCGTCCAGGTCGATGTGGAATTCCACCATGGCGGCGTCGTACCGGTGGACCGCCCGGTGGATCACTCCCGGGTTTCGGCTGTGGTCGGACCATCCGATCCGGTGGGAGGGAAACGCTTCCCGCAAGGCGGCGAGGGCGGCCAGGTTGCACTGGCCCACAGGGGCCGGGTAGCCGGAAACACAGTGGAGAAGGGTGAGTCGCGACACACCGGCCGCTTCCAGGGCTTGGACCGCTTCCCGGATCTCGTTCAGGGTCGCCATACCGGTGGAAAGCACCACCGGTTTCCCGGTGGCGGCGCATCGTTGAAGCAGGGCGGTCCAGGGGAGTTCGTACGAGGCGATCTTGATAAAGTCCACGTGGGGCCGGAGCCGCTCAACCTGTTCCAGGTCGAACGGAGTGCAGCCGAACTCGATCCCTTCCTGCCGGGCGGTGGCGGCCAGTTCCGGGAGGAACTCGGGAGGGAGTTCCCATTGTTTCCGCTCCCGCGTCTCCGGCATCGCTTCCAGGACTTCCGGAGCGAACAGTTTTTCCAGGCGGAACAGCTGGAACTTCACGCCGTCGCAGCCGGCCCCTGCAGCGACGGCAATGGTCTCGACGCATCGATCCAGGCTTCGCCCGTGGTTGGAAGAAACCTCGGCGATGAACCGGACCGGCGTCACTTCAACATCACCCGGTACAGGATCCGGTCGAGGATCCCTGGAATGAACTTGTTGGCGTAGTGGAGGAGTTTCCCCTCGACGGTGAGAACCTTTTCCCGGCGGCCGGACCGCACCATTTTGACGATCGCCATCGCCACCGAGTCGGCGGAGTGCCGGGCCAGCCGCTTCTGGTTCTGTTGGGGACCGTCCCGGAGGGTGCGGTCCCGGAACTCGGATTCGGTGGAGGCCGGGCAGACTACGCCGACCTTCACCCCGCTGTGGAGCAGTTCGGTGCGAACGGTTTCGGCGATTCCCTGGACGGCGAACTTGCTTCCCGAGTAGGCGGTGTAGTTGGGGACGCCCCGTTTCCCCACGATGGAGGAGACCAGGAGGATCCGGCCGCTGCCCCGTTCCGCCATCGGCCTGACGAACGGCCGGAGGGTCCGGATCAGCCCGAAGACATTGACCTCGAACACCCGCGCCAGGTAGGCGTGCTTGGTGTTCTCGAACCGGGGGGCCACGCCGACGGCGGCCCGGGCCATGGGCGTGGCGTCTTCG
>CAZZIV010000147.1:0-8108 GCA_964654385.1 uncultured Acidobacteriota bacterium | reverse complement strand
GAGGATCCCCGTCTCGGCCGGTCGCTTTGCCCCGCGACTCGACGCTGATTCCACCACCTCGTCCATCCACGTCTCGTCCAACCACGGCTCGGCCTTCTTGTTGTCATCGTGCATGACATCTACCGCGCGTGGGGGGGGTGGTTCAGATGTGCGACCGGAATGATGTACACACCTACTTATTACCAACCTATGCAAACTGATTCCGCAGAGAATCAGCGGACTTACCTCCTGCTAGGAAGTCAGATTCATGGGGAACTTCGGGCTAGCGCGTGAGGGCGCGAAAGGTTTCGAAGGCGGGTTTCTTGCGGCCCTTGGCGGTGAGCAGGCCGAAGTGGCGTTCTGCGGCGCCGAAGTAGCCCTCGTGCTCGGGATCGTCGAAGAGCTGAAAGTAGACGACGCCCCAGACGCCGGCCTCTCGCAGCGCGTGCCGCCGCGCGAGCAGATCGGCCAGTGCGTCACGCTGCGGCTCCTCCCAGCCATCGTGTGAAGAGACGGCCACGTAGCCCAGCAGGATCGGCCGCTCGAAGGCCCGCTTCAGATAGCGCGCGTAGTCGACAGCCTCCTCGCCGACGTGCAGATAATTGGTGGCGTTCGCGCCGGAATCGCTGCGGGCGCGCATCTCCTGGAAGGCCAGGAAGTCGAGATCGTCGGCCACGCGTCCGAGCACCGGCTCGAGATTGGGGGTGCCGGGGGAATCACCGGGGCAGGGTTCGACCCGCGGCGTGGGGGGCCGGCTGCGGGCGCCGACCCCTTCCAGCCCCCGCAAGACGGTGGCTCCGGCCAGGCCGTGGGAACGGGCCGCCTCCACCAACCATTCGCATAACGGCCGGTCGTCGTGGCGATCGCTTTCCCCGATAAAAATGCGGAGCAGGCTTCCTTCTCTCGGCAGCGTCATGACTCACCTCAGAGGATCAGGGAAACGGAACGGCCGGCCCAGACCGCGGCGAACGCGATCGTCAGGTGGCCGGCGACGTAGAGGAACACCCGGACGTTCTCGCCGTTTCGCAGGAGGCCGAACGCCTCGTACCCGAACGTGGAAAAGGTTGTGAACCCGCCCAGCAGGCCGATCAACAGGAACAGGCGCATCTCTGGGCCGATCAGTTGCCGGGTCTCCGCCAGGCCGGCCGCGAGGCCGATCAGGAGACAACCGACGGCGTTTACGACGAAGGTGCCGATCGGGAACGAAGTGAAAGGGATCATACGGTGGACCCCGCCGCTGACGGCGTAGCGGAGGATCGATCCGACGAATCCACCGGCGCCGACCAGAACCCCTTCCATCAGCCATTTCCATCTCAAAGCGAGCGGACCCTCCTGCACCGAGGCTCACATCCCGGGCGGAGAAATTCTATACTCTCTCCGGCATTTTCCCCACGGCCCCCGCCGCCCTCTCTTTTTTCCTGTACGCGTCCCCGATTCTCCTGTAAATTCGAACTTCGCGCATCCCAACCAGGAGGTAACGCCGTGTCGGGAAACAAGCAGGGACTGCTGGGCACCATTCGCAGTTATCCGTCGCAATTCTGGGTCGCCAACACCATGGAGATCTTCGAACGGATGTCCTGGTACGGCTGGTTCACCGTCGCCGCCCTGTACATCACCGGCGCCCCGGAGACCGGCGGGCTGGGGTTCTCGTCGGAAGTGCGCGGAAACCTGTTCGCCATCGTACCGTTCTTCCTCTACCTGCTGCCGGTGCTCACCGGCGCCCTGGCGGACCGCTACGGCTTCAAGAAGATGTTCATCATCGCGTTCGTGATCATGATGGCCGCCTACTACCTTCTGGGACAGTTCACCAGCCTCCCGGCGTTCTTCCTGGCGTTCATGTTCGTGGCGGTGGGAGCAGCGATCTTCAAACCGGTGGTGGTCGGCACGGTGGCGAAGGTGACCACCGAAGCCAATTCGGCCACCGGGTTCGGCATCTTCTACATGATGGTGAACATCGGCGGCTTCGTCGGGCCGATCGTGGCCGGCGTGGTCCGGGGCTGGTCCTGGCATTACGTGTTCATCGCCTGTTCGTTCTGGGCGTTGGTCAACCTGGTGATCGTCCTGACGTTGTACAAGGATCCATCCACCGAATCCAAATCCGCCAACCCGAGAACCCTGCAGAAGGTGCTGGACGACCTGGTGGAGGTACTGGGGAACGTTCGCTTCTTCATCACCGTGGGAGCCATCCTGGTGGCGCTCATGGTCACCAACACTTTCGCCGAGACGAACGTCTCCTGGCTCCAGTGGATCAGCTGGAAGGTCTGCCTGATCTTCAGCGTAGTGTGGCTCCTCCTCAATTTCCTCTACGACCTGATGCTGCCGAAAGGGAGCGGCCTTCCGACCCGGGAGGGGGGAGAAAAACGGCCGGCTCTCCGGAAGCGGATGCACTGCAGCAACTGGCGGTTCGCCCTGTTTCTCCTGATCATGTCCGGCTTCTGGACCAGCTTCAACCAGATCTTCTACACCATGCCCGAATACATCCGGGACTTCACCGAAACCCGGCCGCTCATCAACGTGACCGAGAGCATATTCGGCGCCAGCGATCCTCTCGACCCGGATTCCGGCGTTGCCAGCAAGGTCGCCACCATTAACGAAGACGAAGGGGCGGTGATCGTGGAAGCGTTCTCCGGCCTGTTGGGCGCCACGCCGGACCGGGAGGCCCTGGAACAGGCGGCCCACACCCTTCTTGCCAGCAAGGTCCGGTTAACACCGGAACGGATCCAGGAGATGATCCGGGAGCCGGGGGCGACCCCGCGCTCCCTGGCCGACAAGGCGATCATCGAGGCCCGGCAGTTCAACCCGGAGTTCATCGTCAACTTCGACGCCGGGGCGATCGTCCTGTTCCAGGTGTTCATTTCGTTCCTCATGGCCCGGTTCCACAGGTTCACCACCATGATCATCGGCATGCTCGTGGCGGCGGCGGGGATCGGCCTTTCCGCCTTCGCCGGGGATGGAGGTATGCTCGGCGCCGGCGGCTCGGTCTGGGTGGTGATCGCGGGGATCGTCCTGTTCGCTTTCGGCGAGATGATGGCCAGCCCGACCAGTCAGGATTACGTGGGAAGAATCGCGCCCAGGGACAAGGTTGCCCTGTACATGGGGTACTACTTCGTCGCCATCGCCCTGGGGAATCTGTTCGGCGGAATCCTCTCCGGGCAGATGTACGGAAAACTGGCCCGGGACATGCAAAGACCCGACCTGATGTGGGCCGGCTTCGGCGGAATCATGCTGCTGACCGCGGTGATTTTCATCCTTTACAACCGGTTCGCCCTGCCGAAGGAACGGTCGAATACACTGACCCCCTGACTCCGGAGGAGAGGGGCGCCGGGGCTTCGAGGGGAACCCGCCTGTCGACCGGGACGGGTGGCGATAAGGGAGGTTGGAATGCGCGCGTGGATGACCGGTTTTCCCGTTCCGATTTTCGTTCTTCTGCTCCTTGTATCCGGGTGCGGCTCCGAGAAAACGGTTCCCGCCGCCGTCGACAACCATGCCCTCTCCCGGACAATCGCCCGGGAGACGATCCTGGTCGACACTCACGTGGACGTCCCCTACCGTCTCCGAGAGAAACCGGCGGATATCGCCGAACGGACCGAAGACGGCCATTTCGACTACCCCAGGGCGATGGAAGGGGGGCTGAACGCCCCGTTCATGTCGATCTACGTCCCCGCCGAATATGAGCAGGGCGGCGCGAAGGAACTGGCCGACCAACTGATCGACGGTGTGGAACGACTCCAGGCCGACCGGCCCGACCGGTTCGCCGTCGTGACCGATCCTGACCAGATCGGTCCGAACATGGAGAAAGGGATCGTCTCTCTCCCGATCGGGATGGAGAACGGTTCGCCGATCGAGCATGATCTGGCCAACCTGCGTCATTTCTACGACCGGGGGGTCCGGTACATCACTCTGACCCATTCCAAGTGCAACCATATCGGCGATTCCTCCTACGACGAGGAACGGATCTGGCACGGGCTGAGCCCGTTCGGGAAAGACCTGGTCCTGGAAATGAACCGGATCGGTATGATGGTCGATATCTCCCACGTCTCCGATGAGACCTTCGAAGCGGTCCTCGAGGTCACCCGGGCGCCGGTCATCGCCTCCCATTCGTCCTGTCGCCACTTCACACCGGGATTCGAACGAAACATGAGCGACGACATGATCCTGGAATTGGCCGAAAACGGCGGCGTGATCCAGATCAACTTCGGCTCCTCCTTCCTGGACGGGGCCGCCCAGAAACAAGGAATGGCTTTCTGGAAGGCGTTAGAAAAATTCCGGGATGAGCATGGAGGGGAACCGTCTCCGGACCAGATCGAAGCGTTCAAAAGCTCCTACTGGAACGGGGTCAAGAGAATCACCGGCAACACCGGAACCGTCGCGGACCACATCGACAACGTCGTCCGGCTGGCCGGCATCGACCATGTGGGCATCGGCTCCGACTTCGACGGTGTTGGAACCGTTCCGTCCGGCCTGGAGGACGTTTCCAAGTACCCGAACCTGATCGAGGAACTGCTGAACAGAGGGTATTCCCGAGCCGATATCGAAAAGATCCTTTCCGGCAACCTGATCCGGGTCTGGAAGGAGGTGGAACGGGTCGCCGGAGAAATGCAGGCCGAAGGCGTTTGAAGAGGAATTTTCATGGGCATCAAACTGATCAAAGTCGCCGACACCGAGGGGAAGGACCTCTATTTCAACCCGGAGCATGTCACGCACATGGCGCCGGTGGACGAAAAGACCGCCGTGATGACCCTGATCCACGGCGAAAAGGTGCAGGTCCAGCTTCACGTGGACGACCTGGCCGCGCGGATCACCCGGGCGTAGGCCGCCTCGGAAGCTCTTTCCGGAACCCGATCTCCACGCTCCTGGACAGGTCTCCCAGGAGTCGCAGTTCCCCGGTGCGCCTGTATCCCAGCGCCTCGTACGCCCTGTGGGCGTCCTGGAACCGGGTATCCGACCAGCAAACCATGTTCCGAATCCCTTCCTCCAGAGCGAACGCCTCCGCCCGCTCGATCAGCTTCCGGCCCCATCCCTTTCCCCGGAGCGCCCGGTGCAGGTACACTTTCTTCACTTCGGCGGCCGCTTCCCCCCGGTCCGGCCGATGAATCCGGCAGGCCGAGCAGCCGGCCACGCGCCCTTGGTCTTCCAGGACCCAGAACCGGTTGTAGGAACGGTGAGGCGCCAGCAGCCCCGCCTCTTCCCGCTCCACTTCCATGACACAGCCCGGGTACTCGGCAAAGATCCCCCCGATCAGGCGGATCAGTCCGCCGCTGTCCCGTCCGCAGGCCGCTCTCAGGATCGGTTCCAAGTCCACTCCAGGAATCACGCCATCGAATCCCGATTCATTTTATGATGGTTTCCGGCGCATACGAGTGAGGTTCGGTCGAGTGAGTGAAAATTTTCCAACGCCCTTGCAGCGGCTGGCGGGCCGATACAGGATCCAGACCGTCTATCACGACGGCCAGGGGCGGAGGCGGATCCCTCCTCCCGGGACTCTCCTGGCCATCTTGAATCGGCTCGGTTGTCCGATCGAACGGGAGGAAGACGCGGACCGTTTCATCGAGAACCGGTCCCAGGAGGAGGGACTTCTGGTCCCTGCCGCCGCGGTGACCCTGGACGAACGGCCGGTGGTTCTCCCGCTCCGGGCCGGACGGCTGCACCGCGGCGACCGGATCCGGATGGAATTGCGGACCGAGGAGGGCGAGCGGATCGCCCGGGAATGGAAGCTGGACGACCTGGCGCGGGACGAAGCGAACCGCGGAATCCTGCCGGTCGCCTCCTCCCTCCCATACGGGTATCACCAGGTCCTGGTGGAGGCGGGAGGCCGTACCCAGGACTCCATGATTCTCTCGGCGCCTTCGAGAGTCTTCCCTCCGGATCGCCGGTTCCGGGAACGGTCCTGGGGGCTCTTTCTCCCTCTCTACACCGCAAGGTCGGACCGGTCGTGGGGGACCGGGGATTTCACCGACCTCCGGAACCTGCTGGGCCGGACCCGGGAACTGGGCGGGGAACTGTTCGGAACCCTCCCGCTGAACGCCTGCTACCTGGAAACGCCCTACGCCCCCAGCCCATACACGCCGGCCAGCCGCCTGTTCTGGAACGAGCTGTTCCTGGACCTGGAGGCGCTGCCGGAATTCGCCTGCTGCCCCGCCGCCCGCTCCCAGGTCGCTTCGCCCCGGTTCCAGGAGGAGCGGGCCGCCCTGTATGCCGCCTCCCAGGTCGATTACCGGCGCTCTATCGCCTTGAAGCGATCGGTGTTGGAGCCTCTCGCCGAAACCTTCTGGAACGGCGGCGGGTGCAAGGAGCCGGCCTTCCTGGAATTCCTCCGAAACGACCGCTACCTGGCGGACTACGCGGCCTTCCGGGCCGAAACCGAACGCCGGGGCCGGCCCTGGAAGTACTGGGACGTTCCCCCCGGGAGCGCCCCCCTTGCTACCGCACGGGATTCGAAGGAAGCCCGATACCACATTTATTCCCAGTGGGCGGCACGCCGGCAGCTTTCCGGACTCGACGGGCTTTACCTGGACCTCCCGCTGGGGGTGCACGCCGAGGGTTTCGACACCTGGGTCGAGCCGGACCTGTTCGGCCACGGGATGTCCGTAGGCGCGCCCCCGGACCGGTTTTTCACAGGGGGCCAGAACTGGCTGTTCCCTCCCTTGCTGCCGGAGCCGAACCGGCAGGACCGGTATCGTTATTTCCGGGAGACGGTCCGGCGCCAGTGCCGCTTCGCCTCCCTTCTCCGGATCGATCACGTGATGGGGTTGCACCGACAGTTCTGGATCCCCGGCGGGGCGGAGCCCGAAGACGGCGCCTACGTAAGCTACCCGGCGGAGGAGTATTACGCGGTCCTGGCGATCGAATCCCACCGGGAACGGTGCGCGGTGGTCGGCGAGGACCTGGGGACGGTGCCTCCAGGCGTGCGGGAAGCGATGGAGCGGCACCAGGTGCACCGTCTGTTCGTCGGGCAGTTCCAGGTCGAACCGCACCGGACCGGTCGTCCGCCCGCCGGTTCCCTGGCCGCCCTGAACACCCACGACCTGCGGCCGTTCCTGGGATTTCTGCGGAGCCGGGACATCGACGACCGGGTGGAGAACGGCCTCCTGGCCGCCGGGGAAGCGGATCGGGAAAAACGTTCCAGGGCGCAGGCGGTCGGCCGGCTGGCCCGAACCCTGTTGGAAGACCGGTTCCTGGATGCGGCGTCGCCGGAGGCCGAAGATTTTCCCGAGCGCTGCCTGGACGCCTGGATCCGCGCCCTGGGGGCCGGCCCGGCCCGTTTCGTCCTGGTGAACCTGGAGGACCTCTGGCTGGAGGAAGAGCCTCAGAACATCCCCGGCACCGACTTCGACCGGCCCAATTGGGTGCAGCGGGCGACACTTTCCCTGGAGGAGATTTTCGCTTCGGATAGTATCGTGAAGATCCTGCGGCGGCTGGAATCGACCCGCCGCCGGAGGGGGAAGGAGACCCTGTGAGCGGTGATGCCCCGGTCCTCCACGGAGCGGAGTTGGAACGGTTCCTCGCGGGACGCCACGATCGGCTGTACGAGCGGCTGGGCGCCCACCCCTGCATCCAGGAGGGAGAGGAAGGCTGGAGGTTCGCCGTCTGGGCCCCGTCGGCGGCGGCGGTTTCCGTAATCGGAAGCTTCAACCACTGGAGCCCGGAGGCGGATCCGATGTCCCTGGACGCTCCGTCCGGCGTCTGGGAGAGGTTCATCCCCGGCGTGGCCCCGGGAGACCTGTACAAGTTCCAGGTGGTCTCCCGGCTGGGCGGCTCGGCGACGGACAAGGCCGACCCGTTCGGCTTCCGCCATGAAACTCCGTCGAAAACCGCTTCCATGGTCTGGCCCCTGGACTATACCTGGGGCGACCGGGAGTGGATGGAGGCCCGGTCGAAGAGAAACCGCCTGGAGGAACCGGTTTCGGTTTACGAGGTCCACCTGGGCTCCTGGGTTCGGAACGAGGACGGATCCCACCTCCCCTACCCGGACCTGGCCGAAAAGCTCGGCGACTACGTCCTGGACCTGGGATACACCGATGTGGAACTCCTGCCGGTGATGGAGCATCCGTATTACGGCTCCTGGGGATACCAGGTCACCGGGGACTTGCCCCCTCCCCGCCGGGACGGCTCGCCCCCCGGGGTCTCGG
>CAZZIV010000146.1:0-8149 GCA_964654385.1 uncultured Acidobacteriota bacterium | reverse complement strand
GTAATAACCTCGTGTGGTGTTCGCGATCGGGATGGAGCGGCTGGTGTCTCTGCTCCCGGAAAGAGCCGTCCATCCGGGCCGGCCGGTCGTCAGCCTGATCTGCCTCGGGGCGGACGGACTGGAGGGGGCGGTTCCCCTTGCGCGGAAGCTTCGGGATGCCGATATTGCCGTTCAGATGCCGTTGCAGGTTCGCCCGATCGGTGCGCAAATGAAACGGGCGGCGAAGAACGGAGCCGGATACGCGTTGTTCGTGGGAGAAACGGAATTGGCGAACGAACGGTTCGGGCTGAAGAACCTGGAGACGGGGGAGCAGGTCGAGGTCGGCCTGGAGGAGCTTTTTTCCCTACTTGGAGTATCGAAGTGAGTGATCAACCGACCCCGGAGCTGCTCAAGAGAACCGCCTGGTGCGGGACCCTGACCGAAGAAGAGGCAGAGAGCCGGCGGGAAGTGATTCTGACCGGCTGGGTGCACCACCGCCGGGACCTGGGACAATTGATCTTCGTCGAGGTGCGGGATCGTACCGGCACCGTACAGGTGGTTTTCGATCCCTCCCGCGCGACGGGAGCCCATGCCGCCGCTGAAAAGCTCCGAAGCGAATTCGTCATCGGAGTTCGAGGGACGTTGGCCCCCCGGGAGGCGCCGAACCCGAATCATCCTACCGGCGCCGTCGAGGTTCTCGCCGAACAGCTGGAAATCCTGAACCCGGCCGGAAGCCTTCCGTTCCTGGTCGATGAAGAGGTTGAGAGCAACGAGGAACTGCGTCTCCGGTACCGGTACCTGGATCTTCGCCGGCCCCGGTTGCAGAAAGCCCTTCGCACACGCCACCGGCTGGCCATGGCAGCACGCAAGGCGCTGGACGCGTCCGGGTTCAGCGAGGTGGAGACCCCGATCCTTACCCGATCGACCCCGGAAGGCGCCCGGGACTACCTGGTTCCCAGCCGGATCCAGGCCGGCTGCTTCTACGCGCTGCCGCAATCTCCCCAACTCTTCAAGCAGCTGCTGATGGTGGCAGGCTTCGATCGCTATTACCAGTTCGCCCGGTGTTTCCGGGATGAAGATCTCCGCGCCGACCGGCAGCCGGAGTTCACGCAGATCGATATCGAAATGTCCTTCGCCACGCCGGAGGACGTCTACGCGGTGATCGAAAAGCTCTTGGCGGATCTGTTCCGGGAGATCGATGTGGAAATCCGGCTCCCTCTCCCGCGGATGGGGTACAAGGAGGCGATGGACCGGTTCGGAGTGGACCGCCCGGACACCCGCTTCGGCCTGGAGTTGAAGGATGTCGGCGCCCCTGCCGAGGGGACCGGGTTCCGGGTCTTCGACGGTGCGTTGGAGAAGCCGGAGGGAGCGGTTCGAGGGATCGCCGTGCCCGGGGCGGGAACCGTTTCCCGCAAGGTGCTGGACCGGTGGACCGGGTGGGCCAGGGAGGCCGGCGCCGGCGGGCTGGTCTGGATCAAGCTGGATGAAAGCGGGAAGATCGCTTCGCCGGCTCTCAAAGTTCTTGGAGAGGAAGGCTGCCGCGCGGTGGCGAAGGCGGTTGGCGCCGGCGCCGGCGACGCCGCTCTCCTGGTGGCCGATTCCAGGAATGCCTGCAATCGGGTTCTCGGGGCTGTCCGGCTGAAGGTCGCCGGGGAAAGAGACCTGATTCCGAAGGGGAAATGGAATCTTCTCTGGATCGAAAGGTTTCCCCTGGTGGAATGGGACCAGGAACAGAAACGATGGTACTCGATGCATCATCCTTTCACCGCCCCTCGCTGGGAAGACGTGCCGAACCTGGAAACCGATCCTGGGAGCGTGCTTTCCCAGGCGTACGACATCGTTCTGAACGGCACCGAAATAGGGGGAGGAAGCATCCGTATCCATGACCAGGAGGTGCAGAGAAAAGTGTTCGCCTGTCTCGGCATCGGCCGGGAGGAGGCCGAGTCCAAATTCGGTTTCCTGTTGAATGCTCTCGATTCCGGCGCCCCTCCCCACGGAGGGATCGCACTGGGGTTCGACAGGATCTGCGCGATGCTGACCGGTTCCGAATCGATTCGAGACGTGATCGCGTTTCCGAAAACCACCCGGGCGGCCTGCCTGATGACCCGGTCTCCTTCGGCCGTCGATCCGGACCAGTTGAAATCCCTGCACCTCGCCGTGACGCCCTCGGAACCGGGCCCCTCGGAATGATCGGTTTTCGGAGAACGGCGATCGTTGACCGTTCCTTCGAGCCTATGGTAGTTTTCAATCGGTGAGCGAATTGGAAGCAGAAAACCGGAGTATGCCGCCTTCCCGGCGAGACGCATACGAACCATGAGAACGATCACCCTCGACGGGAAAGCCCTGGAAGCGGTCGCGGGGCACTACGACGAAGCGCTGCGTCTCATCGAAGAAAATTTCGACGTGCGTGTATCCGCCCGCGGACACGAGATCGCCCTCCAGGGAAGCGGCGGCAATGCGGGCAAACAGGAAGAGCGTGTCTGTGACCTGCTTCATCAGCTTTCCGGCCTGCGGGCCCAGGGGGTTCCCCTCGGAAGGGAGGAGATCCGGACCGCCATCGACCTGATGAAACGGCCAGGAGCGGTTTGTCTCGCGGAACATTTCATCCAGGGAGCGATCCGGACCTCCACCCGGAAAGCGGTGGTGCCCAAATCCAGGAATCAACGCCTGTACCTGGAGGCGATCCGTCGGAAGGACCTGGTCCTGGCGGTCGGCCCCGCCGGGACCGGGAAAACCTTCCTGGCGGTCGCCATGGCCGTCTCCCTGCTGAACCAGAAGCGGGTGGACCGGATCATCCTTGCCCGGCCGGCGGTAGAGGCGGGAGAGCGGCTGGGATTTCTTCCGGGCGACATCGCGGCGAAGGTCGATCCGTACCTTCGCCCGCTCTATGACGCCCTCTATGTCATGCTGGAGCACGATCACGCCGATCGGCTCCTGGAGCGGGGCACCATCGAAATCGCGCCCCTCGCTTTCATGCGCGGGCGGACCCTGCACCGCTCCTTCGCCATCCTGGATGAAGCGCAGAACGCGACCTCCGAACAGATGAAGATGTTTCTCACCCGGATCGGAACGGAGACCAAGGCGGTCGTCACCGGCGATGTGACCCAGATCGACCTTCCGGCCCACAAGACTTCCGGGCTGGTGGAGGCAAGCGAGGTTCTGAGCGGTGTGGAGGCGGTTGCCATCAGCCGGTTCGACGACGCCGATGTCGTGCGTCACCCGCTGGTTCGAGACATCATCCAGGCATACGAACGGTTCGAGCAATCCCGGGAAACGCCCGAAGGTTCCGGAAAAAGAACAAGCGGGGAGCCTTGATGGAAAGTCCGTCGTCGTCGCAGAAGAAGCCGGTTCGTTCCTCTTTCGGGAGAAAGCTGAATTTCTCTTCGCAGGTCCGGGCCCGCATCCGCCAGACAGGGGACAGGATTCTAGCGGCGGACCTGGGATGGAGCACGGCGCTCATAACCACCTTGCTGCTGCTGCTGGGGACCCAGCACTGCGGATCCCCCGGGACGATTTATACGGCCGGGCAGGTCGCCCAGGAGGATATCGTCGCCCGTATCGATGTGCAGATTCCGGATCCTGTATCCACCGAACTGAAGCGGAAAGAGGCGATGGAGGCGGTCGATGAATTCTACGTTTATGATCTCGACCGTGAGAAACATGTCGTTCAGGAACTCGTCGACCTGATTCGCGCCGGCCGCGCGTCCCTCGGCTCCGCGCGAGGTGATCAGGCGGATACGGAACCCTGGGAACCGCCGGAAAGGTACCGGGGAGAGATCGCGACGGTTCTCCTCCGCCACGGCTATTCCGAAACCATCGAAGACGTGCTCTCGGAAGCGCTTCGAGAGGTGATGAAGGGAATGGTCGTGGGAAACCGTGCCCTGCTCGGCAACGAACCTTCCATCACCATTGTGTATCTACCCGGCGGGCGGGAGGAGACCCGCAGCGAGTACACGCATATCCTCGACATCGATGAGGCCAGGCGGCAGGTCCGGGCGAAGGTGGACCGGATGTTGAAGTATTCCTCCGCCGACCGGAAGATCCTTGGCGACCTGGCCGCCTCCTTCGTGGACGCGAACCTCCATCACGATCCGGAACGCACCCGGACGGGAAGAGAGCTCGAGGCCGACCGGGTCCACCCGGTCTACACGAAAGTCGCCCGCGGAACGGTTCTGGCGAAAAGAGGTGAAATCGTCACGACGGATGATGTGGCGGTTCTCGAGGAGATTCGCAAGGAAACCGTTTCACCGTTCGGCTTGAACGAATGGCTCGGGCTCCTGGCGCTGGTCGCAATGTCCGCGTTTTTCCTCCACCGCTACGCCCGTTATCATCAGCGCGGATTCAGGCGGATCGAGCGTCTCCACGCGTTGCTGGTCCTGGTCATGATCTTCATTCTTCTTTTGACGAGGGGGATGATGTGGGTCATCCAGCACCTGGTCAGCGCGTTGCCGGGACCGTTCAATCACGCGGCGGATTATGTTTTCCTGATTCCTGTCAGTGCCGGAGCCATTCTGATCACCCTCCTGGCCACCGGGCGGATCGCCATGGTCTATTCGATTTTCGCCGCCGTATTTTTCGCGGCCATGTTCGAATGGCAGTATTTCATTCTTGTCTGGGCGGTCCTGGTCCAGTTCGCCGCGGTATACGCCATTACGACCTACCGGGATCGCGCCGCGCTTCTCCGGGCCGGATTGATGGTCGGCTTATTCGGCGGCGCCGCCTGCCTGGCGGTGGAGGCGATCCAGGGAAGGATGGAAGGCGGCCGGATGTTCTACGCCGCGGGACTCGCCTTCGCGGGAGGAGCCGTCGGCACGGGCCTGCTTGTTTCGTTTTCTCTTCCGCTTCTCGAACGGGCCTTTAACGTTCTGACCGAAATCCGCCTCCTGGAGCTTTCGAACCTGGACAACCCGCTCCTCTCCCGTCTGGCGGTCAAAGCGCCGGGTTCTTACAACCACAGCCTGGTCGTCGGCTCGTTGGCGGAAGAAGGGGCCAAGGCGATCGGGGCGAATTCGCTGTTCTGCAGGGTCGCCGCCTGTTACCACGATATCGGGAAAATGGTGAAGCCGGACTACTACGTGGAAAACCAGCGCGGCGAGAACCCTCATGACAAACTCGTTCCCTCCATGTCCGCTTTGATCATCGCTTCCCACGTCAAGGATGGGATCCGGATGGCCCGGGAAGCCGGCCTCCCCGAACAGATCATCGACATCATCCCCCAGCACCACGGCACCCGTTTGATGACCTACTTCTATGAAAAAGCCAAGAACAGCAGCGACCCCAGCATGGGAACGTTGAAAGAAGAGGATTACCGCTATCCGGGACCGAAACCCCAGACCAAGGAGGCGGCTATATTCATGCTCGCCGATGCGGCCGAGGCTGCCGCAAGGACCATCGAGGAGCCGACCCAGAAAAGACTCAGTGAAATGATTCGGAGGATTTCGAACGTCGTGATGCTGGACGGGCAGTTGGACGAATGCGACCTGACTTTCGTGGAACTGGAGAGGATCCAGGGGGCCTTCCTCAGGACCCTGATGAGCATGTACCACCACCGGGTGGAATATCCCGGTTTCGAATTCGGGAAAAATGACCGGGGAGACGCCGAGGAAGATCGTCCGGCGGAAACACCGGAGCGGGACGATTGAGTTGGAGATCCAGGTGCTGAACCGGCAGAAAAAGAGACAAATAGCTGCCGGACCGATCGAGGATTTCGCCAGACAAATGGCCGGGGTGATTGGTGAAAGCGAAGACGGGTTCTCCATCGTCCTTCTGTCCGACCGGGCGATGCGCGGATACAACAGATCCTACCGAAACGTGGACGCATCCACCGACGTCCTTTCCTTCCCCGCGGGATCCTGTCCCGCCGGTGGCGAAGCGGATCCGTACCTGGGCGACATCCTGGTCTCGGTGGAAAGGGCGGCGGAACAGGCGGACGAACGAGGCGCTTCCCTCCTGGAGGAAATCCGATCGCTGGTCCTGCACGGTTACCTCCATCTACTCGGCTACGATCATGAGACGGACCGGGGAGAGATGATGCGGCGCCAACAGTCGCTGGAGCGGGAGCTGTTCCATGGAAACTGACGCCGTCCGGTTCGCGGAGTTCGCCGTTGCCGGGATTCTCCTGGTCCTGGACTTATTCCTGACCTGCGCTCTCCTGTCGGGTGGCGCTCTGGACCCGGTTTCGTTGCACCTGTTGGAATCGGAACTTCCGGATGCCGAGCCGTTGTCGCGAGATCTCCACTCTCCGTTCTCACGGCTGCGCACGGCGGCCTACCTGGTCCGCCAGATGAGCCTTCTCGGTTTTGCAGCGCTGGTGGGGCTGATCGGCTGGGAGATGAAGTGGCCGGTTCCCCGGATTCTGATCGTGCTCGCCGCGGGGGTCTTCGCCGTCCTTCTGTTGGAGTTGACGGTGGCCCGATGGATTGTCGCCCGGCGACCCAGGACCGCCCTGAGGCGGCTTCTCCCCCTCATGCGGGTAGCGGGGATCCTGACCTCCCCCGTTCTCTTCCCCGTGCAACGGTTGTTGAATCGAATCCGGAACGGTGAAACCTCCTTGGATGAAACCAGGGACGAGACCCCCGACGAGGCCGTGGAAGCGTATTTCGAGGTAGGAGAACGGGAAGGGATCCTGGAGGCGGAGGAGGGGAGAATGATGCGAAGCATCGTTGATCTCGGCGAAACCAGGGTTCGAGAGATCATGACTCCTCGCACCGAAATCGAAGCTTTGCCGCTCCATGCCACCGTCGGCGAGGCCCGGCATGCTCTCCTCTCCGCCTCCCATTCCGGGCTGCCCGTCTACAAGGAAGCGCTGGACGGAATTGTCGGTGTCCTCTACACCCGAGACCTGATCCGGGCGTGGGAGGAAGGGTCCGAGTCCGATCCGCTTACCGATTATCTGCGTCCTGCGTATTTCGTTCCGGAAAGCCAGATGGCGGATGATTTGCTGGAGAAGCTCCGTACTCGAAGCAACATGGCCCTGGTGGTGGACGAATACGGAGGTATCGCGGGATTGGTCACCATGGAAGACCTGTTGGAGGAAATCGTCGGGGACATCCGGGACGAGCACGACGCCGAGGAAGAAACGATTCGCAGGCTGGACGAGAAGACCTGGCGGGTGAACGGCCTGGTGCACATCGGTGAGATCGAAGAATTGTTCGGGCTGCAGATCGGAGAGCGGGACTTCGATACCGTCGGCGGCCTGGTGGTCGCCCGGCTCGGGATGGTCCCCGAGGCGGGGAAATCGTTCCTCTACCAGGGGCTCGAATTCACGGTGACCCGCTCCGATCCGAGGCGTGTGTACGATGTGCGGATACGGATCCATTCACGGCCGGAGCAGGACGGAACGGAGATGCCGTGAGGAGCGGATTCGTAGGAATTCTCGGTTGGACGAACGTGGGGAAGTCGACCCTGTTGAACGCATTGGTGGGCGAGAAACTGGCTGCGACTTCCAGAGTCCCTCAAACCACGCGGAATAGGATAACCGGTGTGCTTCACCTGGACGGGAAGGGGCAGATCGTCTTCGTTGATACGCCGGGGTTCCACCGCCCGAGATACCGGATGAACCATGCGATGATCGACGTCTCTCGAAGCACGCTCCGAAGCGTGGACGCGGCCCTGATGATCGTGGACGGCGAAAGGGGACTCGGGCCGGGAGACCGGGAGACCGCCCGCCTGCTCTCCCGGGCCGATCTTCCGTCCATCATCGCCGTCAACAAGATCGACCGGATACGACCGAAAACCCGGCTGTTTCCGATTCTGCAGGAGATCGTGGAGGTCCTCGGATTTCCAGCGGCCATCCCGATTTCGGCTCTCCACGGCGACGGAACCCGGCAGTTGGTGGAGGAGGTCCTGAAGATCCTTCCCGAGAGGGACCCGGTCTTCCCGCGGGATTACCTGACCGATCAGCCGGAACGGACCCTGGTCGCGGAAGCGATTCGCGAAAAAATTTTCCAGCTGACTCGCGAGGAGATTCCTCACTCGGTAGCGGTACTGATCGACCATTGGGAAGAAGGCCCTTCCGGACTGCGGATCGGCGCGCGGATTCTCGTCGAGAAGGATTCGCAGAAGGCGATCGTGATCGGAAAGGGGGGGGAACTGTTGAAAAAGGTCGGTACCCGCGCCCGGCTGGAGATGGAGCGTTTCCTGGATGCAAGAATCCACCTCGATTTGTGGG
>CAZZIV010000145.1:0-8190 GCA_964654385.1 uncultured Acidobacteriota bacterium | reverse complement strand
TCTTCCGATCGCCGACGCCTGGTAACAGAGGCCGGTGTTTGTGTTCGACGAAACCACCGTCCCCGCCCCCTCCTTCACCGGCGTTCGGATCCTTGATTCCTTCCCCCTGGAACGGATCGTTCCCTACATCGACTGGTCGCCGTTCTTCCACGCCTGGGAGCTGCGCGGGTCGTACCCGGCGATCTTCGAAAGCGGCAAGTACGGCGAGGAGGCCAGGCGGCTGTTCGACGACGGCCGGGCTTTATTGGAAGAGATCGTCCAAGGCGGCCTTCTCACCGCCCGGGCGATCTACGGCATCTTCCCGGCCGCCTCCAAGAAAGAGGACGTCATCCTGTTCGACGACCCCCGGAAGACCGAAATCGCCCGGTTCCATTTCCTCCGGCAGCAGCAGGCGGTTTCGAAGGACCGGCCCCGCCTGTCCCTGGCCGACATGATCGCGCCGGAGGGCAGCGGCGTGCAGGATCACCTGGGCGCTTTCGTGGTCACCACCGGGCTCGGGCTGGACAAGCTGGCCGCGCGGTTCGAAGAGAGCCAGGACGACTACCAGGCGATCCTGGCCAAGGCGCTGGCCGACCGGCTGGCCGAGGCGTTCGCCGAACTGCTCCACGAGAAAGTGCGCCGGGAATGGGGCCACGGCGAAGACCCGGCGTTGCCGCCGGAGGAGCTGATCAAGGGACGCTACCAGGGGATCCGCCCGGTCCCCGGCTACCCTGCCTGCCCCGACCACAGCGAAAAGCGGACCTTGTTCGCCCTGCTGGACGCCGAGAAAGCGACCGGCGTCCGCCTTACCGAAAACTGCGCCATGACCCCGGCGGCTTCCGTTGCCGGCCTCTACTTCGCCCACCTGGAGGCGAAGTACTTCAGCCTGGGGAAGATCGGGCGGGATCAGTTGGAAGCGTACGCGAAACGGAAAGGGGTGGCGGTTGAAGAGGCGGAGAAGTGGGTGGGCGGCGTATCACCGTAACCCCTCGCCGGCTCACAGCCGTTTCAGGAAGTTGACGCACCCGCTCCCTGGACGTACAAAGGTGTTCTGTTTCTATTCCTCAAGGGGGCCTTCCATGAAACGATCATTCCTGCCGGTGGCCCTGTTCACTGCGCTGGTTCTCCCTTTGCCGGCAACCGCTTCCTCTCCAGGATCCAAAACCGCACTGTGGGTGCAGGCCACCGTCACCGAGAACGGGACCGCTCCGGTTCTCCTTCGGATGGAAACCTCCGCCGCCCACAGCCGGTTCCTGGCGAAGACCCTGGCCGGCTTGGAGCCGGGCGGCTCCGCACCCCGAGCGGTTTACAACGCCCTTCGCAACCGATGCGCCGCCAGCCAGGCCGGCATCCGCCGTTGGCTGGACGCCCGGGCGATTCCCTACCGGGTTCTCCTCATCGCCAACGCCCTGGCGGTGGACGTGGACAAGGATCTCCTGGACCAACTGGAACGACGGCCCGACATCGTGTCGATCGTCGGCAACCCTTCGGTTTACGGCCTGGACCGTTCCCTGCGCCGGAACGGGCCGGAAGGAACCGGAACGCCCGCCGGCACGGCCGGAGACGCCGCGGCCGGAACCACCGCGACCTCCCCAACCGACGGAACCGACTCCACCGAATGGGGAGTCCGAAAGGTAAAGGCGGACCAGGTCTGGTCCTCTCTCGGCGTAAGGGGCGAGGGGATCGTCGTCGCCTCCGAGGACACCGGCGTGGAATGGGAACACCCGGCGATCAAGGCGAAGTACCGGGGGTGGAACGGGACCACCGCCGACCATGATTACAACTGGTACGACCCGGTCGGGAACTCGGCCGTGCCGATCGACGACCACGATCATGGTACCCACACCACCGGCACCATGGTAGGCGACGACGGCTCGGGGAACCGGATCGGCGTTGCCCCCGGCGCAAAATGGATCGCCTGCCGGAACATGGACCACGGAGTCGGCTCTCCGGAAACCTACCTGGCGTGCATGGATTTCTTCCTGGCCCCCTGGCCGTTCGGCGGCAACAAGGAACTGGACGGGGATCCTTCCAAAGCGCCCCATATCATCAACAACTCCTGGGGCTGTCCGTCTTCCGAAGGGTGCGACACCGAAACCCTCCACGACGGTGTCGCCTCTCTGAACGCCGCGGGCATCCTGTTCGTCGCATCCGCCGGAAACAGCGGCCCGTTTTGCAGCACCGTCTCCGACCCGCCTGCTTTTCACGTCGAATCGTTCACCGTGGGCGCCACCGAATCGTCCGACGCCCTGGCGATCTACTCCTCCAAGGGGCCGGTGACGCGAGACGGCAGCGGCCGCCTGAAACCGGACGTGGCCGCCCCGGGGAGCAACGTTCGCTCTTCGGTCCGGGGCGGCGGCTACGCCTCGTTCAGCGGCACCAGCATGGCCGGACCCCACGTGGCCGGCGTGGCGGCGCTGCTCTGGTCGGCCAAGCCGGGCTTGACCCGGCGCAACGACCTGGCCCGCTGCGAAATTTCCCGAGTCTCCCATCCGAACATCAGCGTTCCGTTCCTCGCTCAATGCGGAGGGCTGACGATCAACGACCGTCCCAACAACCTGTTCGGCTACGGCCTGGTGGACGCCCTGGAGGCGATCCAGCCGAGCCAGGACGGCGACGGAGACGGCATTCACGACGAATGCGATTGCGCCCCCGCCGACGCGGCCGTTTTCGCGCCGCCCACCGAGGTGGGTAATCTCGGCTTCGACACCGACGGCCGGACGCTGACCTGGAACTCCCAGGCGGACGGCACCGGTTCGAGCACGGTGTACGACCTTCTGCGCGGCCTGTTGGACGACCTTCGAGCGGACGGCGATATCGGCGCCGCCTCTTGTCTTGCCACATCGGTGCCGGAGAGCCGGTACACCGACGCCACCCAACCGGTGATCGGCGAAGGGTTCTATTACGTGGTGAAGGCTCGAAACGGCTGCGGGGAAGCCGGATGGGGAGCGGACGGCTCAGGGATGGAGAGAACCCACAACGGGTGTCCGTGACGCTCTCATAACAGCTTCAAACCGGTAGTGTCCTGCAGCCTGTGCCGGTCGAACCGGCGAGCCAGAAACTCCCCTACCGCCAGGCCTACGTTCCCGAACGGCCCGTCCGCCTCACCGTCAGGAGGCCGCCTTGTGGGCGTGGGCCTTCATCCGCATGTCGTCGGTCCACTCATCGGTATGGCAGTTCTCGGTGCAGAAAGTCGCCTTCGGAAGAACCAGGCCGGCAGCCTCGGCCAACTTCCTGACCTTCATGATCGAACGTTTCTTATACAGGCTGCCTGGACCATGGCAGGACTCGCAGTCCAGCGGCGGATCCAACTCGGCGTGGGCCGACTCTTTCCAGGAATTGTATTGCAGCTTGTGGCAAAGCTTGCACTTGGAGGCGCCGACACGGGTCTGCCCGGCCACCGTGGCCGGCGCTTCGATCCGGGCCGCCACGCCGGCAGCCGCTTCCTTCGCCTTCTCCACCACAGGTGCCGTTTCCTCCTTCACCTGTTCCTTCAACTCTTCCACCGCCCCGACCGCCGTGTCTTCCGCCGACTCGGGCGCCGCCTCGGAGAGAGCTTCTCCCGCCGGTTCCGCCGCCTCTTCCGCCGGCGTTTCAGATTCCATGCCCGACGGCGCAGCCTCCACCGGAACTTCCGCCGCAGGCTGCTCCGGCGCCTCCGGTTCCGTGCTTTCGGTTTTATCGCCGGAGCACCCGGCGAGGATCAGGAATAATGCTGCGATCAGAACCAGGAACATCGACCGTCTCATGACTAGGACTCCTTTCTTCCGAAATATTTTTTCAACAGTTCGGTGGTCCGGGCCACAGGATCGGTGCGGATCCTCTCCTCTTCCCGGGCCAACATCAGGAATAGACCGTCGAGAGCTTCATTGGTCACATAGGCGTTCAAGTCGACGACCGGGCGGGTCACCATGGGGAGATCCTCCACCTTTTTCATCAGCCGGTCGAACGATCGGGTCGCCCCGACCGATTGGAGCTTTTCGTCCACGATCGGGCGGAACCGGCGTTCCAGTTCCGGTCCGGCGGAACCTCGAAAGTAGTCGGTCGCCTCGTGCCCGGTCCCCCGGAGGATCGTCATGGCGTCCTGGAAGGTCATCCGGCGCACCGAATCCAGGAACACCTGCTTCGCCACCGGCGCCGCCGCTTCCGCCGCCCGGTTCATGCTGGTGGTGAAATCGTCCACCAGCTTGCCGGCCCCGATCACGCCCAGTCCCTTCGCCACCTTCCTCAGTTTCTCCGGCACCGGGATCCGGATCTCCGGGTTCCCCAGGTAGCCGTCCAGCCGTCCCACCGAATCCACCGCCCGGGCGGTTCCGACCCGCAACGCCTCCCGGATCCCGTCGGACGGAGTCGAGGACGGCGTCGTGTCCAGTTTGTCCAGTTCGGCCAGCAGGTCGGCGCAACCGGCGAGCAGCAAGAGCATGGCCAGCGCCGCTACCACCAGCCCGATTCGACCGCCTTTCCAGTGAACCATCGTTTCCAATCCTCCTCGCCTGCATGGTACCACCCCGGCGATCGATGGGAACCTGCAGAACCATGCCTGTCGCGCGTCCGGCATGGCCCCATGCATGAGCTCCTTGGGATATACTCTCCACGATGGCAAATGAACATCCTCCAGGCAGAACATCGCGCCTGAACGAAAGTTCGGCCGGTGCAGTGCTGTCGTCCGACACCTCCTTCGCGGCGGAGCGCCTCCAGGTCCGGCTGTGGAGACGAATGACGCCGCTGGAGAAAGCCCGTTCCGTGAGCGAAATCAGCCGGGCGGTTGAGGATCTTTCGCTGCTTGGAATCAGAAGGCGCCATCCGGAGGCATCCGATCATGAGTGCAGGATGCGCCTCGCAATTTTGAAACTCGGAAGTGAACTGGCGAACCGGGTCTACCCCGAAACCGTATCTCTCTCGGATAATTGAGAGCATGGCTGCCGATCCCGTCGAGGTTGCACTGCGGGTCGCCGAGGCCCTGGAGGAGTGTGGCGTTCGATATCTTGTCGGTGGATCGTTGGCCAGCTCGATCTGCGGTGAGCCCCGCTCGACGCTGGACGTCGATCTGGTAATAGCGCTGACCGAGGCGGACATCCAAGGACTTGTCGATGCTTTAGGAGGTGAGTTCCATGCCGATCCGGAAGCTCTGCACCGAGCCGTACGCGATCGATCGAGCACGAACCTGATCCACTTCGAGACATCGATCAAGGTTGATTTGTTCATTGTGGGCGGATCCCCTCTTGACGAGGAACAGATGAACCGGCGACAGCGCCTGAAGGTTGCCGTCGACCCGGATCGCTACCTGTACTTTTACACACCGGAGGACATCCTCCTCCAAAAATTGCGGTGGTATCGTATGGGAGACGAGGCATCCGATCGACAGTGGCGCGATATTCTGGGGATCCTGCTTGTGCAGGAGCATGATCTGGACGAGAGGTACCTCCGGCGCGGAGCACGGAAGCTCGATTTGTCCGATCTTCTGGATCGCGCTCTGAGCGAGGCTCGTTAGCGACCTCGCCCCTGTTCGGCCCTACAACCCTCGCAGCCATTCCGGTCGAAACGGGGCGTGCTCCGGATCGTTCAACACCGCGTCCAGCGCCGCCACCATCCGGGCTTTGTCCTTGGGGAGGGTTCCGGCCAGGGCCAGGTAATTGCTGGCGTGGTTCGAGCGGAAAATCGTGCCGTTCAGCTCCAGCCCGGCCAGGAAGGTTCGCAGCTCGGCGGCCAGTTCCACGGGGGTCAACCGGTCGAACTCTCCACGCGCGTCCTGATCGCCCAACGGCGTGCCGGGAACCGGGCTCATCACCAGGGTACTGACGAACTTCGGCTGGATCGCGTTTACCACCTTCGCCGACGCCTCGGCGTGACGCCGGGAGCCGGCCCGGCCCCCGGCCCCCAGGAGGATCATGGTGGAAAGGCGGACGCCGGCCTCCCCCACCTTCCGGCCGCAGGCGATCATTTCTTCTGCGTCCACCCCCTTTTCCATCTCCGCCAGGGCCGCGTCGTCGCCGGATTCGATCCCCAGGTAATAGAGGCCCAGTCCGGCCTCCTTCAGGTTCCGCATCTCCTCCACCGTTCGCACCTGGATCGACTGGGGGGAGGCGTAGGCGCTCACACGGCGCAGGCCGGGGAACGCCCGGTTCAGTTCCTCCAGGACCTGGTGCAGGAAAGAGGCCTTGGCCACCAGGGCGTCGCCATCGGCCAGGAACACCTTCCGAACACCAGGCAGGTTTTCCCGGGCCCAGGCGATTTCTTCCCTCAGTTCCTCCAGCGGCCGGACCCGGAACTTCTTCTCCCGGTACATGGCGCAGAAGGTGCACCGGTTGTAGCTGCACCCGATGGTCGCCTGCAGGATCAGGCTGTCCGCCTCCGAAGGGGGACGGTAGATCGAACCTTCGTAACGGATCAAGAGATCAGGTCCTCTTCCATGGTCCGCCGCCAGTCCTCCGGCAGCGGAACGCTGGTGTGCCGGGCATAGTCGAACTGCACCTGCACCGAAGTTCCTTCCACAACCAGCCGGCCGTCGGAGCGGGCCCGGAACTCGTAGGCCAGGTCCCAGGAACTGTTCCCCAGCCGGGTCGGTCCGCAGTACAGGTCGACCTTTTCGAAGATCAGGACCGGAGAACGGTAGTGAAGGGTGGTGGACGCCAGGATGAACCGAAGATCGTTCTCCGGCTGCAAGCCGAGCCGGTCGACGGCGTAATGGGTCCGGACCTCCTCGAACCAGTTCAGGTAGACCGAGTTGTTGACATGCCCCACCAGGTCGGTGTCCCGAAGGGTCGCCTCCACCTCCAGGTGAAAAGGAAACGGACGGGACGGTTTCGCGAGGGTCATTCAATTTCCTTTCTTTGACAGGCGCTCCACGATCGAGCGGATCCGGGCCTGGGTGCCGCCGGAAAACCAGCAGTCCACGAATTCGGCCAGGCGCACGGTGTCTTCGGCCTGGATCCGTTCCACGGTGGCCGAGCGGAGATACCGCTTGGTCACGGCGAAAGAGGCGAGATCCTTGGACGTCATCTCGTCCAACCGCTCCCGGGCCAGGGCCGGCAACCGTTCCGCCTCGCACAGCTCGTGGACCAGACCGGTGCGAACCGCCTCGTCTCCTTCGTAGTTCCGGCCGAACAGGGCGACCTCTTCCAGCCGAGGGCCGCTCACCGCGTCCCGGAGAATCAGGGAGACCCCGAACGGCAACGGTACGCCGACCTTCAATTCGTTGAGACCGACCAGCGCCCCCGGCCGGAGGATTCGCCAGTCGGCGGAGAGGGCGAGGATCAGGCCGCCGGCCAGGGCGTGGCCGGACAGCACCGCCACCATCGGTTTGGAGAAGGTGAACAGTTTCAGGTTGCAGGCGGAGAATCGAGCCATGAACTCCCGGATCCCGCCCCGGTCCAGCCGGGACAGGTAGTGCAGGTCCAGCCCTGGGCAAAACATCTTCCCCTCGGCGGACAGGATCACGCCGCGGATCTCCGGTTCGTTCTCCGCCTCGTCCAAGGCTTCCACCAGTTCGTCCAGGACCTGGTCGTTGATGGCGTTTCCGCTGCCCCGGGAAAGCCGGATCGTCGCCCGGCCCTGTTCTTTGGCCAAAGTCACCGTTCGGCTTGGATCACTCACTCCTGTACCTCCATCGGAGGATTATAATCGGACCATGAATGACCACCACCTTCCCAGGGTGATTCTTCACCTGGACATGGACGCGTTTTTCGCGGCGGTGGAGGTGCAGGACAACCCGTCCCTGGCAGGAAAGCCGGTGATCATCGGCCGGCCGGGACCCCGGGGGGTGGTCGCCACCTGCTCGTACGAAGCCAGGAAATTCGGCGTCCATTCGGCGATGCCCTCTTCCACGGCGCTGCGACTCTGCCCCGACGCCGTCTGGGTGCAAGGCCGCATGAAGCGATATTCCGAAATCTCCAGGGCGATCCGGCGGCGAATGGCGGAGTGTACGCCGGTGTTGGAGCCGCTCTCCATCGACGAGGCGTTCCTGGACCTGACCGGCATCGCTTCCACCCTGGAAGAAGGGGCGGCGATCGGCCGGAGCTTGAAAAGCCGGATCCTGGAGGACCACGGCCTGACCTCTTCGGTCGGGGTGGCGCCGAACAAGTTCCTGGCGAAGATCGCCTCGGACCTGGAGAAGCCGGACGGTCTGGTCCTGTTTCCCTTATCGGCGGTGAAGGCCCGCCTGTCGCCGGTGGCGATCAAACGGCTGTGGGGGGTAGTGCCGCATAATGGCGT
>CAZZIV010000144.1:0-8240 GCA_964654385.1 uncultured Acidobacteriota bacterium | reverse complement strand
AGCACGGCCTCCTTGTGGGGAATCGTCACGCTCAAGCCTCGAATCCCCAGCTCGGGCGACTCGTCGATGAACGTGGAAAGCGACTCGCGCGGGACGCGACTGGGACTGCGAGCGAGGCTTCAAGAAGAGACGCAGCTCGTGTGTGGCTCTCCAAGTGCCCAGGAACGCTCACCTCGACTATTCGGGAAACAGCTGGACCTGCGATCCGGGCTTCCGACTGCAGAGCAAGGCTTGTGTCGAAGACAAGCGATAGAGGAGCCGAGCGGGCGGGATCCGGTGATCTGGTTCGTCCGGACCCTGCACCAGGCCGGCCTCCGGCACCGGGACCTGAACCTTGGGAACCTGCTCGTAAGGGGGAATCCGGAAGGCTCGATCGGCGAACTGTTCGTCATCGACCTGGATGGAGCGACACTGCAGGACCGCCCTCTCCCGTTCCGTCTCCAGATCGCCTCGCTGTGGCGGCTGGAGCGATCCTTCGTGAAGCGGTTCGGGGCACCGGGGCCCCTGGGGGAAGGATACCGTTCCCGGTGGACGGGGATCTACGCCGGGGGCGATGAGCGGACGGCCCGGCGGATGCTGCGCTGGTGGGTCCTCGGGGATCTGCTGCTCCGATTGCATCGGGCCGGATGGCGGTAACCGGTCGCCGGAGCTTGTCTACTCAAGCCTCTCCAGGAGCCGCCCGAGGGCGTTCAGGACCTGCTCCCGGGTCAGCCCCTGGAACCCCCCCAGGCCGCGGTCGATCTTTTTGACCCCGGTATAGGCCCGGCCGGCGGGGAAAACCGTTTCGTGGGGCTCGACCCAGGGAGCGTTCACCTCCGGGTCGGTCGGTCCGTACAGTCCCAGCACGGGGGTGCCGACGGCACAGGCGATATGAAGAGGGCCGGAGTCCCCTCCGATGAACAGCCGGGCCCGCCGGATCAGGTGGAACAGGAGGGGGAGGTCGACCGCCGGCAAGGCCATGGCGGCGCCCTGGGAGAGTTCCACCACTTTTTCCGCGGCGTCCTGTTCCCCGGGGCCCCAGGAGACCAGGGCGCCGATCCCCCGGTTCCCCAGTTCCGCCGCCGCGGCTGCCAGCAGGCCTGCAGGAGGGCGCTTATAGGCCTGGCGCAGGCTGGCCCCCTGGCTGATCACCGCGAAGCCGATCCCGGGGGGGAGAAGACCGGCGGCGACCTGTTCCGCCGCCTGGTCCAACTCCGGCACGAGAGGAAGGCCGGCGTCGGCGGAAGAGGGGGCGGGGATCCCCAGGGAGCCGGCCAGGAGGAAATTCCGGTCGATCCTGGACATCCTCCGGTCTCTGGAAGGAACATGGAAATTCGTCAGGAGCCGGTTCCCTTCTTTCTGCTGGTGCCCGGCGAATCCGACCCTCAGAGGGGCGCCTGCGAGCCGGCCGACGACTCCGCTTCGCAGGTTCCCGTGAAAATCGAGCGACAGGGTGAATTTTCGTTCCCTGAGCTGCCGGCGATACGCCAGGACCGGGCCGATCTTCCGGAAGCTTTCGACAGGGCCGGTCAGGGCGTCCAGACGCGCCCGTGGAAACGGGAGAATGCCGTCCAGGTCCGGATGGGATTCGAGCACCTGGGACCAGCGGTCGTCGCAGGCCCACCAGATAGAGGCGTCCGGCAGCGCTTTCCGGATCGAGCGCACCGCCGGGAGGGTCCGGAGGATGTCTCCCATCGCCCCCAGCCGGATCACCAGGATCCGTTGCAGCGCCTCTTTTGACACCGTTCCCATGAGAGGTGTATATCATGGGTGTCAATCACCGCTCTGGAGGGGCCCGCATGAGCCTGGACCCGGCGCTGTTGGAAATTCTCGCCTGCCCCGAATGCCGGGGTGACGTGACGGAGTGCGAAGATTCCGCCTGGTTGCGATGCGGCGGCTGCGGCCGCCGATACCCGGTTCGGGAGGGCATCCCGGTGATGCTGCTGGAGGAATCGGAAAAAGCGTCCGAAGGTCAACATTAATACCAAAACTTGACCCAAAACCTGCCGGGAATAACTTACAATCCGGATGGATTTACCCTCATTGGGGGGGCTCCGGCTTCTCCGGTGCCTGCCCACTGGGGCGAAAGAAGGAAGCCGATGCAGGAATTCAGAACCGGTGACGCCTCTCCAGGGCTGCTGGCCGGCAAGATCGAAGGGATCAGCGTTCCGGATCTACTGTGGGCCTTTTCCCGGCTGCGGAAAACCGGCACCCTTCGGGTCACCAGGAACGCCGTTCGGAAGACGATCTATTTCCAGGAAGGGCAGGTGGTGTTCGCCGCCTCCAGCGATCCGGACGACCGCCTGGGGGAACTGCTTCTCCGGGAGAGGCTGGTCACCCTGGCCCAGCTGGAAGACGCCCTGACCCGGCTGAGTCTCGGGAAGAGGATCGGTACGATCCTGGTGGAGGCGGGGTACCTGGAACCGGAACAACTGGTTCGCGGGGTTTTGCTGCAGGTGCGGACCATCATCACCGACCTGTTCTCGTGGGAAGACGGAGAATACGAATTCGAGGAAGGAAGCCTCCCGACGGTGGAGGTGATTACGCTGGGAACCCACACCGGGGATATCGTACTGGAAGGGATTCGCAAGCTTCGTTCCTTCTCCAGGATCCGGCGGGGTGTCGGCCCGGTCCGGACCTGGTTCCAGGTGCACCCGGAGGCCGGTCCGGTCCTGGAAAACCTGACCCTTTCCGAAGGGGAACGGATGCTTCTGGAACAGCTGGAAGGGAACGGCGATTCGGTGGAGCGGCTCTGCGCGGAGGTCTTCCTCTCCAATTTCGAAATTTACCAAGCGCTCTGGGCCCTGAAGATTCTGGGCGTGGTTCAGGAGATCGATCGTATCGGCGGCGATTTTTCCGGCGAGGTCATCGAGGGGAGATTCGGCGGGGAATCGGTGGCGCCTCTTTTGACCCGGTTGTGCAGGAGCCGGGAAACCGGTGTTCTGACCCTGATCCACGGCGAGGTGGAGCGCACCCTGCATATCAAGGAAGGTCGCTGCGTCTTCGCCACCAGCAATTCGACGGACGACGGGCTGATGGCCTACCTCCTTCGGCGGGGCGTGATCTCGCTGAAAGACCGGGATGAGGCCGCCCGGCGGCTGCTCTCCAACAAACGGGTCGGCACGATCCTGCTGGAGATGGGGGTTCTCGATCAAGAGGACCTGCGGACCATGGTGCAGGAGCATCTTCGGGAAATCGTCCACGGCTCCCTTCGGTGGGAGGAAGGAGAGTTTTCCTTCCTCTCCGGCGAACTTCCTACCATCGAGGAGATCGTCCTGGAGGATACGGTGGAGCAGCTGGTCCGGGACGGTCTCGCCGGGATCCAGTCCTGGTCCCGGGTGCGGGAAGGGTTGGGGGGGATCGACCGGGAGCTTCAGCTCACCCCCGGGTTCCTGGAGGTTCTGGACCGGATGTCCATCGGGCCGGAGGAATGGGATGTCATCTCCGCGCTGAAGAGCCCGGCCACCGCCATGGACGTGTGCGAAGCCACCGGCCTGGGGGATTTCAAAGTTTGCCAGATCCTGTGGACCCTCCGGATCCTGGGTGCCGCCGCGCAGTCGCCGGAGGTGGTGGAAGAAGAGCCGGTGCCGGCGGAATGCCAGGACGCGGTCGAAGACTTTTCGGAACCGGAAGAGGCGGTCGTGGACGGCGCGCTCGTCGAGCCGGACAGGACTGTCGAGGCGGAGGGAACGATCGAACAGGACTCGATGGATCGAATCGCGGAAACGGACGATTCCCAGGAGACGGTACGGATGGCCGAACCGCCGGAGCCGGCGGAAGAGGAAGCATGGGGGGCGGTGGAAGACCTGGCTGAGGAGGAAGACGAGTCGCCCTCCCTCCCGACCGGCGATGCCGTGGAGGACCTGGCCGCCGCCCTGGAGGAGACCACTCCTCCGATCGATGACCTGGGAACCTCCGGGGAGGAACCCGGTCCGGTGCCGTTCGATTCGGGGAGGACCATGGCGATCTCCAGGGAACTGCTGGAAGAAGCGCTGTCGAAAGATTCGGAGGACGCGCGGATCCCGGTAGAACTGGTGGAGACCGAGGAGACGACCCCGCCGCTGGATTCGCCGATGGACGCCACCGTCTATATCCCCCGGGACGAAATCGCCCTAGGCTCCGAGGACGAAGACGGGACCGGCGAAGGCGGGGAAGCCGCCGAGTATCAACTGGATTACCCGGTGGCCCCGGATCCGGAAGAGCCGGTCGAAGAGCCGGAAGAGGAAACGAACGCCGCCGTTCCGGTCGAAACGGCGCCGGCGCTCGATGCCGAAATTTCCGAAGACGAAGCCGAGGATCGGAGCGAACGCCGGGAAGCGGCGGAAGGCGGGCTGCTGGCGGAGACGGAGATCGATGCCGTGCCTCGGCCGGAAGTCGAAGCGGACATTGAGCAGGTGCCGGATGCGCATTCCGGCCTTCCGCAGGAAGACGAGCCGGAGGTGGAGTCGGAAGCAGACCCGGAAGAGGACGCGGAAGTCGACATGCAGGCCGAACCGGAAACCGAACCTGTGCCGGAGACCGAACTGGGAGCCGAACCGGAAGCGGAGGAAGGGGACCTTTACGGGTCGGAGCCCGAGGAAGACTGGGAGCCGCCGTCCGATCTGGAGAGGCAGATCAGCGTTTTCAACGCCGGGCAGCGGATCGTCTACCGGACCCTTCGGGCGGAAGTGGGGGCCGGCGCCGCCAACTTCATCCGGTCCTGCTGCGGAAACCAGGATGAGGAAGTCGTCGCCCTGTTCGCCCGGTCCGAGATCCAGTCGGACGGAACCTGGGACGAAGAAGGGCTGCGGAAGGGAGTCCTGGAAGCGAGGGATCCGGATCCCGGTCCCAAGTACCGGGCGCTGCTGGACCAGGAACTGGAAATGTTGAAGGTCCAGATCGGGGAGGCCCGCTGCCTGGCCCTCCAGGACCAGGTGGACGCCCTGCTGCAGAGTCGCTGAGGCGGCTTGTCACCGTAGGATCATTCGCGTACCGGCCGATGGTTTCCGGGCGGGCCGGGAGCACTTGGGAGCACTGGAGACCGAGTGATGCCGGATTGTTCCCGACAAGCTGCCGGCAACCGTTCTGTGGAATCCGGATCGATCCTCACACCGCCCTGCCGCCTGTGTAGACGGTGCCCTCATCGTCGTCCTCCCCTCCGCCGTGCCTGTCCGAGGTCCCGTAGACCGGGGCGCTGGGGGGAGGGGCCGAGGCGGATCCTCCGCTTCCAGCGGGAGCGTCGGCTGCCGACGTCGTCGAACTACGGTTTTTCGGCAGGTCGTCCGGTTCGCTCTTGCCCCGGGACGGCTGGGTTCTCAGGTAGTTGATCTCGGTTTCCATCTTCTGAATCTGCCGGATCAGGCGCCGGTTGGCGATCCGGGTGTTCGCTCCTTCGGCCACCGCCACGACGAAGGTGAAAAGGATACCGACCAGGAGCGCAAGGGAAACCACCACGTAGAGAGGGACATCCACGAAAGTCCGGCCGAAGAGAACGACCCTGGGCACCGTCCCCGGGTTGGTGAACATGAAAATCATCAGCAGAACGAACAGAACGATGATGGTGGTCAGAACCAGGAATCTCATGGCGGCCTTCCTATTTGTCGGCGAAAAACCGTGAAGTGACCGAATCCCATTTCCCCCGCGCCTTCAGCAGAAGATCCACAATCTCCCGGACGCACCCGCCGCCGCCCGGCCTTTCCGCGACGTAATGGACCTGTTCCCGAACTTCGGCGATGGCATCGGCGGGGGCGGACGAAAAGCCCGCGGCCCGGAGAACCGGCAGGTCCACCAGGTCATCGCCCATGAATCCGACCTGCTCCGGCGAAAGTTTCAAGCGCTGGAGGATCTCCCGGAAACGTTCCACCTTGTCGAATACCCTTTGATGCACCTCGGTGATATACAGCTCTTCCGCCCGGTCGGTCACCACCTTCGATTCCCGCCCGGAGATCAGGCCGATCATGATTCCTCCCCGCTGGGCGAGTCGGATTCCAAGGCCGTCCCGGGCGTGAAACGCCTTCGCCTCGGTTCCGTCGGTGCCCATGATCAGCCGGCCATCGGTCAGCACGCCGTCCACGTCCAGGAGCATCAATTCGATTTTTCCGGCTCTTTCCTGAAGTTCCTTATCCAATGACTCGCTCTCCTAAAAAAGCTGCGTACGCCAGAGATCGTGAATCTGGATCACACCGAGCAGGCTGGTGTCTTCATCCACAACCGGCAACGAGGTGATTTTCTTTTCTTCCATCATCCGGAGCGCTTCGGTGGCCAGGGCGGAGGGGGAGATGGTCGACGGGTCCCGCGTCATGATCGATTCGATTTCTCCGTCCAGCGGGGTGCTGGTTTTGAGCAGCAGCCGGCGCAGGTCGCCGTCGGTGAGAATGCCGGAAAGGCGGTTCTCTGTGTCGATGACGCAGATCATGCCGAGCCGGCCCCGGTCCAGCAGCCGGATCGCCTCGGGAATCGGCATCCGTTCCAACGCCGCCGGCAGTTGATCGCCGGCGTGCATCAGGTCCCGCACCAGGATCAGCTTCCGGCCCAGGCGGCCGCCGGGGTGGTACCGGGCGAAATCGTTCTCGGTGAACCCTCTTCGCTCGTAGCAGGCGACGGCCAGGGCGTCTCCCATGGCCAGGGCGGCGCTGGTGGAAGCGGTAGGGACCAGGTCCAGGCTGCACGCCTCCTTATCGACGCCCACATGAAGATGCACGTCGGCGTTCTTCGCCAGGGTGGATTCCGGGTTTCCGCTCAGGGCGATCACCCTGGCCCCCAGCCGCCGGATCAGTTCCAGCAGCTTGACGATTTCGGCGGTTTCCCCTGAGTTGGACAAGGCGACCACCAGGTCTCCGGATGCGACCATCCCCAGGTCTCCGTGGACCGCCTCGGTCGGGTGCATGAAATACGACGGCATCCCGGTGGAAGAGAGGGTGGCGGCGATTTTCTGGCAGATCAGCCCGGATTTTCCCAGGCCGGTCAGGACGATCCGGCCCCGGCACGAAAGGAGCATCTCCACGGCCTTTTCGAACGATCCATCCAGGCGATCGGCCAAGGTGCGGATGGCGTCGGCTTCGATGGTCAGGACGCGGCGGGCGGTTTCCAGAATCAAGGCTTCCTCCGAGGATGGTCCATGAAACGCCATCATACCTGAAACCGTCCTCGATCGGGTCCTTTCGCCTGCGTCCGCCGATGGGAGGGAATTCGGCCCGGGGCTGGCGTGGACCGATCAGGATGTGCAACGATCATCTACTTCCTGGATTCGTGGGGTCTGCTCAAGGAACAGAAATCATGGCTATTTCCGTCAAGAAATCCTCCCCCGCCGGTTCCCGGCGGACTTTTCCCGAGCGGCACAACGGACCCGGACGCCGGGACCGAGGCCGGATGCTGCAGGTCCTGGGCCTGGACTCCCTGGACGATCTCCTGGAGCGAACCGTTCCGGCCTCGATCCGGATGGAGGGCGACCTGGACCTGGATCCGCCCCGTTCCGAGCAGGAGGTCCTGGCCGAGCTCCGGTCGATGGCCGGCGAAAACCGGGTGTTCCGCAGTTTCATCGGGATGGGCTATTCAGAGTGCGTCCTTCCGGCGGCGATCCGGCGGGGGATCCTGGAGAACCCCGGCTGGTACACCGCCTACACGCCGTACCAGCCTGAGATCTCCCAGGGGCGCCTGGAAGCGCTGCTGAATTTCCAGACCATGATCCAGGACCTGACCGGACTGGATGTGGCCAACGCCTCCATGCTGGACGAAGGGACCGCCGCCGCCGAGGCGATGACCCTCTGCCGCCGGTGCCGGAAGCGGGGCCGGAAAGGGGAAGTCTTTTTCGTCTCCGAGAAATGTCATCCCCAGACGATCGCGGTGGTGAAAACCCGGGCCGAACCGCTGGGAATCCAGGTGCAGGTGGGAGATCACGCCTCCTTCTCCTTCGACGATTCGGTCTTCGGCGCACTGGTGCAGTACCCGGACACCGATGGGGCCGTTCATGATTACGCGGCGTTCTGTGACCAGGCCCACGAACACGGCGCCCTGGTGGCGGTGGCCGCCGATCTCCTGGCCCTGGCCGTTCTCCGGGCCCCTGCCGAATTCGGCGCCGACGTGGCGGTGGGGTCGACCCAGCGGTTCGGTGTTCCGATCGGATACGGAGGGCCTCACGCCGGGTACCTGGCCGCCAGGGACGGTTGCCGGCGGCAGATTCCGGGCCGGATCGTCGGTCTCTCCCGGGACGCCGAGGGCCGGCCGGCGGCCCGGCTCGCCCTGCAAACCCGGGGCACGCACATCCGGCGCGAGAAGCGGAGCAC
>CAZZIV010000143.1:0-8241 GCA_964654385.1 uncultured Acidobacteriota bacterium | reverse complement strand
GCCGCGGCTACAAGTTCTCCACCTACGCCACCTGGTGGATCCGCCAGGCGATCACGCGCTCCATCGCCGATCAGGCACGGACCATCCGGATCCCGGTGCACATGATCGAAACGATCAATAAGCTGGTTCGCACCTCCCGGAGCCTGGTGCAGGAGTACGGCCGGGAGCCGCTTCCGGAAGAGATCGCCCAGAAAATGGGAATGCCGGTGGCCAAGGTTCGAAAGGTCCAGAAAATCTCCCAGGAACCGATTTCCCTGGAAACCCCGATCGGCGAAGAGGAAGACAGCCACCTGAAAGATTTCATCGAAGACAAGCACGCGGTTTCGCCGGTGGACGCGGTGGTCCACCTGAACCTTCGGGAGCAGACCCAGGGCGTTCTCAAGTCCCTGACTCCCCGGGAAGAAAAAGTGCTGAAACTCCGGTTCGGCGTCGGCGGCGGGAGCGAACACACCCTGGAAGAAGTCGGCCGCTCCTTCGCCGTGACCCGGGAGAGGATCCGCCAGATCGAGTCCAAGGCGCTCCGGAAGCTGCGGCACCCTTCCCGGTGCAAATCTCTGCGGGTGTTCATGGACAAGCCCGAGGATTAGCGGCGGAGCGCCCCGGTTCCGGCGGGGCCTGTATTTGTTGTTGTCCTTCCGGCTTTTCCGGCGTACTCTTTCGAAACGCCGACAGGCACCGAGGGGGGCGCCGGATCACGGGACTCCCGGATCCCCGGATGTCGGTGGTTTCCTGTACCCCAAAGGAGTCCCGACAGCCGGGAGGAACCGTTCGTGAAAAAATTTTTCTGCCTAGTGGCGATCTGTATGCTCTTGATGGCCGTTCCGGTCATGGCCCAGGAAAAAATCGGCGAGTTGGAACCGGCGAATCTCGGGTCGGACCATCCTTATAAAATCGGGTTCGGAGAGGCCGCCCGGGAATGGGTGGTTCACTATCCCAACGCCACCTACATCCGGGTGCATTTCAATGAATTCGACCTGGCGCCCGGCGACACCCTCCGGATGACCAGCCTGGACGGTTCCCAGTCCTTCGAATACACCGGCAAAGGTCCTCACAACAATGGAAACTTCTGGGCGTTCAGCCTCCTCGGCGATACTGCGATTCTCCAGTTGAACGCGCCCAACGGCGGCGGCTTCGGTTTTGAGGTCGACGGTTATGGCCGGGGCCTGGAACCGATTTTCGGGGAAAATCCCGGCGGGATCGGCGGCGGCGAGCCTGGAACCGATTCGGTCTGCGGCACCCAGGACTGGGACGATGTGGAGTGCTACAAAAACAGCTACCCCACCGAGTACGCCAACGCCGAGGCGGCGGTGAAAGCGGTGATCGGCTGCTGCACCTCCTGCACCGCGTTCAAAATTTCCGATTCGGGCCAGTTCATCTTCAACAACCACTGCGCCTCTTCCCGGTCGGGAGTGCAGAGCACCGAGTTGCAGATCCGGTACCAGAACGCGTCCTGCGGCGGCGGCGGCGCGAGCATCGAGTCCTCGGTGATGGGGCAGGACCTGGTCGCCACCGACTACACCCTGGACTACACCCTGATGACCACCACGGGGAATTCCTCGACCATTCCGTGCCTGGAGCTGGACAGTCGCCTGGCCCCCATGGATGAGAGGATTTACATCGCTCATCACCCTTCGGGGAACCCGAAAAAGCTTTCGATCCTATCCACTCATTCCGCCAACCCGAAAGGTGTGTGCGAGGTCGATGCGTCCCCGTACAACGGCCGGGGCACCAACTCGGATATCGGCTATTACTGCGATACGATCGGCGGTTCCTCCGGCTCCCCGGTCATCTCCGGCGTGACCGGGAAGGTCGTCGGCCTGCACCATTTCGGAGGCTGCCTGAACTCCGGGGTTCGAAGCGACAAGATCCTGAACTCCCTCGGGAACCAATTGGACAGTTGCGGCGGCGGTACGCCGGCGGAATGCGGGAACGGGGTGCAGGAACCGGGCGAGGACTGCGACGGGAGCGACCTGGGAGGTCAGACCTGTGAAAGCCAGGGATTCGGACCGGGCACCCTGGCCTGCGATGCCACCTGCACCTTCGATACTTCCGGCTGCAGCGCGCCGCCGGTCTGCGGCTCCAAGGGCGATTCCTGTACGGTTGCTTCCGACTGCTGCTCCAACAAGTGTAAAGGCAGACGCGGGAGAAAGACTTGTAAGTAACGGTTTCTTGTAAGTATGCGGCGAGCCCGCAAGGGAAAAGGGGTCTGACTTCCGTCAAGGAAATGGGGTCAGACCCCTTTTTTGTGTCCGGCATAAAATCAGCGTATGCTTGAAGCAGTGTTCCTTCGTTCACGGGGGGTGAGCATGGGCCAAAAGCATTTTTCCGATCGCCCGAATCGTTTCCTGGGCGCGGCGGTAGTTCTCGCGCTCTTCTCCATCCATGCGGCTTTTTCGGCGACGGATGGTGATGGTGACGGCTTTTCCTTTCCGGAGGACTGCAACGACGGCATGTTTTCGTCCAAGCCGGGGGGGACGGAAGTCTGCGACGGATGGGACAACAACTGCGACGGCCGCATCGATGAAGGATGCGCTTTGCAGTGCCCGTCTCCAATCGCCGGCACCGCAACCTCCTACGTGGACGGCAGTGCGTCTCTGGAGCTCCCGGATCTTGCCGGAGGAGATCTGGAACTCGGCCTGACATGGGTTCACGTGGTGCAGGGCGTTCGATCGCTTCGCTTCCGGTACCTGGATCGTTGGGGAGGCTCCGGCCAAGATCCGGTCTCCTTCGCGGAAGGAACGGTGGTCGGCGGCCCTTCCATCGCCGCTTCCGGGGATCTCCATGCAGTGACCTGGATGGACGATCGCAGCGGCAACCCGGAGATCTGGTTCGCGATCATCAGCAATACGATTATCCCCCCGCTGGAAATACCGATTGCCACCGGGACGGCGACACACCGGGATCCCGCCATCGGGTGGAATGGAGAAAATTGGGGAGTCGCCTGGGTCGAAGGCCGGCATTCCGTGGCCGTTCATCTTGATACGCTGGATACCAACGGCGCCTTGATCGACGAGACGACGGTTTCCGTCAAGGTCAACGATGCCCAGGATCCCGCCGTCGCGTCGGACGGCTCGGGATTCGGAGTCGCGTGGATCGACGACCGGGACGGGACCCCTGGAATTTTCTTCAGAGGCTTGGACGGTCAGCTCTCCCCCTTGACGAGCGAAGTGAGAGTGGATCCTGGATCCGGCCCGGTTTCCTCGCCGAAGATCGGGTGGAACGGCGCGAACTGGGTGGTGGCCTGGGTGGACTCTTCTCTCGGCGGCGCCGACGTACGAATCGCGAACGTGGATGCCGCCGGCAACCTTCTCGGCGCTTCGGTGGCGCAAGGCTCCGATCCAGGTCCGGCAACGGCTCCGGCGATGGTTTTCACCGACCAGGAACTGTTGGTCGGTTGGCTGGAAGGAAATCCAGGGAATGTCACCGCGTACCTTTCACGGGTGGATGGTTCCGGAGTGATCGTCGAGAACGCCGCGCCGGTCGCGGGACCGGCTACCTTTTCCGGGCGGGCCGGGCTCGCCTGGGATGGGGATGGGCCGCGCTTTTCCTGGTTGAATGGGGCTGGTGAGGTGGAAGTCCAACAGCTGTTGTGCTGCGGCGATTCGGATGGAGACGGATACGACCGCTGCGTGGACGATTGCGATGACGGAGATCCGGCGCGCAGTCCCAACGCGGTGGAGCGGTGCGACGGAATAGATGACGATTGCAACGGCCTGGTGGATGACGGCGTATCCGGCTGTACCCGGTATTGCTCCGGCCTGGACTCTCTTTCCGCACCGGTCGTACACAGGGACGGAACGATCCAGAGTACCTGGGACGTTTCTGTCGCGTTCGACGGCGATTCGTTCGGCCTGGTATGGGGCCAGGATCCCGATATGTCTTCCGGCACGGACGCGGAGGTCGTATTTCGACGTCTCGATCCGGACGGTGTTCCCATGGGCGATCCGATCGTGCTGACTACCTGGCCGGAGGAGGAAGCGAACGACCCCGTCATCTGCGCGACTCCGGATGGGTGGGCGGTGGCTTGGCTCCGAAAGGTCTGGCCGTATGGCCTCTCCCTCCAACGGCTTCTGCCCGACGGGACCAAGATCGGCACGGCCTCGGAGATCGATTCCAATACCCGGGACAACGACGCGTTGGTCTGGGACGGCCACGGCTTCGGAGCGGCCTGGGATTATGACGCAGCCGGACCGGAGGGAGTCCGATTTCATCGTTTTTCGGAATCCGGCGTGCCGATAGGCGAGATGCAATACCTCGAGGGGTCGAGTCCGGACATGGTCTGGACCGGGCAGGAATACCTGTTCGTTATGCTCAAGGGTTTCAATGAATCGGATGGAGTGTGGATGGATCGATTGGACGCCCAGGGACGAACCACCGGGAGCCGCCGCCGGTTGACAGGATCCACCTACGGTTCAACGTTCATGCCGGACATCGCCTGGAACGGAAACGGATTCGGACTGGTTTTCGTCGGCAACTACGAAGCTCTCTACTTCCAGGCGTTTGATGGGGAAGGAAATCCGACGACGACGTTGAAGCAGATTCTCTTTCGATCCTTTTTGACGAAACCGGAGATCGTGTGGACCGGTGAAATGTATATTTTGCAATTCACCGCCGGAGATCAGGATCAGGTGGAAGTTCAAAGAGTCGATGAGGGAGGAACACCCCTAGGAAGTACTCTCGTTGTCAGTGACGGGCTGCCCGGCACCATGTCGAGCTTCACCCGCACCGGCCTGGCCCTGGGCTCCGACGGCCGGATTCTGTCCGCGTTCCACCGTAGCGACGATCCGGAGGCCGGGGTCTGGAGCCGGATGCTGGGTTGCTGCTCCGTGGTGGATAACGATCAGGATGGATCCTGCCTGGCGGATTGCGACAACAACCACCCGGGGATCTATCCCGGAGCGCCAGAAATCTGCGATGGGCTGGACAATGATTGCGACGGGGCGGTGATCGGCGAAGGACCGTTTGAAGTGGTGACCGGTTTTGGTTTCAGTGATTCGGCGACCATGACCTGGTCTCCGGTGAACGATCCGAACGCCCGGTATGACCTGCAACGGGGCGACCTGGAGCAGTTGCGAAGAGAGTTCGGCGACTTCACTGACTCGATGCAGGTTTGCCTGGTAGCGGATACGCCGAATCCACAGGGACAGGATCCGGAGATCCCAGCGGCCGGTGCCGCCTGGTACTATCTCTCATCGGCAGGTTCCGACCGATGCAACGGCGATTTCAACAGCGGCGGAGCAGGACAGGCTGGGGATCGAAACGGCGATATTTCCATCTCGCCTGCGGCGTGTCCGTAAGGAAATGGGGTCAGACCCCTTTTTGCCGGAGGGCCGCCGCCACCAGCCGGCGGGTGAAGCCGGCATGGCCTTCCGGATCCTGCAAGAGGCAAAGGTCGGCGGAGCCGGGATCGGTGGGAGGGTAGTACACGCCGCAGTTCGGGTTGATCTCCAGGATATACGGTGTTCCCTGCCGGTCGACCCGGATGTCGCACCGGCCGAAGCTGCTGCCGCCGATGGCGACGAAGAACCGGGTAGAGATTTCCCTCAACCGGGCTTCCAGCGCTGGATCCTGCACCGGCGTCACCGCCAGACGGTCGTAGTCCACCCACTTCATGGCCGAATGCTTGAAGCTCTCCCCTTCCGGGAACCGGTACTGCATCGGCGTGTAGGCTTTCGGCCGAAGAGGGTCCTCCGGGTTCTCCGCCACCAGCACGGTGCACTCGATTCCGTCGATGTACTCCTCGATCAGGGCGGCGCCGTACCGGCGGATGTTTCTCCACGCCTGCTTTCCCAGGGCGGCCCGGGTCAGGACCCTGGAGGCCCGGGTCAGGCCGACGCTGGCGTAACTGCTCGGGTGCTTGACGAACATCGGGAACCGGAGGGTCTTGGCCGCCCTGGCGATGTCGGCTTCCTGCTTCGCCATCACGAACGCCGGAGTGGCGATCCCCTGCTCGCGGCAAGCCGCCTTCATCGCTTCCCGGGACGGCTCGTAGAAGTCGGAACGGGCGCCGGTGAACGCCTCCCCGAACGCCTCGAGGGTCTGGACCACCTCGATCCCGGGGGTTTCTTCGTCCGCCGCGCCGTCACAGAGGTTGAAGAACAGGTCGTACCCGTTTTGGGCCAGCTCGGTCACCTGCGCCACCGCGGTTCTCTTGGTGAGGACCGCCAGATCCCAGTTCGCCTCCGGCAGAAAAGGGCGGGGATCACAGGGCCAGTCGTCCGCGGGGAACGGGTCGGCGTCCAGATCCTGGTTGGTGAGCAGGCAGATATTCATGACCTTTCCGACCGGTTTCCATGAAGTGAAAACGAGTATACGACAGAGCCGACGGAAGTATCTCCCAACGCGACAGGTATTTTTGGGTATACTTTTTGGGAGTTTGTCTTAGGGATTTCCAGAATCGGAAGCCGGGCCGCCGGCCGTATGGGGTCTGTCGGTGGAACCGTTTCCGCAAACTTCATCGGAGGGAACGCCGTATGAATTCACGTGGTTTCAAGATCGCCGTTATCCTGCTGTTCGCCATCGCCATGGTGGCCGGCACCGTCGCTTTCGCCAAGGGCAAACCGGCCCCCGGCGACAAGCCCTGCAAGAAGTCGTACATCCAGTGCCTGGACGTGTGGGACCCTGTGGTCTGCGACAACGGCAAGACCTACAGCAACCAGTGCTACGCCGATCGCGCCTGCGCCACCGGCTGCGTGCCGGCCGGCGGCGGCCCCGTCCCGCTGTAGCGTTCGCGAAAAAGGGGTCAGACCCCTTTTGGGGGAGCGTCTTATTCCCTCAGTGTAAATTCCCAACCGCAACGATAGTTTCGTGTCTCTCCGTCCTCAGGGGCGGTGACGCAGCCGGTTTCGATCCGCGGGTCGACGGTCCGGGCGAAGCCGGCGTATTCGATGAGACCCACTCCCTTGCAGGGGAAAAGGGGAAGCCCTTTCCTGTCCCGGGCGTCATGGACACGGCAGGAATTCATCCGGTACACCAGGCGGGTGTCGGTCTGCTCCACGATTTCGTTGTCGTTGATCAGGGCGTACATCCGGCACTTCAGCGCCTTCGCCAGCGCCGGGATGCCGCCTCCCGGCGCGATCCCGTGCCGCTTCATGATCCTCTTTGCCTCGATGACGGTGAACGACTCCCACGCCTTCTCGTCCAGCTCGATGGCGGCGGCCTGGTCGTACTTTCCCTCCACTGCCAGGAACCAGAGCCCGTCGTGGGCGAGCCAGTTTAAGGCGGCATCATGGAGCATCCCCTCAAGTTGTTCCCGTGTGAAGTGGTCGTACATGGTTACACCTTAACACCCTTTCAATCGGGGACAGCAACCGAAACCCTAGTTTCGGGGACACTAATGAGGCTGTTTCCTGGACGCAACCGAGAAGGGCACTGTCGCTGCAGGTTCCCGTCGCAAGGCGATAAATTCGGGTTGAAACCGGTCCTCCGTCTTCCTTCCCGGAGTTGCAATGGTACGGATTGCAAGGGCCATGGTCCCGGATTGTCCCTACCACATCACCCACCGTGGCAATCGAAAAAAGGAACTCTTCTCTTCCGTATCCGATTACCGGTGGTACCTGGCTCGACTCGAAGAATACGCAACCAGGTTTTCCATGAAAATCTGGGGATATTGTCTCATGCCGAATCATGTTCATTTGATCGCCGTAGGTGCCCGTCAGGATTCTCTGGCCAAGGCTATCGGCAATGCGCACAGAGCCTTCGCACGAAAAAAGAATTTCAGGGATAACGTGACCGGGCACGCCTGGGCCAATCGATTCGCTTCTTCGGCGATGGATGAGAGGCACCTCTGGGCGGCAATCCGATATATCGAATTGAATCCTGTACGCGCCTGCTTAGTGGATGACCCGACAAACTACCCTTGGTCGAGCGTACACGCACACTCCACTGGTGTTGAGGATCGCCTCCTGGATCCGGCTCGCCCGTTTCCGGGGCCGATCCAGGATTGGAGAGAATGGTTGCGCATCGGCCTCTCCGAAGAGGAGGTCAACAGGATTCGACTGAACACATCGACCGGCCGCCCGTCCGGTTCCAGCGAATTCGTTGCAGAGCTGGAGCGGCGATTGTCTCGGCGTCTTCAAGCCCGGAGACGGGGGCCGAAACCAGGAAAACGCTGCGTTGAATAGGTGTCCCTAAAACCGGGGTTTCGGTTGCTGTCCCCGAACAGGTACCCTCCCGGGCGTCCAGGGACCTCCGGCCGCCTCCACGTCCGCTTCCAGTTTCGCCAGGTCGTCCAGCACCAGC
>CAZZIV010000142.1:0-8284 GCA_964654385.1 uncultured Acidobacteriota bacterium | reverse complement strand
AGGCCGGGTCGCCTCGATCCTGCCGGGCGCCCAGAGTCCCCGGCCTGCCCGGCGGGCTTCGATCTCCGCCTCGGCGAACCGGTCCCTCTGTTCGAATGGGAACGCCAGCAGGGCGAAGCCGTACCCGCGCCGGACCAGTTCCAGGTTCAGAAGATCCCCGTTGGGGAGAGTCGCGTACCGGAGAAGGCGGCCGTACTTGTCGCGATCGTCGTCCAGGGGGTCGGCCGAGAGTCGTACCGTTTTCCCCTCGGCCTGCTCCTGTGTGAAAAGGGTCGACTCCAGGGCGTACGGTTGAGGATCTCCGGTTTTGATATTCATTTCCGGAGTGTCCACACCGATCAGCCGGACCTTCTCCTTCTTCCCGTTCAGTTCCACCAGAAGTGTGTCCCCGTCGACGCCCCGTAGAACCTTCGCAGGAACCGAACCGGTGTCTCCGGCGGTCGCGCAGGAGACAAGGAGAGCCAGGAGCAACGCCGTGAGAGAGATTCGTTTCACAGGAACAGCAGGTGCAGGACCCAACAGATCGCCGCGGACAGTCCGAAGGAGGCCGGCAAAGTGATGATCCAGGCGGAAAAGATTCCCCGCATGACGCGGAGGTCCAGGGCGGCCAGTCCACGGGCCAGGGCGACGCCGATCACCGATCCGACCAGGGTGTGGGTGGTGGAGATCGGGAGGCCCAGCCGGCTGCAGATCAGGACGGTGCTGGCGGCGGCGAACTCCGCCGCGAACCCCCGGGACGGCGTCAACTCGGTGATCCGCTCGCCGATGGTTCCCATGACCCGGTATCCCCAGGTGGCGAGACCGATGACGATGCCCAGGCCGCCGAAGGCGAGGATCCACGCGGGGATCCCGACTTTCGAAGCGACCTTTCCCGAGGAGTAGACCCCCCAGATTCCGGCCAGGGGGCCGATGGCGTTGGCCACGTCGTTGGCGCCGTGAGCGAACGCCACGTAGCAGGCGGTCATCACCTGCAACCAGCTGAAATGCCCTTCCACGTATGTGAACCGCTTCTTCCGCTTTCGGTAGGAATTGTTTCCGGAGATCTTCAGGATGAAGAAAATCGTGACGCCGAACAGGCAGCCCAGGAGAGCGGCGGCGGCGGCGGCCTGGAAGAACGACAGCTTGGCCAGGAAATCGAGATGGGCCTTTTTGAGCCCTTTGTAGATCATGGAGAGGGTCAGGACGAAAATGACCGTTCCCGACAGGAACGGCGCGAACTTCTGGATCCGCTTGTCCCGATCCTTGCTGCTCATGATCACCGAGGAAATGAACCGGAACACAATGAAGGCGATCGCCGCCCCGACGATCGGCGAGAGCACCCAGGAAACCCCGATGAACCCGAGCTTGTACCAGTCCACTCCGTTCATGCCGGCCGCGGCCACGCCGGCGCCGGCCACGCCGCCGACGATGGAGTGGGAGGTGGAGACCGGAAGCCCTTTCCATGTGGCCAGTTGGAGCCAGATCCCCGCGGCCAGGAGCGCCGCCAGCATCACGGTGACGAACACCTCCGGCCGGCCGGTGAAGGTGTCGATGTCGATGATTCCTTTTTTCACCGTCTGGGTGACATGGCCGCCGACCAGGAACGCCCCTCCGAACTCGAAGATCGCGGCGATGATCAGCGCCTGCCGGATCGTCAGCGCCTTGGAACCGACCGAAGTGCCCATGGCGTTGGCCACGTCGTTGGCCCCGATATTCCACGCCATGTACAGACCGAAGACGAGGCCGATGATCAGGAAGGTAAAAATCAAGGTGTAGGGTCCATCTCAGCTCAGCTGTAGAGCATCAGGCGAAGGTGGTCGCCGATTGATTCGGCGTTGTTGGCCAGGCGGCCGACCAGGAGCATCATTTTTTCCCACAGGAGGAGCGAACTGGTTCCCAGTTCCTCTTCCCGGTTGTACAGTACCTTCGCCAGGACATAGACCTTCTTGTCGACCTCATACTCGGTCGCACCGATCCCGTCGATCATGCCCAGGACATGCTCCGCCTGCTCGCCGGTGAAGGAAGAGGCCAGGAGGTTCTGCATCTCCCCGATCAGTTTTCGGGCCTTCTTACAGGTGGACAGGGCGTGGGTGACGATGTCCAGGAACGGAGGCCGGAGATCCTCCGGCAGGACCAAGTCTTCCTTCAAGGTCGCCACGATAACGATATCCTCCGAAAGATCGGCGATGCCGTCCTGGTGGTGGAGCAGGGAAAGAATGTCCCGGCGGTCCACCGGCAGGAACAGCGACTTCGGGAGATTGTCCCGGATATCGTTCTTCAGCAGGTCGGCCTCGTGCTCCATCTGGAGAATTTTCTTCCGGAGTTCCCGTGTGCTTTCCGGGTTCCTGGAGAACAGCGCCTCGAAGAACGAGGGAAGGACCTCGGCGGTTTCGTACACTTTGTCCATGTGGGTCTGGATCGCCCCGAACGGGCTCTTTCCCAGAATCGGCAGGATGCTTCTCATGGATCCCCCAAGAGCAGGAAATCGTAAAACGGCATCCTAGTGGGGATCCGGCCGGGCCGTCAATAGGGGCGTCAGGGCTCCGCCGGTTTTCCGCAATACGGGCAGACCTTCCACCCGGCCTGGAGGTCACGGCTGCAGCCGGCGCAGGCCCGGCGTTGCTCCTCCCCGCAGTAGGGGCAGATCTTGAACTCGGGCTCCAGGGGAGACCGGCAGGCGGCGCAGACCTTTCCGGCAGGCGGGGCCGGCGGCGGCGGGGCGGCGGCGGTGTTTCCCTGAACCGCCGGCTCCCCTGGGGGATTCAAGGCTCCGGAGCAGACGATCAGGTAGACCACCAGGCCGACGATACTGGTGAAAAACACAAGCGCTCCCCAGAGGATCCCCTGCATGCCCCGCCGATTGGCGTCGATGCCGACCCAGCAGGTCATGGCGAAGTGCAGCAGGGTCATGACGCCGAACGACATCCCGAACAGGGAGAGCAGGGACCAGTCGGACCAGTCGCCGTGCCATGCCCAAGGCCCCAAAATACCCATCCGGAAACAGGCGCCCCGGGTCAGGATCCACCCGAACAGGAGGAAGAGCACGACGAACAGCAGGAAAGTGCCGCCGCCGCTTCGAGAGTTGGCCTGTCGATTCATGGTTGGCCCTCCTGCATTTCATGCGGCCAGGTTCCCCTGGTTCGGGCGGCATGGATCAGCACCGGGGTCAATGCCGCGCCGCAAAACGCCATGTATGCCAGGACGGTGACCACCGCGGCCAGGACCGCCTGGTCGCCGATCCGGGTCTGGGCGTAGGCGAACGCCAGCCACCCGGTCACCGTCACGACGAAGGCCGCCGCCAGCCCGGCCGCCAGGAACGGCCGAAGCACCGGTCTCCGACGGATCCGCTGCAGGATCTTCCGATCCAGCCACGCCGGTGGGAGGATGGATGCGTTGTTCATCAGCGCATGGAGGATGGTTTCGTCGTTCATATCGTTTTCCATGGAGAAAGGTTCCGGCGCAACGTCCGGAACCCGCGGTGAATCATGCTTTTGACGGTTCCTTCGGGGATCCCCAATGTTTCGGAGACCTCCCGGGTGGTCATTCCCTGCTGGTGCCGGAGGAGGATCGCCGCCCTCTGGAACGGCGGGAGACCGGACAGCGCCTGGTCCAACGCGGCGCCGAGAAGGTGGGATTCTCCGGCCCGGGCGGGATCCGGTTCCGGCGATTCGATCCGGTCGATCCGCCGGGGGCCGTCGATGTCGCGATCGGAGACCGGCACGTCCAGTTCCGGGCCTTTCCGCAGCCCTTCCCGGCGGATCCGGTCCACGGCGGCGTTGGCGCCGATCCGGAACAGCCAGGCCTTGAATCGACCTTTCTCGCTGTCGAAACGCCCGATACCGGAGATCACCTTCATCCATACCTCCTGGAAGACATCCTCCGCCGGGGGCTTTTGCCCCAGGGTGCGGGTCAGGAAACCGAGGAGTGGGCCCTTGTGCCGTTCGTACAGCGCCTCGAGCGCCTTCCGATCCCCCGATCTCGCTTGCCCGGCCAGTTCGCGGTCAGGGTCGCCCATCGGTTTCCGTCTGCCTCCAGGTTCAGGTACGGACGACAAGAATAAACCGTTCCGGGAAAACCGTGCGGCGGTGTGCGATCATTGTCTCGTGATCCGGGGTTCGTGATGAATCGCGACGATTCCGGGCCCTGAATGGAGTTGGCCATGAGTGATCCAGCAACCGGCGAAACCTATACCCTCGTTTCCATGGTGGATTACCAGGACGGAGCGGTGGTCAGTCGCACCTTGGTAAAGAAGGAAAAGGGGACGATCACCGCCTTCGCCTTCGACCAGGGGCAGGGTCTCAGCGAACATACGGCGCCGTTCGATGCCATGGTGCAGGTTTTGGAGGGATCGGTGAATATCACCATTTCCGGGAAGGAATGTACCGTTTCGACCGGCGAGATGATCGTCCTGCCGGCGGACGAACCGCACAGCCTGAAGGCCCCGGAACGGTTCAAGATGCTCCTCACCATGATTCGCGCCTGATCGGAATGGGAGCCATTTCTCGATGGTGGCGCAATTCCTATAATTTATATATAAAATGAAAAAGCCCTGACCTGTTCTGAACGGTCTCGGGCTGGATTCTGGAGGGGGCAGGACAAACAGGGAGCCGAAATGCTGCAATTTCGCGCAATAAAGTACGGAATTTTCATCGGAATAGGCCTTTTGGCGGTAACCGGTGCGGCCCGGGCGGTGGAGGGGATGTGGATGCCGTCCCAGGTTCCGGAGCTGGCAGGGGATCTGAAACGGCTCGGATTCCAGGGCGATCCGGAGGCGTTCGCCGACCTGACCGGGCAGCCGATGGGAGCGATTGTCTCCCTCGGCTTCTGCACCGCGTCGTTCGTCTCCCCCGACGGGTTGATCGTCACCAACCATCACTGCGTCGATGGATTCCTCCAGTACAACTCGGCCCCGGGAAAAAACCTGGTGCAGGACGGTTTCCTGGCGAAATCGCGAAAGGAAGAACTCCCCGCCGGTCCCGGCACCCGGATCTGGGTCGCCGAATCGATCGAGGACGTCACCGGCGAGGTTCTCGAGGGGTTGGACGCCGGTGTGCCGGACCGGGAGTATTACGGAAGGATTGAAGATCAGATCAAGGCGGAGACGGCGTCCTGCGAAACCGGAGGGTACCGCTGCCGGGTCAGCTCGTTTTTCGGAGGTTCCCGGTATTTCCGGATCCGGTACCAGGAAATCCGGGATGTTCGACTGGTCTACGCGCCGGCCGAAGGGATCGGCGTGTTCGGCGGAGAGACCGACAACTTCCGCTGGCCCCGGCATACCGGGGACTGGGGTTACCTCCGAGCGTACGTGGCATCGGACGGGAAACCGGCGGATTACGCGGCGGAGAATGTTCCCTATAAGCCGAAGCACTGGTTGCAGGTCAGTCCGAAGGGAGCCTCTCCCGGCGATCTGGTGATGGTGGTCGGCTATCCCGGGCGGACCCAACGGCACCGGACGTACGAGGAGGTCCGGGAAACGGTAGAGGAAGGTATTCCCCGTCGAACCCGGATTTCGGAGGAGCGGGTGGCGATTCTGAAAAGGCTGGCGGAGGAAGGCGAGGACCTGGCCATCAAGGTGGGCGGCAGGATTCGCGGCATGGAGAACGGCCTGACCTATCGACGGGGCATCCTGGCCGGCATGATCAAGGGCGGCGTCCTGGAACTTCGCAGAAAGCAGGAAGCCGAACTGACCGCCTGGATCGAAGCCGACCCGGATCGAACGGCGAAGTACGGTGACGTGCTTCCCCGGATCCGTTCCATCCTGGAAGACCGGCAAAAGACCCGGGACCGGGACAACGCCCTGAGAGGGTTGTACGCCGGCTCGACGCTTCTGAACTCGGCGGATACGTTCTACCGGATCGCGCGGGAGCGTCTCAAACCGGACGCCGAAAGGGAGATCGGCTACCAGGACCGGGATTTTGAGCGGACCCGCCAGCGACAGCAGCGCGCCCAGCGCTCCCTGGATATCCGGGTGGACCGGGCGCTGTTCCGGCACGCCATCCTGGAAGCGGCCCGCCTGAAACCGGGAGAACGGATCGTCGCATTGGACCACGCGGTCGGGATCAAGGCCGGGATGGCGGAACAGTCGCGGACCGCCGCTGTGGATAAGTTCCTGGATCGATACTACGCCGATACCCGGATGGCCGTCCTGGACGCCCGGCTGGCGATGATGGAAAAGTCCACCGCTCAACTGGAGAAACTGGACGATCCGGCCATGAAGCTGGCGATCGGCCTGTTCTCCCTGATCCACGAAACGGAAGAGAGCGGGAAGACCCGCTCCGGCGCCCTGGCCAAGCTCCGCCCAAGGTACATGAGCGCTCTTCTTGAAAAAGCGGGAGGCCGCCTCTACCCGGACGCCAACGGCACCCTTCGGATCACCTACGGCACCGTGAAGGGAGCGCCGGCGGCGGACGGCGTGTACTACACGCCCCAGACCACCCTGGCCGGGCTCGCGGCCAAGAACAAGGGCGAAGGGGATTTCAACGCGCCGGGCAACCTGATGACGGCGATCGAGGCGCTGCGGAACGGGAAGGCCACCCGGTTCCTGGATGAGAAGCTGGGAGACGTTCCGGTGAACTTCCTGTCCGACCTGGACACCACCGGAGGCAACTCCGGCTCACCGACCTTGAACGCCGAAGGGGAACTGTGCGGCCTGCTCTTCGACGGCACCTTCGAGGCGATGGCCGCCGACTACCTGTTCGACGGACGGACCACCCGGTCGATCCACGTGGACAGCCGGTTCATGCTCTGGGTGATGCAGGAGGTCGACCACGCCGACAACCTGTTGAAGGAACTGGGGATCACCGAGTAGAGAACGCCTTCAGCAGGAACGCGTAGTTGAAGGCGACCTCCCGGATGGCGTCGTACCGGCCGGACGCCCCGCCGTGGCCGGCGCCCATCCGGGTCTTCAGCAGGAGCATCCGGTCGGACGTGGAGAACTCCCGGAGCTTCGCCACCCACTTGGCCGGTTCCCAGAAGCCGACCCGGGGATCGGTCAGGCCGGCGGTCGCCAGCAGGTGAGGATACGGTTTCGCCCGGACGTTCTCGTACGGAGCGTAGGAAAGCATGCAATCGAAGAATTCTTTTTCTTCGGGGTTTCCCCATTCGTCATATTCGATCATGGTCAGGGGGAGTTCCTTGTCCAGCATCGTGTTCACAACGTCCACGAACGGCACCTGGGCGATCGCCGCGTGGAACAGCTCCGGACGGAGGTTCAGGACCGCGCCGACCAGGAGGCCGCCGGCGGAACCGCCCTGGATTGCCAGCCGGTCGGGAACTGTGACTCCGTCCCGGATCAACGATTCGGCGCAGGCGAGGAAGTCGGTGAACGTGTTCGGCTTCTTCAGGTACTTTCCTTCCTCGTACCAGAGGCGGCCGTTCTCACCACCGCCCCGGGGATGCCCCACGGCGAAAACCACGCCCCGGTCCAGCAGGCTGATCAGGGCGTGGCTGAACACCGGGTCCCGGCTGATGCCGTAGGCACCGTATCCGTACAGGACCGTGGGGTGGGGGTCGTGGGTGTTCGTATTGTTCTTGTTTACAAATCCATCCTTGAAGTATTCTGCAATTCTCTTGTCTCGTTCCAGTGTCTTCTGGCGGGGTCCGGCCTTCCCATTCCTTCTTGGTTTCCACTTCGGACCGTAGGACTCCAGTTGCCGGACTCGTTCCTTTGTGAATCCGAGGACATCGCCAATGTCTTGGAGGGTAGCGCCGGCCTTCCTTGCTTCAACGATGACTGCCTGTCGATCCTTCCCAGTCAAGAGCTTCCGTTTTATGGATTCAGGAAGGTCCCGATTCCGCGTTGACCACATCCAATTCTTAGGCCCCAGCAGTTTCTTCTTGTTGATTCGAACAAGTCTCATTCCCTCTGGTCTCTTCCCGACAACGCTGAAGAATGTATCAAAGGAACGGTGCCACTCTCGTGCCAGCTGCTTCCTTCTCTTGAAAGACTGCCAGGACTTGTATTCCGGCGAATCAGCCATTCCGTGCGTTCGCATCCGGCTGCTCACGTATTGCCTACACTTCATGCATCCAGTGCTTTGTCCAGCTGTAAGGTTTCCTTGTGGCACGTCACTGATCGTTCCGCATTCGCAGCGGCATCTCCAGAAGGTTTGGCCCTTGTGCCTTCCGACATAATACGAGACTGTCCATCGTCCAAAAGTGGATCCCGTCAGATTGCGAAACGATGGGCGAAGTGGTATTGCCTGCTTTCGGTACATGAGATTCTTCTGTCGGAGCCGGTCGTTGGATAATTAGACACCACCGACAGAACTGCTTCCCCGTTCAAAATCGCCATAACTCCTTAAAT
>CAZZIV010000141.1:0-8290 GCA_964654385.1 uncultured Acidobacteriota bacterium | reverse complement strand
CGGCCGCGAGTCACCTCCTCCAGCCGTTCCGGCTCGGACGTGATCGTCGACCTGCAGTTCGACGCCATCGATGCCGGTTTCTCGTCCCGTTTCGGGGCCGCGCCGACGTCGGTGATTAAAGAGATCGTACTCTTCAGTTTCCACGGCGCCGCCGATCCCGGCCGGGATGTCGCAGCCGGATGGGCCCAGCTGGCCAGGATCCCCTACGCCGGAAACGTGACCAGCGCACCGGGGATTACCGTTGCCTGCGCCAACGACGGCGGGGACACGTTCATCGGCGCCACTCTCGGCGTCACCAACGAGCTGGACCTGGATCACGTGAGCCTGTCCACCCAGATCGAGTGCGATCCGACCCTGGCCGACCCGGGCGACAAGTTCGACCTGATCCGGGACCGTGGCAAAGGCAAGAAGAAGGGGCGTCCCTTCAACCGCTGATCTGAACTCCAGGATGTGAAAGCATCCAAAGGCTTTCTAGAGGACCGCGACTTTCGAGTTGCGGTCCTTTTTTATACCGGGAAAGGTTCTCTTGCGTGTAGGACATTTTGCCATTACCGGTGGATTATTACAGTAATTCAAAGAAATCCTGCTTCAATCGGCCGGATTTCAGGATCTTTCCTTGACGGATCGGGACTTCCTCGTACATTTACCTTCGCAAAATCGGTCATCCCTTAGGATCCGTTCCACGGAGGAGTTTTTGGATATGCTGCTCAAACGAATCGTCTTCGCCCTTTTGGTGGTCGCCGTGATGGCGACGATAGCTCCTGCCTCCCAGGCCGCCTGCATCCCGTCCAAGACCTTTACGTCCTGGGACTTCACCGACTACCTCTACTTCTACGTCTACAATTTCTCAGGCAACCTCGGTGCGTCGGTCGGCGCCTTCTGGCAGCCGTTCGATCGGGCCGCCAGCAACGAGGGAACCCAGACCATCGACATTTGGCTCCGTTACTACGCCGCGACCTCCCAGTGGTACATCTCCGGGGAATGGGGGACCGCCGGCACCACCGGCTGCGCTTCCGGGGAAATGGTCCTGGCGATGACCGACCCGAAAGGCGCCGGCGCCGATTTCGCCGTCGGACAGGCGGATGAGACCCCTGTGAAGTCTGCCCACTTTAATTTCAACAACCTGAACTTCACACCGATCCCACGGCCCCAGATCACCAACCGGAGCCGTGCGGGGGACACGGTGACCTTGGATCTCCAGTTCGCCGATATCGCCGGCGGATTCAGCACCCGGTTCGGTCATCCGGCCAGCACCTACCTGTCCGGGATCAACCTGTACACCTTTTCCGGAACCGCCGATCCGGGACGGGACACGGCGGCCTGGACCCTGGCGCAGACCGCTCCCTATAACGGCGGTATCACCACCCTGGCCGGCGTGAACGTGGATTGTTCCAACCACGCGAATGACGTTTTCCTGGCGGCGGGGATCCAGGTTACCGGTGAGTACGACACGGTCCACCTGGGCGCCTCCACCATCGTGGAATGTGATCCGACCCTGGCCGATCCGGGCGACAAGTTCGACCTGATCCGCGAGAAAGGAAAAGGGTTGAAAAAGGGTCGTCCTTTCCGGCGCTGACCGCTTTTTCTCCAGAGAATCGAACCAGGGCCGCGGTTGCGTTGCCGCGGCCCTTTCCTTTTTTTGCGCCTGCCCGGCTGATCCGTTACCATCGGGGAACCATGGAGCAAAAGATTATCCGAGCATTCTTTGTTTTTTTCTTTTTCGCAGGGCTCCTCTCCGGCTGCAGATCTCCCGTTTCCGAGCCTCCTGGCGCTGAGACCGTTCTTCTGATCACGGTGGACAGTTTCCGGGCGGACCTTTTGAAACCGTATGGGGGCCAAACCGTCTTACCTGCGCTTCGGTTGTTTTCGGAGCAGGGCACCCTCTACGAGGACATGACGGCGGTTTCGCCCATGACTCGTCCGACGATCGGGGCCATCCTGACCGGGCTTCCGCCGGCAGAAACCGGCGTTCGAGATGATATTTCCGACAGATTGCCGACCGAATTGTCGACCCTCGGCTCCGTTTTCAGCCAGGCCGGCTGGGACACCGCGGCATTTGTTGACAGCCCTGTGGTTTCCTGGTCCAGTGGTTTCCAAAACGGTTTTGATCTGTTTGATGGCCCTGAAGAACTCGCCTTCGGGCCGGGAGCGTATGCACCTCCACTCCGTTCTGCTTCGGATTCGGTTGATCACCTGCAAGCTTGGCTCGACACCGGATCCCAGGAGAAAGATCGATTTGCCTGGGTGCACTTTTCCAAATTGACGGAAGCGATCGCCGGAACGGTTCAAGGGGATACGGCCAAGGCCTATCAATCGGCCTTGGAGGAGTTGAGCCAACACCTGCTGGAAATGGAAAAGATGGTTCAGGAAAGGGAAACCATCGGGCCGGTCCGGATCTACCTGATCGGAACTTACGGCGCCCTGCTAGGAGAAGATCGATTCGGAAACGCCCGGGGGAGTTCCTACTGGTTACAGGCGGAAACCTTGCAGGTACCGGCGTTCAGTTATAGCTCGTCCCTCTCCGAGAAGCGAAATCCCAGGGAAAAGGCACCCCTGTCTCTTCTGGATGTATTCCCGTCCCTCGAGAGAATCGCCCACAGGCAGCCGGGGATACAGGGCGGTTTCTACCTCCAGCTTTCGGAGGATACGGCTCGGCCTTTCAGGTATGCCTGGAGCTGGGCGCCGGGGGACGAGCAGAGCTGGCCGGTCCTGACGGCAGTTAAATCTGAGGGAGCGTGGCAGGTTTTCGATTCCCACGGATTGGACGAAGTCGACGGGGAAAACAGTGCGGATCCTGTTCTGGTTGCGGTCAAGCGAAATCAGGCCAACCCCCGACCTGCTCGTCTGGAGGAATCCTTTCGGAAGAGAATGCTGGCGCTGGGCCTCCATCCGGGGAAGGCTGCGAAGCCGGGACCTCCGATCGAGGGGAAAAAGAAGATCCTCTTCTTAAACAACCTGTTGCTGCTCCGGCATCATTTCGGAGCCAAGAAGGACAGAGCTGCGGCCAAACTTTCACGGAGGATGTTGGAGGCCCATCCGGATAATCTGTCAACTCTGATGAACCGCGGTTGCCTGATGGTTATGGCCGGTGCAACAGAGAAAGCGGAGGCGATTTTTGAAAAACTGCTGGCTCGATATCCGGACCAGCCGGCGGTCCTTCACTGGGCGGCACATGTGGAGTTGTTGAAGGGCAAAACGGATACCGCATCGCTTCTCCTGGAGGCGGCCCGTTCCCTCGAATTCGAGGATCCCGACCTCCTCTACGATACCGCTTGTCTTTTGGCTCTAGAGGGGAAGACCCAGGATGCGATCAGGGCTTTGGATCAAGCGATCCATGCCGGCTATCGCAATTGGAAATGGATGGAACAGGACAGTGACCTGGCCTCGATCCGGTCCGATCCCGGCTATTCCAGACTCCTGCGGGAACGTGGGCAATGAGCCCCAAATGCAACCTGACTTCTTGGCTGCTGGCGGCGATTCTCCTCATCGGAGGCTGTTCCGGGAGCGGGAACCGACCGACCGGAATTCTCCTGATCACCTTGGATACGACCCGAGCCGACCATCTGGGCTGCTATGGGTATGAAACAATTGAAACTCCGAACCTGGACCGGATTGCCGAACAGGGCGCCCTTTTTCAGGAGGCGGTTTCGCCGGTTCCGGTCACACTGCCTTCCCATTCGTCCATGTTCACCGGGAATTACCCACCGGTTCACGGAGTTCGATACAACGGTATGTTCCGATTGGGAGACAAGAGTGTTACCGTGGCGGAACTCCTGGGGGATGCCGGATGGACCACGGTCGGAATGCCCTCAGCGTATCCTCTTACAAAAAAAACCGGTGTGGGCCAAGGCTTTGAAATCTACAGGGATATCTTCGAGGAACTGGATCTGGATACGCTGAGGGAAATGGGCGCAGATGTTCAGCGTGATGCCGACGTGATTTCCGATCAAGCGATCGAATGGCTGCGGAATCGTGCCAGGGGTCCGTTCTTCCTTTGGCTCCACTATTACGACGCCCACACTCCTTACGAGCCTCCATTTCCCTTTTCCTCCAAATATCCGGACCGACCCTATGACGGAGAGATCGCCTTTGTCGACCAGCAGGTAGGTCGCGTCATGGATACGCTGAAAATGTTGGGGCTGGAAGATAGCGTGGTTGTACTGGTGGCCGGAGATCACGGGGAATCGCTATACGACCATGGAGAGCGAGGCCACTCCAATCTGGTCTACCGAAGTACCCAGCATGTTCCATTGATTCTCCGTGCGCCTGGAGCCCGCCCGGGCCTTCGGGTCCAGGAACCGGTTTCGCTGGTGGACGTGGCCGCCACCATCCTCGATTACGCGGGGGTTCCCGCTCCGCCGATGGAGGGGATCAGCCTTCGGCCGGCGGCGGGAGGTGCGGCGCCTCCGACCCGATCCCTCTATGTGGAGTCGTTGTCCGGTTCCCTTTCGTTCGGTTGGAGCCCTTTGGAGGGGATTCAGCGCGGCCGCTGGAAATATGTCCGTTCCAGCTCTCCTGAGCTTTACGATCTTCAGGAAGATCCGGGCGAATTGAATAACCTCTACTCTCTGGAAGGGGGGAGGGCTTCCGATATGGAGGCGGAACTGTCCGCGCTCCTGGAGAATTGGGAGGGCAGCCCGGCCAAAGCGGAGTCCACCGAAGTTCCCCTGGATCCGGATGAACTGGAACGGCTTGTCAGCTTGGGATATGTGGGAGGAAGTATGACCTCCGACAGTCTCGGAGGCCCGAACCCGAGGGATTTGATTTTCCTGGAACCGACGATTCAATACGCTCGAGAATTACAGCAGAGGAAAGCGTACGTAGAAGCTTTGAAGCTCTGGCGGGAAGTTTTCCAGCACGATCCGGATAATCGGCAAGGGTTGAACGCCGCGGTGATCGCTGCCGTTCACCTTGGCCGATATTCCGAAGCTTTTCGATGGGGCCGGCATCTTGTTGAGAGATGGCCTGATTTCGTTCCAGGCTATGTTGCGCTGGGAGAGGCATACGTGGCTGCAGGGCGCCTGGACGATGCGGTGAAGGTCTTTCAACGCGGGTTGGAGCTTCGACCGGAAGAGGACCCTCTCCGTTACAGATTGGCCGTCGGAAATCTCGCACTGGGGAACACGGCCCGCGCATCGAAGTTGGCACAGGAAGCCCTGGAAGACGGGGGAGAGGCCTATTACCGGATCCTCCTGGCCGCCTGCCAGGCGTCGGAAGGGGCCGGGGAAGAGGCGATGGAGAACCTGAAGCGGGCCCTCGACGATGGATACGAACAGAAAACATTGCTCCAGACCGAACCTCTCCTGGAGCCGCTGCGCAGGCTTCCAGGATTCGAGCAGGTCATCGCGTTCCTGCCGGACGATTCGGAGCCGGAGCCGCCGGAAAAGCCGGTAGCCGAGGACGACGGTTGAACAAGAGCGACCGACCGGGTGGAACCGGCCTCTCCGGGATGGCGATCCCGTTCGCCGGCCTGTTCGTTTTCAGCGGGGCGTGCGGCCTCGCCTACCAGGTGGTCTGGAGCCGCCTCCTGGTGCAGGTGTTCGGCGTCACCGCATTCGCGGTCAGCACCGTCCTGGTCTCCTTCATGGGAGGGATGGCCCTGGGGGCGGCGGTCCTGGGAAAGCGGGCGGATCGGGCGAAACGGCCGTTGCGGATGTTCGCCATGCTGGAGGCGGGGATCGGCGTCTACGCCCTGCTGCTCCCGTTCCTGTTGCAGGCGGTGGACTGGGTCTACAGCCTCGTGTTCCCGGCCCTGCCGGACACGGTCCTGGTTCGCTCCCTGTTCCGGTTCGTCCTCTGCCTGCTTATCCTGTTGCCGCCGACGGTGTTCATGGGGGCGACCCTCCCGGCCCTGGGCCAGGGGCTGCTGAGGCGAAAGGGTACCATCGGCCTGGGAGTCGGCCTTCTCTATTTCGTCAACACCCTCGGGGCGGCGTTCGGCTGCTACCTGGCCGGGTTCACCCTGATCCCACGACTCGGTCTCTCGGGAACCACCCTCCTGGCGGCGCTGTTCAATTTCATGGTGGCCGGCACCGGGTGGGCCCTGGATCGACGCCACTCTCCCGACCCGGCTCCGGTGGAAGAAGACCTGGAAGCGGCCGGGGAAGAGAGCGCTCAAGAACCGCTCACGGTGCCGGCCACCTGGCCGTTATGGGTGGCGTTCGGTTCGGGGATGGCCGCTCTCGGCTTCGAAATCGTCTGGTTCCGGATCCTGGTGCTCTCCTTCGGATCGACGGTGTATTCCTTCAGCGCCATGCTCAGCGTCTTTCTGCTCGGCTTGGCAATCGGTTCGATTCTCCTGGGGCCTCTGGCCGATCGGGCCGAACGGCCGATCCGGGTCCTGGCGATGATCCAGGCGGCGGTCGCCCTCTTCTCCCTCGGGGGTATCCTGGCGGTCAATGCCATGCCGGACCTCTTCCTGCGGTTCATTACCCGGATCGGGTTGGATTTCGACGGGATGAACCGGACCAAGCTCCTGCTCTCCTTTCTGACCCTTCTGCCTCCCGCCCTGGCGTTCGGCGGAACTTTTCCCGTGGTGGTCCGTCTCTGGGCAGGGGGCCGCGGCGGGGCAGGCTCCAGGATCGGGAGAGTCTACGCCTGGAATACCGCCGGGGCGATTCTGGGTTCGTTCGGCGCCGGCTTCCTTCTCTTACCGACGATCGGCACCGAGAGGGTCCTGCAGATCGTGGTCGGAATCGCCCTGGTGCTGGCCTTCGGGTCGGTCCTGGCGGAGCCGGGAGCCCTGAAGAGAGGCTGGGCGCTCTTTTCCGGAGCCGTGGTATTTCTCATCGCCTTCGGACTGCTGGTTGCTCCGCCGTGGGACCGGAGAAAACTGGGTGCGGGCGCGTATTTTCAGCCGACCAATTACGTGGCGGACGACGGCTCCGTTTCCATGGACCGGGTATTGGCCGACTACACGGTGACCTCGTACACCGAAGGGTATAACGACACGATCATTTCCTACCGGACACCGAAGGGGAAGTTCATCACCGTCAACGGAAGCGCCACCGCGTCCGACCAGTTCGAAGACATGTTCTCGCAGAGAATGCTCGGTCATCTGCCGGTGGCGATGCACCCGGGGAAAGTGCACAAAGCCCTGATCGTCGGCCTGGGAGCCGGCGTTACCGCCGGGGCGATCGGCCTGTACGAGGTGGACGAACTGGTGGCTGTGGAACTGGAGAAAGGGGTGTTCGTCGCCAGTCGCTATTTTGGAAACGAGAACCATCACGTCCTGGACAACCCGGCGGTGAAGATCCGGATCGACGACGGCCGGAACTACCTGAAATTGACCGACGAGACCTTCGACGTGATTTCCTCGGCACCGAACTTCCCCTCCTTGACCGGTTCCGGCGCGTTGTACAGCCTGGAGTATTTCCGACTGACCCGGAACCGGCTGTCCGAAGGCGGCCTGATGTGCCAGTTCGTGCCGATCTGGCGACTTTTCCCTGAAGAAGTGAAGACGATCGTCCGGTCTTTCCGGGAGGTCTTCCCGCATGTGCGGATGTTTTCCACCGGGATCAGCCTGGTCCTTCTGGGCCGGGTCGAACCGTTTCCTCCTCTGGATATTGAGGAGTTGGACCGGCGTGTATCCCGGCCGGAGGTGAAAGCGAGCCTGGAGGAGATCGGCGTCCGAGGCCCGGTGGAGATGCTCTCGTTCTACCAGTTCGACGAACCGGGGATCGACGCCTGGGTCGGGGATGCGCCGCTGAATACCGACGATCATCCACGGATCGAGTTCGAGGCGCCGCGCTCCCTTTTTTCCCACACGGTCGGACCGAACCTGGAGGGTTTGATCCACTTCCGGAAGAGCGGAGAGGAACGCTGGCAGACGTTAGGGGGCGATCCGGAGTACAAAGAGTCCTACCTTTTCCTCGCCCAGTCCTATGACCGGGTCAACGACGCCCAGGTGCTCCTCTATCACAAGCAGTTCGATCAGGCGATGGCGCTCCTGCTCCCGGTGGCGGAATCGGGCCAGCGATATGCACGGTACATCGTCGCAGACAATGCTGAAAAGGCCGGCAGGGGCCTGCAGAAGCAGAACCGGTTGAAGGAAGCCCGGGAAATGTTTCGGGTTGCGCTTCGGTACGAACCGAACCGTCTGGATTCCATGCTCAGCCTGGGTTACGTCGACCTGTTCCTGGGGGACGCCACGGAAGCGGAGTCGCTGTTCACCCAGGCGATGGAGCGGTTCCCGGAGAGCGGCGTGGCGGCGGCCCGGCTCGGCCTGATCCGGGAGATGGAGAAGCGGCAGGAAGAGCCGGAGGTGCTCTATCGCCGGGCGATCGACCTG
>CAZZIV010000140.1:0-8292 GCA_964654385.1 uncultured Acidobacteriota bacterium | reverse complement strand
TCTCTCAAGCGGCTCAGCGTTTCCTTCCCGCCTATTCCGCCGGGAACGGTGAGGTCCAGGACTACCAGTTCGAACGGCCGCCCGGCCGCTCCCGCGGCCTTGAACGCGGCCACGGCGGCGGCTCCATCCGGCGTGATGACGGCGTCGTGCCCCAGGGAACGGAGTGCGCGCCGGTAGAATTCCTGAAGTGCCGGCTCGTCGTCCATGACCAGAATCCGGCCTGAACGGCGGCCTTTCCGGAAGGCGGCGGTGGACCCGGCCCCGGTGTTCTCCGGCCGGCTGTCCGGTTTCGCAGGCAGGTAGACCGTAAAGCAGGCCCCCCCCTGCTCCAGGTTGGCGACCCGGATCAATCCCTGGTGGTTCCGGACGATCGAATAGCAGGTTGCCAAGCCCAGGCCGCTCCCGGAACCTTTGGTGGTGAAGTAAGGGTCGAAAATCTTGTGGATCGATTCGGGGGGGAGCCCAGGTCCCTGGTCGGCCAGGGCGATCCGAACCCAGGGGCCGGGCCGAAGCGGAAGATCGGTGCTTTCCTCCAGCGCCATGTTCTCGGCGGTGAGCGTCAAGGTTCCCCCATCGGGCATCGCCTGGACGGCGTTCAGCGCCAGGTTGCTGACCACCTGTTCCAGTTGCCCTTCGTCCCCCTCCACTGGCCAGAGATCGTCCACGATCCGGGAAACCGGCTTGCAGTTGGATCCGGCCAGGGCCAGTTCGACGGCGCCTCGGAGAAGGGGAGCGGGAGCCAGGATTTTTCTTTCCGGTTTTCCTCCCCGGGCGAAGGTCAGGAGTTGAGCGGTCAGCCGGCGGGCCCGATCGGTCGCCTCCTCCGCCGCCTTCAGGGAGCGGCCGGGGTCCTGGTCTTCGGCCAGTTCCATTCTTCCCAGGGAGATGTTTCCCAGGATCGACGTGAGGAGGTTGTTGAAGTCGTGGGCGATTCCGCCCGCCAGCAGCCCGACCGATTCGAGCCGGTCGGCCCGCAACCGTTCTTCCTCCAGCCGTCGACGGGCGGTGACGTCCCGTACACTCAGCAGGATCCGTTCGGCTCCATGGATCAAAACCGGCTGCGGCTGGATTTCCAGGTTGAGGCCACCGGCGTTATGGTCCACGACGGTGAAGGCCTGGGGGTCCGCTGCGGCCTGGAGGGTGTTCCGCAACAGTTCGGGAAGATGGTCCACCCAATCTACGCTGCTGTTTCCGGCTCGTTGTCCTACCAGCCGGTTTCGCGGCAGCCCGGCCAGGCGACAGCAGGCGAGGTTGGCGTCGGTGATCTCCAAGCTCTTCGGGTCTATCAGCATCCGGGGGGAATCTTCCTCGAAAAGTGTCCTGTACAGCTCCTCCGATTCCCGCAATTCCGATGTGCGGACGGCGACTTCCTTTTCCAGCCTTCCGGCATAGCGGCTGCGCAGAAGCGCCGTCGCCAGCGACGCGACCAGCAGTCCGCCGCCGCCGAACACCAGGAGGAGGAACCACCATCTCTTCTGAAGTGGAGGAAGGATGATCACCGTTCCGGAAGAAACGATCGGCGAGCTGATGCCGATGGAATTGGTCGCCTTCACCTGGAAGCGATAGCGGCCGGGAGGCAGGTACGAGTAGGAAACCTTCCGTTCGTATGCCGGCGCCGGTTCGGACCATTTCGCGTCCAGGCCTACCAGCCGGTGCCTGTACGTGATCCGTTTTTCGTCGTGGAGAGAGATGCCGCGGAATCGAAAGGTGAGGGCGTGTCCAGGATGGTTCATACGAATCGGTTCGTCGAATCGATACTCTTTCCCTTCTCCGATCGTGCGCAGGCCCTGGAGCAGAGGGGCCGGGACTTCCGGGGCGCCTTCCCGCTTGTCGGCCACCGAAACGCCGCCCTCGGTTCCGATCCAGATCCTTCCGAGATGGTCCACGAAACCGGCGTCCCGGTTGGTCTCCCTCCCGGAGAGTCCGTTGGCCGTGGTGTAGTGGAACAGGGTATCGCCGTTCCAGCGGAAGACCCCGTTATCGGTTCCGATCCAGAGCTCCCCGTCATGATCTTCCGCGAGGAAGAAGATCGGCCGCTGGAGATCGGGTTCGGTCGGGCCGGGCCGAACAAAACGGCCGTCTTCCAAGAGGAAGAGTCCTCCCAGGCCGCCGACCCAGAACCGGCCTTCCCGGTCTTCCAGGGCGGCGTAGACATTCGCGCTTTTCGGGTCGTCCAGGCCGGGGATTTTCGACAGGTTCTCGTCTACGTAGTCGTACAGGCCGTTTTCGGTGGCGACATACAGCTTGTTGCCGCTTCTGGGAAAGAGCCGCCTGCATGTGGTCTTTTCGAAATCATCTTCCCCGGTCGTCTGAAATCGCGAACCGTCCCATCGAAAAATCCGGCGGTTCGCCAAGGCGTACAACGTCCCGTCGGTGGTCTCGGTCACGGAGCAGATGAACCCGGAGATCCCTTCTTCCGGGCCGATCCAGCGGATCGAGTCGTTCTCCAGAACTCCCAGTCCGTGGAAGCCGGCGGCGACCCAGATCGTTCCGTCCCTGGCGGTGTGCAGGTCCAGCACCCGGGGAGGTTTCCAGGACATTTCCGGTGTGGGGGAGAACGGAACGGTGGTGATCCGGCCGTCCTCGAGAATGCTGATCCCGTCGGTGTGCCCCAGGATGAACCGGCCGGAAACCGGCTCGGTGATCGCGGTGACCTCGTTCGATAGGAAGCCGTGGCTCTTCCGGTAGCTGGAGAAGAAGGTCGAGGCGATTTTGCTGATCCCCCGGAATCCTGAAACCCAAAGGTTGTTTTCCCGGTCGATGAAAAGATCGGTCGCCCCGTTGTTGATCAGGCCGGCGCTCTTTCTCAATTCCAGCTCGGCGCCGGTTCGGAGATCCATCCGGAGCAGCGTTTCGGAGGTTCCGTAGTACAGGAAATCCCGGGCGTCCTTCAGGATCACGAACCGGTTGAACATGGACGAAAACCGGTCCCCGGTATGCAGGCGTTCATAATTCCCTTCATGGACCCGGCCGACCGAATCGGCGGACATCAACCAGTAGTCGCCGCCGGCCGGATCGCCGGTGGCGTCCACCGCCAGGAGATCCCTGGCCGATACCGGGATCCGGGCGTTCAGGCCGGCGTCCACCTCGCCGTTCCGCCAGAAGGCGAGTCCTCCGTTGGTGGCCAGGACGAACCGGCCGCCGTGAACGAGGATCTTGCGCACGGAATCCCCGGGGAGGCCGGAACTCTTGTCGTATCGGGTCCAATGCTCGCCACGGCGGACCAGGAGTCCCGAACCTTCCGTCCCCACCGCCAGGATCGGTTCTTCACCCTCCATCATGACCGCTATAGACAGGATCCTGATCGGGACGCCGAGGGATGGATGGATGACCCTGGACCATTTCTTGCCGTCGAAGTGGGCGATCAGGTCTTCGGTGGCGGAGGCCGCCCAGATCGTGTCGTTTCCGTCGACCGCCATGTAATCGGCGGAACGGAGCTTGGTCTCCGGAAACGACCGGAGCGATGTCCAGTCCAATCCGTCGTAGCTGACGATGCCCGCCGCGGTGGCGAACCACATCACGCCCTTGGAATCCTGCTGAACCTGGAAGACGGTGGAACTGGGCAGCCCGTCATCCAGGGTGTAGGAGCGGACCAGGTACGACTGGGCCGACACGGAACCGGCCAGGCAGAGCCATAGCAACGTCACGCAGGCGGTGAGTAGGTTCAGCTTTCCCTTTCCATGCCTTCCCATGAATTCCGGATTATCCCCCTGAGCAGAGGGATAGGGTATCAGGAAACGGCAGGATACGGGTCGATCGAATCGATTCAGCCGGGATCTGGAGCTTGCCGGGCCGATGCGCGTCGAGTGGATCCGGACCCGCGCCTTCCCGGCCGGAACGGGTTCCCGTGAAAATTCCTACCGGTGATAGGAAATTTCCATCGTCTTCCGTTCCCCGCCCTGGTCGTCCAGTTCGTAGGATTCGTAGGTCATATGATTCTCGTTCTCCACGGTGATGACGTTTTTCATCTTTTTCGTGGTGCCCGACATCGGATCCAGGTACTCGCTCCACGTGGTTGTGATCCGTCCATCGTCCCGGCAGGTACCTTCGCTGGTAAGCATCATGGTTCCCATGGAGTCGAACCAGGCACCGATATGCTTCTGTTTGCCGTTGTCGTAGCCGTCGATCCCCAGGCCTTGAAACGGCATGCCCATGAAATCCCCTTTGATGGTCGTTCTGAAATAGCGCCCTCCCAGGATCGATTCGATCTTGGCGGTCCCTTTGGACTCGGTGGCCGGTGAGCCCGGCATCATCCAGAACTTCCCGGTGAAATCCCAGTCGCCAACCGTTTTCGCCATGTGGGCATGATGCTCCCCAGGCGAGGCGATTTTCATCCATGCTTCCATCATGGCCGCTTCGTCGCCACCGGCTTGCGGTTCGGCATCCCCCGCGAAAAGCGGCGCCGTGAATACGACGCCGGTGAAAATCAGGGCCAGAATCCCGGCCGGAACGGTTATGCTGTTTCTTCGTTTCATCGGTCCCTCCCTTTCCATCCACGGAAATTGTGTCCGCGAAGTATGCACCGCCGGGCCGGCGAAAGAAAGACGAAAAACGATTTTCGGATCGTATTAGAATGAAGCATGGATACGTCCTCCGGAAAAATCTTGGAAACTCCGAGACTTCTGCTCCGGGAAGCGATTCCGTCCGATGCTGAGGATTTCTATCTTCTCAACAGTCACCCGGACGTGATGCGGTACGTCGGCGAAGATCCCTGGGAAAGCGTGGAGCAGGCGCGGGAGAGAATCCTCGCCTACCCGGATTTCCGGGAACGAGGTTTTGGGCGCTGGGCCGTGGTGTACAAACCGGAGAACCGGGTGATCGGATTCAATGGTTTGAAATACCTGGATGATCTGGACGAGGCCGACCTGGGGTACCGGTTCCTTCCTGAATACTGGGGGAAGGGGATCGCCGCCGAGTCTTCACGCGCGGTGCTGGAGTACGGGTTCCAGGATCTGGCCATGGAAAAGATTATCGCCCTGGTTCTTCCGGAAAATCTCCGTTCGATCCGGCTGCTCCGGAAGCTGGGGATGCAGCGCCAAGGGGAGAAAATCTGTTTCGGATTGAGTGCCGAGTATTGGTTTCTCACACGGGAAATGTACGATTCGCGACAATAATTCCAGGCGCTCCCCGGGAGGGCGTCGCTCCGTGTCACCGGGTCACGTATCCGTATCCTGCCGGCCTTGACCGGGACGTTCCAACGGTTAGATTCTATCCTGGAAGGAGGCGGCAGACCCGCCTACGAGGAGGTTGACTATGAAGATTCGAAGGATGGTTCCATCCGGCCTGATCCTGGCCGCGGCCGGAGCGGTTATTCTGTTCAGCGGTTGCGGAGGAGCGAACGACCTGGTGCAGGGCGGAACGATTTCGGAGAACGAGATGGTGCTCGGCGCGCAGACCGGTGGAATGGCCGGTCCGTCGGGAGATACCGCCGGAGAGATGATCACCGGGATGGCCGGGCTGATCCAGCCCGGCGTGGCGCCGATGGTCGGTGGAAACGTGTCGGCGGCGATCAGCGCTCCGACCTGTGACCCGACGTTCGACCTGGGGAACGGCATCACAGGGACCTGTTCCGTAGACGCCCAGGGGGTGTTCACCTACAGTTTCAGCGGCGTGGTGGATGTGGATGGCGACAGCGTCGCCGTCGACGGAACCATGACCGCCACGCCGTCGGCGAGCCAGCCGACGACCGGCTCCAGCTATGACATTACCTATGACGCTACCGCGAGCGGCTCCCGGGGAACGGCCACATGGAGCGCAACCGGCACGGTTCTCCTGGACGATCTCGGTGTCGTGACCGATTACACGCTCAACATGACTCACACCATCACACCGGCCGGAGGTTCCACCGTGGTGGTGACCATGACGGTCACTCCCGGCGTGTTGAACATGACCTTCACCGGCCCGATGGGCGGGACCATGACGCTTTCCCTGGACCGGGACACCATGTCCGGATCGCTGAGCATGAACGGCATCCAGGTGGCGACCCTGACCATCGCGAACGGCTGCGTCAACATCAATTCCACCGTTCCGGGAGTGCCGGACCAACAGGTCTGCCCCCAGACCTGATCCTCGCTTCCGTTGCATCGTTTGCCTTACGCCCCTCCTTCGGGAGGGGCGTTTTCGTATGCTAACCCTAATCGAACAATCATTCACGACGAAAACCGCTGAAGCTCGTGTTCTAGCGCACCATTCCTGGCCGTACTCGCCTTCATCCATGCTCCCATACGATCGGGTATGCTGCGCTTGCTGAAGGCTGCGTTCGGCCAGGCCTGGCGCACTCTGACACTTTTTCACTCGCGAATGATTGTTCGATCATGGCTAAGCCCGGTGAATGGATTAGGACTCGATCATCCTCGGGAATATACTGGGCTGAACCGGCGTTCGAGCATCGAGGGCTCCTGCGGTGTTTCCGAACAGGCGGCCGAAACGATGCCGGACAATAGGGGCGGCCGGGAAGGAGAGAGTCGATCGATGGAACCGATCACCTATCGCCGGGGAGCGGCGGTCGCGATGGTGCTCCTGTTCCTGGCGGTTTCCTTCGAGGCGAGCGCCAGGGAGTGGCAGGTGACGCTGGAGCCGGAACGGAGCACGCTGACCTTCAAACTTGGTTCCACATTCCACACCGTTCACGGAACGCTGAAACTCCGGTCCGGGCACCTGAGTTTCGATCCGGCGACCGGGGAAGCATCCGGCGTGTTTCGGGTCGATGCCGCCGCCACCGATACGGGCAACGGAAGGCGGGACAGGAAAATGCACCGGCAGGTCCTGGAGAGCGAAAACTATCCGTTGATCGAGTTCCAGGTACAACAGGTCCAAGGAGAGTTCAGAGCCGAAGGGACCAGCCGAATGCAACTGGTGGGCAACCTGTCGATCCATGGCGCGTCTCATCGGTTCGTGATGCCGGTGGTGGTGGAATGCGCCGGCGGGGAAATGCATGGGCGGACCCGGTTCGAGATCCCGTTTGTCGATTGGGGGATGAAGGATCCCAGCGTTTTGATGTTTCGTGTCGAAAAAGGGGTCAAGGTTGACGTGGAAACGGCCGGGACCCTGACGGCGGCCGGAGACTGATCGTCCATGAAAATCGCTTCCATCGGGAAAGCCTTTCCTCCCCACTACTACGACCAGGAAACACTCCTCGAGGCGTTGAAGCGAGCCTGGGGACGGCGCCACTACAACCTGTCCAGGCTGGAGGCTCTGCACCGGAATGTCCTGGTCGGCGGCCGCCACCTGGCGCTTCCCCTGGCTGAGTATGACCGGCTCGAAAATTGGGGCCAGGCGAATACCGCTTGGATCCAGGTGGCGCAGGATCTCGGTGAAGCGGCGGTACGGGAAGCACTGGCAGCGGCCGGATTGAGTCCACTGGATATCGATGTCCTGTTGTTCGTCACCGTCACCGGTGTGGCCACTCCCTCCATCGAAGCTCGATTGATGAACCGCCTCGGCTGCTCTCCGAACGTTCGCCGCGTACCGGTCTTCGGCCTCGGCTGCGTCGCCGGCACCGCCGGCGTCGCCCGCGCGGCCGATCTTCTGCGCGGCTACCCGGACCAGGCGGCGGTGTTGCTTTCCGTGGAACTGTGCTCGCTGACCATGCAGAAGGCAGACCTGTCGATTCCGAACCTGATCGCCACCGGGCTGTTCGGAGACGGCGCGGCGGCGGCGGTGATCACAGGCGACCGCCGGCCGGGAAGCGGTCCGGAGATTCTCGCCTCCCGATCGATCTTTTACCCGGATTCCGAAGAGATCATGGGGTGGGATATTTCAGAGAACGGATTCCGGATCGTTCTCTCCGCCGATGTACCGGAGATCGTGAAACGATATCTCCGGAACGACGTGGATCGTTTCCTGGAAGAGCAGGGCCTCGATCGCGGATCGATCGCCCGGTGGATCTCCCATCCCGGCGGTCCCAAGGTCCTGGAGGCGATGCAGGCCGCCTTGGAACTGCCGGATACCGCCCTGGAACCGAGTTGGCGGACCCTGCGGGAGATCGGAAACATCTCGTCCACTTCGGTGCTTCTGGTGCTCAAGGAGATCCTGGAGAACGATCCTCCCGAACCGGGAGAGTATGGCCTGATGCTGGCCATGGGACCGGGGTTCTGCTCCGAATTGGTGCTGTTGAGATGGTGATGCCGTCTACACTCACGCTTTACACCGGCCTGATCCTCCTGGTGGCGGTGGAGAGAATCGTGGAGTTGGGGATTGCGCGAAAGCATGACCGGTTCCTTCGGGGGAGGGGCGGGGTGGAGAGCGGCTCCGGGCACTACCGATGGATGGTGGCGATGCATACCGCGTTCC
>CAZZIV010000139.1:0-8321 GCA_964654385.1 uncultured Acidobacteriota bacterium | reverse complement strand
CCGGACCGCCCATGTGTGTCCCACGTGTCATGCCGCCCCGCCCTCGAAGCACGTTCTCCATCCCCATGCCGAACTCGGGAGTCTGGATCTCCCGGGCGTAGGTTTCGCTGACGGTGGTCACCGCGTCGGCATACAGCACGCCGGTCTTCAGGAAGTTGACCACGCCGTTGGCGGCATCCTCCCTGTGAAACATCCGTTCCTGCCCGGCCATCCCGATGCCCGGGAGGATCTTCCGGTCGAACACCCCCTGGTAGGCGATGTTGTGGATCGTCAAAACGGTCTTACAGGAGGAGAACAGCCGGTCCCAGGCATACCGGGTGCGAAGGTAAAGAGGAAGCAGGCCGGTGTGCCAGTCGTTGCAGTGAAAAACATCCGGCCCCCAGGCCAGGCGCTGGCACGCCTCCACCGCTCCCAGGCAGAGGAGTGCGAACCGGAACGGCTCATCCGGCTCGGAGCCGTACAGGTCGGAGCGGTGGTAAAACCTGGGACAGTCGATGAAATAGAGGTCGCCTCCGGTGTCACAGAGGTCGGTTCGGAACACCGAAAACGAAATCTTCCCCCCACCCAGATCCGCTTCCATCTCCTGGAGTTCCTTCACCGGTTCCAGGGTTTTTCCTTGCAGGTCGACGCTTCCGTAGAGAGGCATGAACTGCCGCACCCGGCAGCCCGATTCCACCAGGAAACGAGGCAGCGCCGCCGAGACGTCCGCCAACCCTCCGGTCTTGGCGTACGGCGTCACTTCCGAGGAGATGAAGGCGACGCGGAGCGGTTCCAGGGTGGAGGCGGAGTCGTTTCTGGAGCTCAAGATCGTCTCCTTGGATCGAGGGTGTTGGAACCGGATTGTAGCACCGGAATTCCGTACCGAACGAACAACCTGCCGCCTTGTTGGAACCGTTTGCCCGGAGGAACATCGATGCAGGTGGCCTTTTCCTCCGGCTACCGGCAGAATGGTATGTGATGGTCGGATTCGCAAATATTCGAACGATCGCCGCCGGCGGGATGGCGGCCTGTCTCCTGGCCGTTCCCGCCTCCCAGGCAGCACCGGATCCGCCTTCGAAGCCGAAGGAGGAACCGACGGTCCACGGTGTGATCATCTCCACCCATATCGACGGGCGGGACTGGGGGTGGGACAGCATCGAACCGACCCTCTCGGCGATCCGGGAGGTCGGGGCCAACTGGGTTTCCACCCACCCGTACGCGGCCATCCGGGGAGACGGCTCGGTCCGGTTCCGGGAGTTCACCGCGAGCGATCCGCCTGAGTGGCTGGTCCGTCCGATCCGGGAGGCCCATGCCCGGGGAATGAAGATCATGATCAAGCCCCACCTGGCGTACTGGGGCTCGCCGTTCTCCTGGAGGGGAGAGATCGACTTCGACACTCCGGAACGATGGAACCGGTTCTGGGAGTCGTACACCCGGTGGATCCTGCTGCTGGTACAAGCGGCCCCGGAAGCCGACGGATTCGCCGTGGGAACCGAACTGGACCGGACCCTGGGAGCGGAAAACGAGGAACACTGGCGCGACCTGATCCGACAGGTGCGGGCGAAGGCGCGGTTCCCCCTGACCTACGGCGCCAACTGGTCCCACTACCGGGAGGTACGGTTTTGGGACGCCCTGGACGTGATCGGCATCCAGGCGTACTTCCCTGTCACCGACGTTCCCGACCCGGACGAGGCGGCCCTCCGCGCCGGCTGGAAAAACCGGATGAAGGAGCTCCGAGACTACTCGGCGCACTGGAACCGGAAGATCCTGTTCACCGAACTCGGTTACAACCGCTCGTTCTCCGCTCCGGCCCGGCCCTGGGAGTACCAGGTGGACGGGGTCGAGGCGGAACCTCTCCAGGCGGCGCTCCTCCGGACCGCCCTGGAGGCAGTAGAGCAGGAACCCAGGGTCGTCGGGGTTTTCCTGTGGAAATGGTTCCCAACCCCTCACCCGGTCGGCAGGAACTTCCAACTGGCCACCCCTCGACTCAAGAAGACGATTTCCGGCGTCTGGCGGAAATAACAAGGCGGCCCGCCCCCTCCTTGCCCGGCTTTCCCTCGGAACCTAAGTTATTCAAGGAGTAACAGTTCGAGGGCAACCATGGCGAAAACCGGCGAGATCCACCTGGACCAGGAGAAACGGGCCGCCCTGCTGCGTCCCTACATGGACCGGCTCGGCGGTTTGGAAAGACATCGGGACGCCGAGGGGAAAGCGACCACCATTCACGTCGGCGCCCGGTCGTTCCGGATCGACCCCTGGGAACGGGAGCGGATCCTGGCCCACCTCGGCGAGGACGAGGCCGGCTCGTGGGAGTCTCTCCTGGTGGAAGGGGCCGCGCTCCAGACCCGGACCCTGGTCGACCTGGACTCGGCGGAACCGGATACGGATGCCTCCCAACTGGTCCTGGACACGGCGATCGGCCTGAAGATGATGGAAGACGCCCAGGGCGTTATCAACCGAATGATCCTTTCCGGGCAGATGGAAGAAGCCCGTCAGCTGACCCGGTTCCGGAACAAGATCGGCCAGGTCCTCCAGGACCTGAAACAGGCGATCGGGGAGAACCAGGTGGCCGAGGCCGAGGCGATCGCAGGGATTCAGCCGGCCCAGAGGCTGCCGGAAGAAACGGAGCTTCCAGGATCGGACGAACCGGCTTCGACCGAAGACGTCACTTCCGGCGTGCTGAACGACCTGGCCGACAACCTGGAACAGGCCGCTTCCGCAGGAGCTGTGGATCCGACTCGCGCCCCGAGGCGCTCGAAGGCGAGACCGGCGGTCTGGGCGCTCACAGTGAGCCTGGTCGCCCTGGGCGCCGTTTCCCTGCTCACACGGGAAGCACCGACGGTGATCGAGCCGTTGCAGCCGGTGGCGTTCACCGCCACGCCGGAAATCACCTACGCCCAGTGCGTCCCTCCGAGCATCCTGGCCCGGGTCGATAATCGGGCCTGGCTGGAAATGGGAGACGAAGGGCGGTACCGGCTGGTGGAGAACGCCTCCCGGATCGCCTCGGTGGCCGGATACACCGGTGTGCTGCTCAGCGACAACCAGGGAACGGTCCTGGCCCAGTGGTTGCGGGACGAGGGGATCCGGATTCTCCTGCCGGCCCCTCAGTCGAAGCCGGCCCTGGAGGACACGCCCCTGGTACCGTAAAGCGATCCTACGGAATCCCCCTTCCGGAAACGTAACCGTACGATGAATTTCGTGATCCGTTCCGTTTCACCCTCGGATCATTCTCTTCTTTTTCATGGCCCACTTCTTGCTCTTCCCCCTTCGGGGCCGATCGCCGGAACCCTTGCAAAGAAAGACGGACTTCCCGTCCCTGCAAGGGGATGATCCGATTTCCGGACCAGTATGAGGAGAGCAACCACGATCCAAGCCGGGGGACAGGAGGAGCGAACATGATCAACCAACGGGCGGAAGAGAACCATCAGCGGGGACTCGATTTACTCCGGAACGGAAAGCCCCATGAAGGCGTTTCCTATCTGAAAGCGGCGCTGGATATCGATACGGGAAGCCGAACGCCCGAGAAGGACGGAGATCCCCGCTATCATTCCTGGTATGGGCTCGGCCTCTGTCTCACCCGGTCCGATCCACGGGGAGCGATCGATCATTGCCGGCAGGCCACACGGATCGGCCGGCACCGGCCCGATGTCTGGTGGAACCTCTTCCAGGTTCTCATGACCTACAACAAACGGGGGGAGGCATACCGGGCGTTGCAGCAGGGGCTGAAGATTCAACCGGACCACCGGCAAATGCGGCAACAGATGGAGGCGATGGGCATCCGCAGGGAACCACCGCTTTCGGTCGTCCCGAGAAACCATCCCGCCAACATCGTCCTGGGAAAAATCCTGGCTCGTCTCCTGGAATCTTTCCCCGACCGGAAACCTACAACAGTTTCTCCCGCCGCTCCGCACGGGTGAACCCCATGGCGATCACCACGGTGATGGCGAAAAGAAAACCGATCCGGTTCTGAATCGTCCAGGCCAGCACGTCCGCCTGGGCGGCGCCGGTTTTGAGAACCGCCGCCGGATTCCAAAACGGGGAGATTCGGATCTGGTTCGCGCCGAAACCGGTGAACAGGCCGTTCAGGAACAGGAGGGCGGCCACTACCAGCGAACCGCTGGCCTCGGACTTGAACAGCGCCGCCAAGCTCATGGAAACCACCGTGTAAAACAGCGCGGCCTGGAAGGCGCCGTACAGCGCGCCCAGGGGGAACCCGGTGTAGAACACCCAGGCGGCGACCGCCAGGGCTCCGGGCTCTCCGTCGTAAACCATTCTGCCCCGGGCCATGACGATCACCCGCTCGCAGGCGACCGCCACGTCCTCCACCCTGCTCACACGGGAACCACCGACGGTGATCAAGCCGTTGCAGCCGGTGGCGTTCACCGCCACGCCGGAAATCACCTACGCCCAGTGCGTCCCTCCGAGCATCCTGGCCCAGTGGTTGCGGGACGAGGGGATCCGGATTCTCCTGCCGGCCCCTCAGTCGAAGCCGGCCCTATAGGACACGCCCCAGGTTCCGTAAAGCGATCCTACGGAATCCCCCTTCCGGAAACGTAACCGTACAAAAAATATCGTGATCCGTTCCGTTTCACCCTCGGATAACTCTCTTCATTATTAATGCATGATCATTCTCAGTTCACTTACCTGCGCCACGATTCGCAACTTCTCCTCAGCACTCCTGCGCTGTTTCCTCGTACGTCTGTGCCGGGATCCGGACCAGATCAACGGTTCCTGTCGAGCGCCGAAGCGTGAACCGTGACGAAGAGACAGGTAACGGAACGGCGTAAACAACAGGTAGTGGAGGTCAGGTCTGGGTTTCCACGACTCTCCAGGCAGAACCGGAGATAGAAACTCAGGGCGCATGACGATTCAAGGACAACTCCGGATCGTGTCCTCCTTCAGCGCATCACCCCAAGGGCCGACCAGGCAGGTTCGTGCGTGACCCCGGACCTGATAGTACCAGCCTGCACCGATGGCGGGAATCTCCGTATCGGTTACGACGGTGCCACTAATCCTGCTTCCGAAACATTCCGACCAGCGGTAGTTTTCCATCTGCCTGAGATCCGAAAGGTCTCCCCGGGCGATGTCGTAATCATCCGCCTTGCTGTCGGCGGCCCAGAAAAGGGTCACCTTGTCGTCGAAACCGACGTCGCTGATTTCGCCTGATGGTTTCCCTCCCTGCCCGCAGTCGGGATCGTTACAGTCAATCAGGCCGTCGCAGTCGTTGTCCTTGCGGTCGGCGCAGATCTCGTTCATGCCGGCGCCGACTTCAGGGTCTGAATCGTCACAATCTCCTCCCATACAGGGCAGAACACCGTCGGAGTCGCCGTCGGTGGCGCAGTTGCAGCCGATAGTAGCCAGTTCGACATCCGGTGTGCCCAGGGGGAACTCCTCCTGCTGGCCGAAGATGAGACCGTACTCCTTGCCGTTCCAGGCAAGGCGGGGAGTGGCAAAATCGGTTCCGTTATCGATAACGATCTTTTTCTCCAGGATGGTGCCTTCCCTGGAAATACGCGCCACATGAATCTCCCCGACCGTGGAGATTAGTGACCAGGCAAGCAGGAATTCTTCTCCGTTCCAGATCAGGTCCTGGTCGCGTTTGATGTCACTGAACACACCGACGTTATCGGAAATCTGCACCTCGCCGGGAGGTGTCATCAGGTTGCCGTCCTCGTCCAGTCGGGCGAAGAAGACGTTCCACCGGCCGGTTTTGTAGTCCGACCAGGTGATACCGTATCCTTGACCAGGGCCGATGTGTACCAGTTTCAGCCTAAAGGAAACACCGAGTGGTTCGTTGGGCAGGCCGGTATGATCGGTCAGTTGGATCTCTTGACCATCCATGAAACCTTCCGGGGTCACCTTTCTGAAATAAAGTTCACTGAAATTCGTAGTTGAGCTGGTTTCACGAAGGAGAACTCCATACCCGCTCCCATTCCATGCAAAATCTGCACTGCCTCCAGAAAACAGCACATTCTCACCAAGATCTTCCGACGCCGCGGTGATCCGGTTGATGCGGTAATTACCACCAACCCCCCGAGCATAAAACATACCGTACTCATATCCGTTCCAGATAAGCGACCAAACGCCGAACCCCCCGGCTCCGCTCGTTGTAAGCAGAAGAGACCGGTTCTCGGATACACCCCAGGGACCAACTTCTCTGAAATAGGCGCCTACTGGTAGATCGTACACATGCCAGGCAATCGCCATCCGTGATCCGTCCCAGATTAATATGTTGTTGTCTGTACCGAATTCTGGAACATCCTCGCCACCTGAGTACAGGCGTTTCGGCGCCAACTGCTGTCCGTTAAAGTCGAAACGAGTGACATAGTAGGGAAAGAAATTGGCGCTGTCGCTGAACATGATCGCCCAGCTTCGATCCGCGGTTGCAATCCGGCCTTTGGTAGCGCTCACATCTACCATGACCCGGTTATGCAATTCAAAATCAGCGCAGGTTCGGGTACAGCCTTCGTCAAGATCACCGTCGCAGTCGTCATCAAAACCGTTGCAAAGCTCGGGCGCCAGCGGGTGGATCGTCGCATTCAGGTCGTTGCAGTCTTCCTGCAGTGCGCAGCCGGCGCCGGCGAGGTGCCCGTCGCCGTCGAGATCCCGACAGAGGTCCGATTGGGCGAGGGTCATGCCGACCCAAAAAAACAGGAGAGCCGCAAGGGCGAATTCCCCGACCTTGCGGATTCTCCTCGTGTTGCTTCGATGGCGTTTCATTTCATATTCCTTCACTCGGCTCTCAATAAGGAGTGGCGCTGACCTCCAGGGACTCGGTCTCATTACCGGCGGCATCGGATGTGACCACAACGAAATAGTAAGTCGTGCCCGCGTCGACACCCAGGATGGCCGCCTGCGGTTCGCCACAGAAATTCGGTTCGCCGGCATCGTAATAGGGGCCGCCGGAAACCGTACCTTTTCGAACCTGCACACCGTGGATATCCTTGCTGCCCGGGTCGGTCCATTCGAGACGCACGATGTTGGCTCCTGCGGTCGCTATAACACCGGTTACAGACGGCGGAGGCACGGTGTCGGTCACGCCGATCGCCACCTCGTTGCTCCAGTCGCCAAGGTTCCCATCGGCGTCGTAGGCACGGGCCTTATAGCGATAGGTGACACCCGGCACAATCTTCATGTCGTTGAAGGTGGTCTTGCCCTTCAGGTCCGCCAGAAGATCGTACGATCCCGGCGCCAACCCCCGATACAACATGAACCCGACGTAGCCGGGACAACCGGACACGTTCAACCCGATATGCCAGGCTTCGGAGGACCCTTCGCCTCCCAGAGTCGGCGCACACGGTCCAGGATGAGGAGGATCAGGCTGAGTGTAGGTTTGCTCTTGTACGCCGGCGGTCAGCGGTTTTTCCAACCTGTACTTTTCGTACTGTTTCGCTTCCTCCGGCCGGTACATCAGCGGAGAGCCGGTCTGCGTATCGACGGCCAGTGGGATCAAGGTCTTGACGAACTGTGCGAAATTCAGACTCGGATCTTCTGGATTCTCAGGTGGAGAAAAACAGACCAGATCTTCCGTCTCATCGAAGCAACCGCCCACTCCCGTTCCGCTGTTCATGAACCCTGACTGGCCAAACTTCAAACCCGGCTGATTATCTTTACTGGTGGGGTCAAAATCATCATAATAGACAAAACTGGTACTGGAATTCTGGATTGACCTTTCCTCATCACTGAATCTCAGATAGGTGCCGCGGCTGGTGTCGACCTGGATCCAATCGCCATAGTTTGTCTGGGGACTCGACTGGTTCACCAGATCCATCGTGTCCATGGCCTTAGTATTCAATTCCCAGGAGTTCTTAGTAAAAATGAGCGAAGGCACTTCCCCGGCGGGGTTCTGCGGATCAATGACTCGATGATCCAACCAATCGGTCACAGAGCCGATCGGATGAACTCGGAGATTCACCGTCTCCTCGAACCAGGTGCCGTAAAATATCTCCGTTTTGGTTGTATATCTCCCGCTTTTAGCCCCCTGGATCCTCCGAATCAGCCGGATCAAGCCGTCCTTGATCGGCCATGTGTTGCGACAATCGGCGTCCCAGCCATGTTCATCTTCACTCGGCTTGGTGGTTCGACGCTTTGAGAGGTCAATGAAATTGGTGGAACTGTCGCCCACGGTGCAACTAGCGTCTGTCGCGTAAGGTTTGATGCAGAGCGCTTCCATGGACCAGTTCCCGGCGAAGAACATGTTGAATCGCGGGAGGTTGCCGATGGAGCCCTCGTTCGTGGATCGCAGCCATCCGCACGCCGGATCGTCGGGCCTATTGCATCTATCCCCAGCACACAGAGCCGAGGTGTGGGAGTGAGTCGTGAAAACTGACGCGTGGCCGGTG
>CAZZIV010000138.1:0-8350 GCA_964654385.1 uncultured Acidobacteriota bacterium | reverse complement strand
CACCCGCCCCCCCCCCCGCCGGTGTGTTGCCCGGGGCGACCGCGCGGGGGCGGCGGGGGGGACCCGCCGGGCCCCCCCCCGGGGCGTCGGCCCGCGCCTCCTGGACGTTTCCCAACTGGAGATAGGTCATGGAACGCTGTCTCAGCGCCCAGGCGCTGGTGGAGGTGGACAGGTCGGAACGGTCCAGAACGTTGGAGTAGAGCTGCCGGGCCCAGTCCGGCTTCCCCGACGAGCGGTAGATATACCCACGCATCAGTTCGTCGTAAGGGCTCTCCGGGTCGACCCGGTCCAGGGCGACCAGCCGTTCTCGCAATCTCGCCAGGGATTCCTGGGTCGGATTGCTGTCCCAGGAATACAGAAGCGCCCAGGCGTTCAGGTACTGGGCCGCCGGATCCCGGGGGAACCGTTTCACCAGGCCCCGGGATGCTTCCATCAGCGCGGACGGATCGGACCGGACCCAGGCTGCCGCCGCCTGGATCCCTCCTGGAGAATCGACCATCTCCGGCCCACCGAACCGGTCGTTCTGAAAATCGTACAGACGGGGGAACACGAGGTGAAGATCCTCCGCCACTTTGCGGGCAAGTCGTCCTGAAAGCGCGTCCAGGTTCTCCCCGTCGGAGGGAATTTTCAGGACCAGGAACGGCGCCGTACCCCCGTCTTTGCGAATACGGACCAGGACGTTGTCGATTCCTTCCTTCCGGGTGAGGGTCCCGCTGATCCGGTAGGTCACATCGTTCTCTCCACCTTCCTCAACCAGTTCCGGCACCGGGAAAACCTTGACGCCCTCCGCCTGTCGGAGACAGAGGGCGACCGATCGGGCCACCGAACGACCGACGGAAACCGAATCGCCGTATTCGCCCTGCATGTCGAAAGGAAGAACCAGGACCACGACCGGCTCGCCGGTATCGACGGGAGCGGAGCGCTGATCACATCCGGCGATCCACAGGAAGCAAACCACCAGAACGATCCATGTCGTCCCCTCTCGAACCCTTGGGGCCACGAAATCTCCTCCCTCCGCAAGCCCTCCTCCCATGCGGAGGGCCCGAACCACACGCAAGGATGGTCTTTCGTCCAGGGTACCGTTGTCAAGTCTTCCGGCTTCGGACTTCCGGCCCGGAGTCTGTGGGCCAGCCCCAATGGGGTTAGAATGATGCCGTTGTTCTTTCCTTCTACCGGCGCACAGGAAACGGATGAACGATTCCAGGATGGACGGCATCATCATCGCCCACTACGGCATCGCCGTGCAGGTACGGACTTCCGATGGCGAAACGCGCAGGATCCAGGTCAAACGGTATTCAGAGCATGTGGTCGGCGATCGGATCACCGTTCGCGGCGAGGAGATCCGGAACCTGGAACGCACCACGGTGTTGCGCCGGTTGGACGCCCGGGGGAACATCCGTGTCGTCGCCGCGAACCTGGATGTTTTGGGGATCGTCACGGCGCCGATCCCCCTTTCTCCGCACACGTTCATCGACCGGGCGGTCGTAACCGCCCGCGCCTCCGGGTTTCGGCCGTTCCTCATCGTGAACAAGTCGGACCTGGAACGAGCGGACGTCCTTCACCGGGAATACGAATCGATCTATGGGGGGCAAACCCCGGTTTTTCGATTGAGCGCCGCCACCGGAGAAGGGTTGGAGGCGCTCCGCCGTTTCTTCTCCGAAGGCCACCGGGGCGCTTTCGTCGGAACCACCGGCGTAGGGAAGAGCTCCCTGCTGAACGCCTTGTGCCCCCGGACCGACCTGGCCGTGGGCGAGCTGAACCAGGTCAGCGGCCGGGGTCGTCACACAACCACCGTTTCCACACTTCACACCGTTCCGTCCGGCGGCGAATTGATCGACACTCCAGGGTTCCGCGATTTCGGGCTGGCGGAAATCCCCGCCGCGGACCTGGGAAGCCTGTTCCCCGGCTTCGAACCGTTCCTGGAAGCCGGGTGCCGTTTTCGAAACTGTCTCCACCGAAAAGAGCCGGAATGCGCCGTCACCGGCGCCATCCGGTCCGGTGCTCTCCCGGTTTCCCGCTACGAAAGCTACCTCAAGATCCTGGCGGAGCTGGAAGACCGGGAAGGGCGGATCTCCCGAAGAAGAGAATGATCTGATCCGGCCGGGATCCTACTGCTTGTTGATCCGCTTGTCGTACGGTTTGAACTCCACCTCGTACCCTGGAGGAATCCGGGCCCCCGGCTTCCTATACCGGTTCACCGCGTCCAGGATCGTCGGGTTCCCGTTCCCGAGGCGCTTTTCGCCGGCGAGAAAGTCCTCTTCAAACCAGTCGAAGATCTTGCTGAGCCGAACCTGTTTTCGGACCGGATCGATCTCCACGTTTTTGGGATCGGCGACGAAGGCCCGCATCCCGGCGTCCAGATCCCGGCCCAGGGTCTCCGCCTCGAACGCCTTCCGAGGCAGCCGGGGACACCCGATGGAAGCGCAGTTCAAGGCGGCGTGCACCCGGGGATCCTGGAACCGTTCCCGAACATAGCGGTCCTCCAGGGTCTTGAGGTTCATTTTCTTGCCGCCGAGGGTCACCTTCATCCTGCCGAAGAAATTCAGGCCGGACACCAGGCCGCTCCAGACGCTCTCCTCCTCCGGCCCCCGCTCCAGAACCCCCTGGAAAACCTGGGCGTTGTAGGCGTTCAGGTAGTAGGCCAGCCGGTCTTCCCGGGTCGGAAAACGGTCCGGATCGGTCTCCGGCGAAACAGTTTCCACCTGGCGGAGATACCGGTCGAATACCGCGCGGTCCCCCGCGAGCCCTCGATAATCGACCCGGCCCCGGTCGTCGACAAACTTTTCCAGGACCTTCGTCCAATCTTCGTGGGAAAAAGTCGCCGAAATCTCGGCTTCCGCCGGGACGGCCGGCGCAGTGTCCGAACCGGACGGGAGCGGTGGGGCCGCGCAGGCGCCCGAGGCCAGCCATACGATCGTGAGGGGGATGATTCGACGCACTTCAGTTCCTCCATTCAGGTCCCCAATAACCTCCGGTTGCAGCAGTTTATTCCACGACCGAAGCAGGGCCGGCCTGGATCTTTCCTCGACCGGCCCGCCTCTCCCCCCTCCGGTCCGGAATCCTGCCGAAAGTCCATGAAGAATGCGGCCGTATTCTCTATAATCCATGCCGGATTCGGGGAGAGGTTCCCCGGATTCTTCCGGCCCCCGGTACCTGAAGGGGGCCGCACCTCGAGGGAACTTATGAGCCGGAAACGCATTTTGATCATCGGCGCCGCCGGACGCGACTTTCACAACTTCAACACCGTCTACCGGGGGAACCCCGACGTCGAGGTGGTTGCGTTCACCGCCACCCAGATCCCACGGATCGACGGCCGCCGCTATCCGCCCGTCCTGGCCGGAGACCTCTATCCGGACGGAATTCCGATCGAACCGATGGAACGGATGGAGAACCTGATCCGGGAACGCAAGGTCGACGAATGCGTCTTCAGCTATTCGGATATTCACTACGTGGACCTCATGCATGTGGCCAACCGGGTCCTGAGCGCAGGCGCGGACTTCCAACTGCTCTCGCCTGCCCACGGCCACGTGAAAAGCACCAAGCCCCTGATCTCGATCCTGGCGGTGCGCACCGGCTGCGGCAAGAGCCAGACCACCCGCCGGGTGGTGGAGATCCTGAAACAGGAACTCGGCGTGAAGAAGGTGGTCAGCATCCGCCATCCGATGCCGTACGGCGACCTGGCCAAGCAGGCCGTGCAGCGATTTGCCTCCATCGAGGACCTGAAAAAACATGAATGCACCATCGAAGAGATGGAAGAATACGAGCCGCACATCGCCGCCGGAAACGTGATCTATGCCGGCGTGGATTACGAAGCGATTCTCCGGGAGGCCGAGAAGGAAGCGGACGTCATCCTCTGGGACGGGGGCAACAACGACCCTAGTTTCTACGCGAGCGACCTGGTTCTCACCGTGGCCGACCCTCTCCGGGCCGGCCACGAACTGCTGTACTGGGCCGGGGAAACCAACCTGACCATGGCCGACGCGGTCATCATCAACAAGTGCGACAGCGCCGCACCGGAGCAGATCGAAACGGTCCGGGCCAATATCGCCTCCAGGAACCCGGACGCCCAGGTCATCGCCGCCGACAGCCCGGTCAGCGTGGAAGACGAATCCCTGGTCAAGGGGAAACGGGTGCTGGTGGTGGAAGATGGACCGACGCTGACCCACGGCGAAATGGACATCGGCGCCGGCTATGTCGCCTGTGAGCGCCTTGGAGCCGCCGAGATCGTCGATCCCAAACCGTTCGCCGTCGGCACCATCGCCGCCGCCTACGAGAAATACCCGCGACTGGACAAGATCGTCCCGGCCCTTGGATACTTCGGCCAACAGCTTGAGGACCTGACCGCCACCCTCAACAACGCCGATTGCGACAGCGTGGTGATCGGTACCCCGATCGACCTCCGCCGGGTCATCGACGTCCGAAAACCGGCCACGCGGGTCCGGTACGACCTGAAAGAACACCAGGAAGGGGCTCTTCGGGATCTGATCGCTTCGAAACTCAACAAGTGAGGGCCGCCTAATGACCAGCCTGGAAAAACTGAAGAAGATCCGCGAGAGTGCGGGCAAACCGACCACCATCGGCCTGGGGGACCCGGTCGTCGAATCGTTCCTGGAGAAGGACCCGAGCCTCGGCCGGGCGATCGATGAAGCTTTGGAACGGTTCCAGGCGCTCCGGGAAGAGTATCCGGAATGGGTCGCCATACCGGAGATCGACCAGGTCCGGAAAGTGCAGGAACGGCTTGTCAACTTCTACCCGGACGGCACCATCAATCCGTACGTCTCCCTGGCGGCCCGGGGTCCCTGGATCATCACGACCTGCGGAGCCGTAATCCATGATTCCGGCGGTTACGGGATGCTCGGCCTGGGCCACGCGCCGGACCCGATCCTGGAGGCGATGTGCCGCCCCCATGTCATGGCGAACGTCATGACCCCCAGCTTCTCCCAGTATCGGCTGACCGAGGCGCTTACCCGGGAGATCGGCCATTCCCTCCCGGGCGGTTGCCCATTCCCCCGGTTCCTCTGCCTGAACAGCGGGTCGGAGGCGGTGACCGTCGCCGCCAGGATCTCCGACATCAACGCCAAGCTCCTCACCGATCCCCAGGGGCGGCACGCGGGGAAACCGATCCGGATCATGGCCCTCGAAGGCGCTTTCCACGGGCGAACCGACCGGCCCGCGCAGTTCAGTCATTCCACCATGGACACCTACAACAATCACCTGGCCTCCTTCCGGGACCGGGAGATTCTGTACACGGTTCCGCCCAACGATCTCGAAGCGCTCCGGGCAACCTTCGAAAAGATCGATGCGGCCGGAGAATTCCTGGAAGCGTTCTTCGTGGAACCGGTCATGGGCGAGGGCGATCCCGGCATGGCGATCACCCCGGAATTCTACGACCTGGCCCGGAAACTCACCCGGGAGCACGGTTCGCTCCTGCTGGTGGATTCGATCCAGGCCGGTCTGCGGACCCACGGATCTCTTTCGGTGGTCGATTACCCAGGGTTCGAACATTCGGATCCGCCGGACATGGAAACCTATTCCAAGGCCCTGAACGCCGGCCAGTACCCGCTATCCGTCCTGGCAATGAGCGGCAAAACCGCGGAGCTTTTCCGGACGGGGGTATACGGCAACACCATGACCTCCAATCCCAGGGCGATGGATGTGGCGGTCCGGGTTCTCGAGCAGATCACCGGCGACCTGCGCGAGAATATCCGGAGCAAAGGCGTCGAGTTCCTGGAGAAGCTCAACGCGCTGAAGGAGGAGTTGGGCGGATCGATCACCAAGGTGCAGGGAACCGGCCTGCTGTTCAGTTGCGAACTGTCGGACCGTTACAAGTGTTCCGGCGCCGGCAGCATGGAGGAATACCTCCGCACCCGGGGTATCGGCGTGATTCACGGCGGCGAGGCTTCTCTCCGGTTCACCCCTCATCTCCGGATCACAAGTGAAGAAGTGGACCTGATCGTGGATCGTCTCCGGGAGGGACTGCTTCACGGGCCGAAGAAAGATCAGCCGATCTCGGTGTAATCCACCACCGCGTCCTCGGCCGACTGCCGGGCGTTCCATTCGATGAGGGCGTCCGGCACCGGCCGGTAATCGTGCCAGACCTTGATCGGGCCGAAGAAAGACTTCATCCACTCGGCCCGGAAATTCCAATTCCCGGGCAACACCAGCGGAACGAACCCGGTGTCGTGCACCGCTTGGGCGAAACCGGCCTGGTCGTTGGACGGCATGACGACCGTCTCGCCGTTCCGCAGGAACCGGATGGAGGAATCGATCCCTGCGGCGCATTCCGCCCATCGGCCGAACACCGGTTTCGCTTTTTCCGTGAAGAACAAAACGCCGGTGTTGTATTCGATCATCTCCCCCTGGATACCGCCGTACCGCCGGGCCCACGGGCACTCGCAGATCGAGCAGGCCAGGCCGACCCTTCGCGCCCGCTCGACGGCGAAATCGAGCCGTCCCATCACCACCGTATCGGCGTCCAGGAATACCGTTTCCCGGAAAGGGGAAAGGTCCATCATCGACGCCTTGTCCAGGAGGCCGCTCCCGTCCGGGAGTTTCTCTACATGGACCGGCAGTTCCGGGTGAAAGTGCTTAAGAGAGGCGATGGAGCGCTTCAGCAGGCCGTCGACGCCGTCGCCCCAAACGATATACAGTACGCCGGTTTCATCTTTCAACAGGTCGTCCTCCTGGCCGACCCGCATCGTACCATGAGGATGTCGTCCTTACGTCGTTTCTTTCAGCTCCGCGCCGTACCGCTTTTTCGCCTGCGCGATCGCCCGCCCTACATCGCCCAGGCAGCATCTCCCCGACGGATTCATGGTTTCGCAACGGCACTCCCCCGCTTTCACACGGGCGGTGATCTCCTTCCGGATTTCCGTTTCTCCGGTTCTGCGGATGTCCGCTTCGATCGCCGCTCGATCGAATCCGAAGCAGTAGCAAACCGGAATCGGATCCTCGGTTTCCTTGACGCCGACCCGGACGGTGATCTCCCGCTTTTCCAGGCGAGCCGTCCCGGACCCGGTTACATACACCGTGGAACAATCCGGGCTCCCGCAAAAGAACCACGGTTCCTCCCCCACATCGCGAAGAGCTTCCGGGCGGACCAGGCTCTTCACCGTGGTCGTCTGTACTGGTTTCGTGGCGTGGCCGCATTCCGGACAGAGCGGTGGTTCGATGTTGGAGGTTACGCGGCAACAATCGGACATGGAAGCCTCCGATTCATCAAGCATCGGAATCCTTTTTCGGATTCTTTTTCGGGTTCTTTTGCAGCTTCGCTTTGTATCCTAGTTTTTCCACCGCCTGGATGATCTTCTCGTCGCCGGTCCGGCCCGGATCGAAGGTGACGACGGCGTTTCCGTCTTCGTAAGAAACTTTCGCCGCCGAAACACCTTCCAGCCGCTTCAGCGTCATTTTCACGGCGGCGGCGCAACCGCCACAGGTCATCCCGATGACGGCGTACTCCCGGGTGACCTGTCCGTCCTTCTTCGTACTCTTTTCGGCGCCGGCCAGAGCCACCGCTCCCAGAAGAGCGAAAACCGCCAGAACCCACACTGCCTTTTTCAAAGTCCGATTCATCCCGTCGTCCTTTCTTTCACTTCAGCCGGCATCCAGGAAGGATCGCCGGCAGGCTCAAACCAAGTACTCGGCGTAATACGGAAACGCCATCAGGATCAGCGCCGCGATCGCCACGACCCATAAAAAGATTCTCTGCCTCCGCCGGTTGGCCGGAACCGCGCAAGAGTCCCCAGGGGCGCATTCCCGTGGCCGGTATTCCCTATAGAACGCAAAGGCGAGAAAACCGAAGCTCAGGAGCATCATCCAAGGACGATACGGCTCCAGCTTCGCCCCCAGGGCGGCGGAGCCGACCCCGAGCACGGCGACCGCCACCGGCAGAATGCAGCACATCGAAGCGGCAACCGCCGCCAGGATTGTGCCCAGGTTCAAAAAGCCGTTTTGGGAAGTCCGCTCCATTGTGATCCTTTCGACGTATCCCTGTCCCCCCGTGGGGGTTATAGGGTAAGAGAAAATTTTTTCACGTCTGTTTCAGAAGGGTTCCGACCACCTTCAGGACCTTTTCCAGCCGTTCATCGTCTTCCCCGGGCATGCAGGATTGGACGCAGTCGGTCATCTCCTGCTGGACCATCAACGCTGCGAAACGGTTCATCGCCGCCTTCACCGCCGCGACCTGAAGGAGGATCTCGTCGGCGCAGCGCCGGTCCACCACCATCTGCCGGATGGCTCGAACATGCCCTTCCAGGCGGGCCAGGCGATCGGCCAGGGCTTTCTGCTCCGCCGGATCCAGGTACTCGGTTCCGGCCACAGGGGCGGTCTGCTTCTTTTTCACCATAGGAGA
>CAZZIV010000137.1:0-8403 GCA_964654385.1 uncultured Acidobacteriota bacterium | reverse complement strand
GCGTAGGGGTCCGAGAGGTTGTCTCCGTGGAGGCGGCTGCTGCCGGTCGGCGCAGTGACGCCGCCGGAGCTCGACGCCTGACTCGAACGCTGACTTCGACCCGTCGGTTCTGTATGCGGTCGGCTGCCGTCGTGTCGGAGGTGATCGGTTACGGGCGGGGATCGCGTAGAGTCGGAATCGTCGCCCTGGCCACCCGGGCAGCCGCCAACTGGGAGGCTCCGGAAGGTGTTCTTTCTCTTGCTCCGGTCCCCGGCGGAAAGGGCGAGGCCGGGTCGATCCTGGTGGGAACCGCGGAGCATCTTTCCCAGTTCGATCCGGGCGGCTCCCTTCTCAGCGCGAACCTCGGAGGTGCCCTGGGAGTGGTTCGTTCCGAACGGGACGGGTCCTTGGTGCTCCTGGACCCAGGAAGGCGTCTCTACCGGTTCGACGGCGAGGGGCGTTCCACCGGCAGTTCCCGCCCGCTTGCGGGTGCATGGCTCCTGGTTGCCGACGGTAAAGGGGCCGGCATCGGTTCCGAAGCGGCGGCGGCGATCACCGTGGGAGAGTTCGGCGGACCGGTCGGGCGGGGGATCGCCCTGGCCACCCGGGACGGCGCGCTCCTGGTCACAGGGGAGAAAGAAGGCCGGTGGCTCACGCGGATTGCCTGGCCCGGCATCCGGGATCTCCTCGCGCTGGACCTGGACCAGGACGGCCGGGACGAAATCGTCGTGCTTTCCGGCGGCCGGGTTACCGTTCTGGGCTATTGACCCCGTTTCCACCTCTTTCCACATTCTCCCTTCCACCTGGGGACGACCCGGCCCGGACCATGAATTCAGGCCGAGGCGCGAATTGGGTTTGAATAAAAAATGCTAAAATTGCAATTTATCGATATCAATATGCAAAATACAATTTAAAAATGAATAATTGACTATTATATTATGCAAAAATTGCGAAATACTGGGTTCATATGTTGACTTGAAAGAGATCTCGGTGTACCTTCCCCGCCGGGTCGAACGAAGGAAACCCAGGTGAAAGAAGACGGCTCCAATTCGATGGATGTAAGCGCTGTCCTGGAGCGCTGCGCGGAAGAAGACGTCCGTTTCCTGCGTCTCCAGTTCACCGACGTGTTGGGTTCCAACAAAAACGTGGAGGTTCCGGCCCGGCAGTTCGAAAAGGCGCTCCGAGGGGAGATCCTGTTCGACGGGTCGGCGATCGAGGGGTTCATTCGAATCGAGGAGTCGGACATGCTTCTCCGTCCCGATCTCGACTCGTTCCGGGTTCTTCCCTGGTCCGACGGCCGGGGGAGAATCGCCCGTGTGATCTGTGACATCACCTTTCCCGACGGCTCTCCGTTCGAGGGATGCCCCCGGACCCTCCTGAAGCAGGCGGTGGCCCGCGCCGGGGAACTGGGCCTGACCCCGGTGTTCGGTCCGGAGGTCGAATTCTTTCTCTTCGAAAGGAAAGCGGACGGGAAGCCGTCCACCCGGACCCACGACACCGGCGCGTACTTCGATCTCACGCCGATGGACCGGGGAGAAGAATGCCGGGGAAGGATCGTGAACGCCCTGGAAGAGATCGGTTACCCGGTGGAGGCGGCCCACCACGAGGTGGCCCGGGGCCAGCACGAAATCGATTTTCAGCATGCCGGCGCGGTCGCCGCCGCCGACACCATCGCCACCTTCCGCCTGGCGGCCCGGAGAATCGCCGGGGAGTACGGGCTGCACGCCACCTTCATGCCCAAGCCGATCACCACCGAGAACGGGTCGGGGCTTCACCTGCATCAGTCCCTCTTCCGGGAAGAGGCCAATGCGTTCCATTCGGAAGACGCCCCCCTGCAGCTTTCGGATCTGGCCCGCTGCTATATTGCCGGGCTTCTGACCCATGCCCGGGGCATGTGCGCCGTGACCAACCCGCTGGTGAATTCCTACAAGCGGCTGGTCCCCGGCTTCGAGGCGCCGACCAATATCGTCTGGTCGGAGAAAAACGTTTCCCCGCTGGCGCGGGTGCCTGCCAGGCGGGGAGAGGGCACCCGTGTGGAGTTGCGGATGCCCGATCCGTCCTGCAATCCGTACCTGGCCCTGGCGGTGATGCTTGCCGCCGGCTTGGACGGAATCCGGAACGGACTGGACCCTGGCGAGCCGGTGAACAAGGATGTCTTCAAGCTCTCCCACCGGGAGCGCCGCCGGCTGAAAATTATCGAGCTTCCCGGCGACCTGCGGCAGGCGGTGAAGGCGCTCAAAAAAGACCGGGTGATCTGCGACGCCCTGGGAAGTTCGATCCTGGGACAGATCGTGGAAGCGCAGACGGCGGCATGGCAGGAATACACCTCCACCGTGCATACATGGGAACTGGAACAGTTCCTGGGAAGGTATTGATCCGATGGCGCGGGACGGCTGGCGGAAGCTGGAGAAGGAGATCGTCCGGTGCGAACGGTGCCCCCGGCTGCGCCGGCATTGCCTGGAGACGGCCCGGGTCCGACGGCGGATGTTCCGGGACCAGGAGTACTGGGGAAAACCGCTCCCTTCCTTCGGCGATTCCGGAGGGGTGATCCTGATGGTCGGCCTGGCTCCGGCGGCTCACGGCGCCAACCGGACCGGCCGGATGTTCACCGGGGACCGTTCCGGCGACTGGCTCTTCTCCGCGCTCCACAGGGTGGGGTTGGCCAACCGGCCCGAATCGATCTCCCGGTCCGACGGTCTGAAAGTACGAGGCGTCCGGATTACAGCGGCTGCCCGTTGCGCGCCGCCGGCCAACAGGCCGACCCGGGAGGAGCTTGCCGCCTGCGCGCCGTTCCTGGACCGGGAATTCGCCCTGATGAACAGGTTGAAGGTGGTGGTCGCCCTGGGAAAGATCGCCTGGGATACGGTCCTGGCCCGGGCGGTCCGCGTGGCGCCGGGCGCCGTTCCGAAACCGAAGCCGAAATTCGGCCACGGCGTTGTGGAGCCTCTCGTACTGGTTCCAGGCAGGCCTTCGCTCCCTGTGATCGGCAGCTACCATCCCAGTCAGCAGAACACCCAGACCGGCCGCCTCACCCGCCCGATGTTCGACCGGGTGGTCCGGAAGGCGCGCACCCTGGGAGGGTTGACATGACCTTGCATCCGACCCCGTTCTCCGGCCGTCTTTCCAACCCTGGGCCTTGGGCCGGTCATCCGGCCGTCCCGGCTTGATACCGATTTTTTCTTCAAAGGAGACCAATAGATGACCCCGCGTGAATTCTTCGCACTGGCCAAAAAGCACAAGGCGGAAATGGTGGACCTGAAGTTCACCGATTTCCTGGGAACCTGGCAGCACTGCAGCTTCCCGATCGACACCTGGGACGCGAGCACGTTCAAGAACGGCGTCGGTTTCGATGGTTCGTCGATCCGGGGCTGGCAGGCGATCAACGTGTCCGACATGCTGGCGATTCCCGACCCGGACACCGCGGCGATCGACCCGTTCTTCGCCGAGCCGACGATCAGCGTGATCGCCGACGTGTTCGATCCGATCACCCGGAAGCCATACAGCCGGGATCCAAGGTTCATCGCCCAAAAAGCGGGGAAGTTCATCAGGAAGATCCGCCTGGCCGACACCTGCTACGTCGGTCCGGAGCCGGAATTTTTCATCTTCGACGAGGTCCGCTACGAGCAGACCCAGCACCGGGGGTTCTACCAGATCGATTCGGTGGAGGGAGCTTGGAATACCGCCCGCTTCGAGGAGCCGAACCTGGGGTACAAGCCGAGTTACAAGGGCGGCTATTTCCCTGTCAGTCCGACCGACACCTATCACGATCTCCGGGGGGCGATGACCAGGGAGATGCAGAAGGTCGGGATCACCGTGGAGGCCCACCACCATGAAGTCGGCACCGCCGGGCAGGCCGAAATCGACATGAAATTCGAGCCGCTCTTGAAGATGGCCGACCAGTTCATGTGGTTCAAGTACATCATCCGGAACGTGGCCAAGCGGCACGGCAAAAGCGCCACCTTCATGCCCAAACCGATCTTCGACGACAACGGCAGCGGCATGCATATCCATCTTTCCCTGTGGAAGGCGGGCAAGCCGCTGTTCGCCGGCAGGAAATACGCCGGCCTGAGTCCGATGGCGATCCACGCCATCGGCGGCATCCTGAAGCACGCTCCCTCGGTCCTGGCGTTCTGCGCGCCGACCAGCAACTCGTACCGGCGGCTGGTGCCCGGTTTCGAGGCGCCGGTGAACCTGGCGATGTCGGCCCGGAACCGGTCGGCGGCGATTCGGATTCCGATGTACTCGGACAACCCGAAGGCGAAGCGGTTGGAGTTCCGCTGCCCGGATCCGACCTGCAACGGTTACCTGGCGTTCTCCGCCCTCCTGATGGCGATGGTGGACGGCATCAAGAACAAGATCGATCCCGGCGAGCCGCTGGACCGGGATATCTACGAAATGTCCGCCGAGGAGCTGGTGGATGTCCCACAGACCCCGGACCGGCTGGAGAAGGTGCTGGTAAGCCTGGCGGAGGACCATGAATTCCTTCTCCGTGGCGATGTGTTCACCAAGGATGTCATCGATACCTGGATCAAGTACAAGATCGAGAACGAGGTGGAGCCGCTGAAGCTCCGGCCCCACCCACACGAGTTCTTCCTGTACTACGATTCCTGAAAAAAAGGGGTCAGATCTATTTTTGAAAAACAGATCTGACCCCTTTTCCGTCGGCCGATCCCTGCTCGCCGATCCGCCCCGGGTCGAGTTGGATCCTGGGGAAGGGTTGGAGTAATGTTTCCTGGAATGGACGCGAGGAATCAGAAGACCGCCGTACCATCCTGGTGGATCGCCGGGCTCGCCGTATTTTTCCTGGCCCTGGTCTTCCAGGGGTCCAGGGGTCTCTGGGAGCCGGACGAAGGGTTCTACTCCAATGTGGCGGCGGGGATGTTCCGTACCGGGAACTGGTGGGCGCCCCGGCTGAACGGAGACTATTTCCTGGATAAGCCACCCCTGTTGTACTGGGGAATGGTCCTGGGCGCGAAGCTGTTCAGCCTGACCGGGTGGGGCCTGCGGCTGGCCAACGCGGTCTGGTTCGGCGCTACCGCCCTGATCACCGGCCGCCTGGCCCAATCGATCTGGAAACGGCCGATCGGTCCTGCGGTTGCGATCATGTACGCGTTCACCCTGGCGCCGTTCGTGGCCGCCAATGTCCTGACCCCGGATACGGCGCTCACCTTCTGCGTCACCGCGATGTACGGCGCGTACTGGCTCGCGGTTTTTGGGGAAGGCCAGCGGTGGCCGGTGGCCGGCTGGCTTCTGGCAGGCGTCGCGGCGGGGTTCGGTCTGCTGGCCAAGGGGCCGGCTCTCTGTCTGTTCGCGGCACCGTTGGCGATTCACCTGGTCTGGACACGCGGATTCCGGGCCGCGCTGCGATGGCCGGTGATCCTGTCGGCGGGGATCGCCTTGATCCTCGGCGCAGCGTGGTATGTGCCGGTCTGCATGAAAATTCCCGGCGCCGGAGCCTACCTGCTGGACAACCAGGTGGTCGGTCGTCTCATGGCGGGCAATTACCAGCGGAACGCAGGGACGTTCGGCTCGCTTCGGGTCTATGTGCCGATGCTGCTGGTCGGGTTCCTTCCCTGGTCCGCTCCCGCCCTGTTCCGGATCCGCCGGGGGATCGCCACATGGAAACGGCTTTCCCAGGAAAACCTCGTCGCGGTCCGGTTGCTGATGCTCTGGATCCTTCTGCCGCTGGTGGTCCTGATGGTATCCAGCTCCAGGTTGCCGCTGTACGCCCTTCCCCTGTTGCCTCCGCTGGTACTGCTCGGTGCAGGGACCGTACGGTGGAGCGGCCCGGCGGTCCGCGTCGGGCGAATCCTGGCGTTCTGCCTGATCTGGAGCCTCGCCCTCATCGGCTTGAAAGGGGCGGGTGCCCTGTGGGCCAGCGATCATGACACCCGGAGTTTCGCGGCCCGTCTCCAGGAAGGAGGGGTCTCTCCGGACACCCCGATCCTGGTGGTGGACCAGAAGAAGAACGCGCTCCCGGTCTACGGCTACAGGAACCTGACCTGGGTTCGAGGCTGGAACCGGCCGTACCCGTTTTTCTCTCCGCCTGCGGCTCTCGAAACGGCGCTGGCCGATCTCCAGGCCGAATCCCCGGAACGGTTCGTGGTGATTCTGGCCCCGGACCGCTGGGCGGCGCTGGAGGCGGAACTGCCTCCGGCTCTCGCCGCGTGCGAGGAGCAGGCCGGCGAAGGGTACCTGCTATTCCGGTGTTCCGACTGAAGGCCGGTCTCCTGCCGCTCGCTTCGTCTCGATCCCCAGTGCCTCCAGGAAGGCGGGAATGTCGGTCAGATCCTCCAGGTAGAAATCCGGCTTCGATTCCAGCAGGCGTTTCTTCGATACCCAGCGAAATTGGACGGCCACCGCCCGGTATCCATTGGCCCGGGCGCACTCCACGTCCTTCTCGGTGTCCCCGATGATCACCACCTGTTCCGGACGAACCGACAGGTCGTAGAACCCGCACATCTTTTCCATGCCGATCCGGGCGACTTCCTTCCGGTCGATGTGGTCCGATCCGAATCCGCCGGCCGGGAAGAACCGGTTCAGGCCGAACGGTTGCAGCTTGATCCTGGCGCCGGACTCCAGGTTACCGGTGACCAGGCCGGTCCGTACCTGTTCCACCTGTTCCAGCCGCTCCAGGAGGGCATGGACGCCGGGGAGCGCCTGCGCCTGGCCGTCCAGGCGGACCATCTCCGTTTCCAGGTGGCGGAAGAAGTTGATGATTAACCGGCTCTTTTCCTCCTCCAGTCGGGCCGGCTCGATCCCGCCGGCCCAGGCCAGCGCCTGGATGATCGCGAGGTCGGTCATCCCGGCGAAACGGACCGTTCCCCGGGTCTCGGCCCGGGTTAGGACGTCCTCGTGAAAGGTTTGCAGAAAAGCGGACCGGAGAGCGAACCGGCCTGCGCCGGCGGTATCCACCAGGGTGCCGTCCACATCGAAGAGGGCCAATATTGTTTCCATGGAGTCATTCTACGTTGCGTCGCCTCCGGGATCATGGATAATCGAACGAACGCGGTGATCCGCCGCTGGGAAGGAAAGAAGATTGAAGGACGCCGAACCTGTCGTCAGGCAGGTCACGATCAGGGAACAGGAGGTAAGAGTTCCCGGAGAGCGGATCCCGGGGATCCGGAGGATCGCCGTAGTGCAAAACGGGGATTTGGACGACCTTGTCTTCTCGCTTCCGGCGATTCATGCCCTCCGGGAGGCCTATCCCGAAGCGTGGCTCGGGGTTCTGGTTCGCAGGAAGCTGGTCTCGCTGGCCCGGATGACGCCGGTGATCCAGGAGGTCCTGACCGGAGAGCCGGGGATCCAGGAGCTGGAGGCGGCGATCCGCGCCTTCGCGCCCGATCTGATGGTCTCGCTCTCCCGCGGCTCCAAGGCCGCCGCCGTCGGTTGGCGATTAAAGGTTCCTCACCGGATCGGCACCGGGTTCCGTCTTTTCTCTTCCAGGTTCACCCGGGAGGTGGACGAACGAAGTCGGGGCGGCGATCTCCATGAAGTGGATTACGCCCTTTCCTTCGCCCACCGCGCAGGCGCTTCCGCCGGTTCCGTTCGCTTCGGAATCCAGGTGCCGGCACCGGCGATGGAAGGTGTGAGGAACTGGTTGAACCTTCGGAAACTCCCGGACCGAACCGTGGTGATCCATCCTGGAGAGGGAAGGCACCAACCGGCCTGGCCGGCGGTGCATTTCATCCGGTTGGCGACCTTGATGGAGGCGGAGGGAAGGCGGGTGGTTTTCTCGCTGGACACGGAGAGCCGCAGTTTCCTGGAGGCGCTGGAAGAGGAGCCTCTTCTGCTGCAACGGCTGCCCCGGTTCCACGGAAACTTGGAATCTCGTGCCGCTCTCTTTCGCACCGCTTCGATCGTGATTGGGAACGGCAGCGGCTCGGCCCACCTGGCGGCCGCCCTGGGGGTTCCGACCCTGACCTTTCATCCTCCCTGGCGTCCTGCCGGTGTGGACCGCCGGGGACCGTACGGCCGAAACGGTTGGGCCCTGGAGGTGCACTGCCCGGCAGCCCGGCGCTGGTCCGGCAGGAAGCGGACCCGGCTGGGGTCGTCCCTGATGGAGATCATCACCCCTGCGGACGCCCACAGGTGTGCGGTGGCGATCCTGGAGGGGGAAGACCCATCGGCGGCGTTGAACGGATGACATCTCCGCTGCTTTGACTCCGCTTCATTCTGCCCCTCCTGCCGGCGGTAGTTTAGGAAACGATTCCAGGAATGAGTGGGCCTGTTTTGGAGCGGGTCACTTCAGAATCATTGAACCATGCCGAACCGCTCCAGGTACGGCTTCACATTCATCTTCCGGGAGGTATTTTCCGAGGTCATATGTGTGAGGTGGTGCAAGGGACTCCCCCGCATTTCCCCCATAGTGAACGATCCCCCAGCTCGGTATTCTGTTCTGGGCTTCCGTATACAGAGTTTGAA
>CAZZIV010000136.1:0-8404 GCA_964654385.1 uncultured Acidobacteriota bacterium | reverse complement strand
GGGATAGGAGTCGGCAGGTGTGGTGCGCGCGGTCGCTGAGGGGGTCGACGGCTTCCAGGAAGCAGACCGGGTCGCCTCCCCCCTCCACCCGGTATCCTACTGCGAAGAGCGCACGATTCCCGCCGCCGCGCTGGTGCCGATTCCCGACGGAGTGGACGACCGGCAGGCGGCGGCGGTTCTACTGAAAGGGTTGACCGCCCACTACCTTCTCCGCCGGTGTTACAAGGTGCAACCCGGGGATACGATCCTGCTCCACGCCGCCGCCGGCGGTGTCGGCCTGATCGCCTGCCAGTGGGCCGCTCACCTGGGGGCCGAGATCATCGGAACCGTCGGTTCCGATCGGAAGGCGGAGCTGGCGGCGAATCGCGGGTGCGCCCACCCGGTGGTGACGACCCGGGAAAGCTTTGTCGAGAAGGTCCGGGAGATCACAGGCGGGGCGGGAGTGCCGGTGGTGTACGATTCGGTCGGGAAGGACAGCTTCTACGATTCCCTGGACTGCCTCTCCCGCCTGGGCCTGATGGTCAGCTTCGGCCAGTCTTCCGGACCGGTTCCTCCTTTCGACCCGGGGATCCTCGCGAAAAAAGGTTCTCTCTACCTGACCCGCCCGACGCTTTTCACCTATATCGCCGATCGGAACGACCTCCTTTCCGCCGCCGACGAGCTGTTTTCCCTGGTTTCCTCGGGCGTGCTGAAGGTCGAGATCGGTCAAACTTATCCTTTGAGCGAAACGGCCCGGGCCCACCGGGACCTGGAAGGGCGGCGGACCACCGGTTCCAGCGTCCTGATCCCCTGACATTCCGAATCGAGGCCCCACCCGATGGCGATTCCACAACTGAGCGAAGAGCAGGTCCGCGCCATGACGGCGGAGCAGAAAGACCACTGGTGGCTGGCCAACGTCTGGAAAGGGGACATGCCTCAGCTCACCCTGCGCTCGGCCCTGACCGGCATGATGCTGGGCAGCGTGCTCAGCCTGACCAACCTGTACATCGGCATCCAGACCGGCTGGACCCTGGGGGTCGGGATCACCTCGGTCATCCTGGCGTTCGCGGCGTTCAAAGTGATCTCCAGGCTCGGCATCGGCTCGGAAATCAGCATCCTGGAAAACAACGCCATGCAGAGCATCGCCACTGCCGCCGGCTACATGACCGGGCCGCTGGTGACGTCGATTTCCGCTTACATGATCATCACCGGAAAGCTGATCCCGATCGGCGTCACCATCGCCTGGATGATCAGCCTTTCCCTGCTGGGCGTGCTGTTCGCCTTTCCTTTGAAACGCCGGTTCATCAATGACGAACAGTACCCTTTCCCGGAGGGGCGGGCCTGTGGCGTTGTGATGGAAGCGCTGCACGGCGAAGACGCCCGGGAAGGGTTGTTCAAGGCGAAGATCCTTTCCCTGGCGGCCGGATTGTCGGCCCTGATCGAACTGATGCGCAGCGAAAGAGTGATGAGCCTGCTTCACCTGGAACGGCTGCGGCTCCCGGCCTACTGGTCCGATCTCCTCTACCGGTACTTCACGCCGCAGATCCGCGGCGTCCCTCTCTCGGACCTGACCATCAACCTGGATTCGTCCATCGTGATGCTGGCCACCGGCGGCCTGATGGGGATTCGGGCCGGGATGTCCCTTCTGCTGGGCGCCGTTCTCAATTACGCGATCCTGGCCCCCTGGGCCATGGAGCAGGGGATCATCCATGGCACCGGGTTCCGGGCGATCCTGACCTGGGGGATGTGGGGAGGCGTGGCGATGATGACTACCTCGTCCCTGTTCGGCTTTTTCGCGCGGCCCCAGGTATTCGTCCAGGCGTTTCGGGGACTGTTCGGCGGAAAGGAGCGGAAGGTCGATCCGGTGGCCCATATCGAACTTCCAGGAGCCTGGTCCGCCGTCGGCATCCCGCTGATCGGGGCGTTCATCGTCTGGATGGCCTGGAGATTCTTCGGTATCCGGGTCTGGCTCGGAGCGATCGCCGTGCCCCTGGTGTTCATCTTCGCCACTATCGGCGCCACATCCGCCGGCCTGACCTCCATCACGCCGACCTCCGCCCTCGGTTACCTGACCCAGACCACCTTCAGCGTTCTGTCGCCGGGAAAGATCACCACCAACGTCATGACCGCCGCGATCACCGCCGAGGTGGCGAGCAACACCTCCAACCTGCTCATGGACATCAAACCGGGGTACATGCTCGGCGGCAAACCCCGCCACCAGGCGATCGGCCATGTTCTGGGCATCTTCGCCGGGGCGTTCGTGGCGATCCCGGTTTTCTATTTCATGATCGATTTCAACCCGGCGAACCTGATGTCGGACAAGCTGCCGATGCCCGGAACCCAGGCATGGCGGGCGGTGGCGGAAGTGCTGACCAAGGGTCTCGCCTTCCTGCACCCGACCGCCCGTTACGCGGTGTATCTCGGCGGAGCGATCGGGATCGCGTTCGAGATCCTGAAAAAGATCACCCAGAACCGCTTCCCCCTGTCAGCGGTCGGTTTCGGCCTGGCATTCGTGATCAGTTTCCACACCAGCCTGAGCATGGGCCTGGGAGCGATCCTGTTCTGGATCCTGGGGAGGATCTACCGCCCGAAGGAAGGAAGCCGGGCCCGGAAGCTCTGGGTGGAGAACCAGGAAACCTTGTGCGCCGGGGCGATCGCCGGCGGCGCGATCATCGGCATCGTCATCACCCTCATCGAGGTTTCCGCGGGCTGAGCCGGCGGCGGCTAGGGCGCTTCGATCGGGCGGCCTTCAGGCAGTCCCGCCGCCCGCCGCGCTCTTCGCAGGCGGCCGGCGACGTCTTTTCTCCCGAGCTGTGCAGCAAGAACGTAGGCTTCCACCGCTCCCCGGCTGTTCCCGAGTCCCATCCGAACATCCCCCAGTTCCATGGCGGCGGCTCCCTTTCCGGGAAATGCAGGACCTGCCAGGATCTCCTGGAGCGATGCTTCCGCGGCCTGAAGGCGTCCGGACCTGGAAAGGGCCATGGCGTAGTTCAGCTTGTAGTCCGGGTTGTACGGGTTGATCTCCACCGCCTTGGCGAAGGCGGCCGAGGCTTCCTGGAGGCGTCCCTGCTTCGCCAGGATCCGCCCCTGTTCGAACCACGCGGCCGAGAACATGGGCCAGGCCTCGACGGCCCGCCGGAACATCTCCATCGCTTTCTCGTTCTCCCCCTTTCCGCGGTGGATGGCACCCAGGGTGAAAAGCGCACGCGGGCTGTTCGGCGCGACCTTCAGCACGGCGGAGAACAGGGTCGCTTCGTTCTTCCAGTTCCCGGCTTCGGTGTAGGTCTTCCAGGCTCCCGCCGCCGCCAGGATCGACGTCAAGCCGATCGCCGCCACCCGGCGGGTCCGCTTCCGCGGCAACGGCTGGAGGAGACGTTCGCCGCCGATCGCCGCCAGCAGGCAGAACCCGGCCGATGGAACGTAGAGCAGCCTTTCCGCCATGAGAACGCCGATCATCACCGCGATGTTGCCGACCACAGCGTAGGGGAAAAGGAACATCGCCGACCCCAGGCTCGCCGCGACCGGCAAAGACCGCGGCGTCGCCTCCCCGGCCCGGCCTGTCCGGCGGCCCGGGAGCGGTCGAAGCAGCAGGATCGCCAGGAGGATCAGGATTCCGAGCCCGACCAGGGGAAGAGGGGCGAAAAACGACTTCTCCAGCGGAATGACGTTCCCTGAATAGTCCGCCGACAACGGGTGCGGAAAAATCAGCAGCCGCCCATACCGGGCCAGGAGGGCGAACGATGTGGGAAGCCGCTCCGGAAACACGAGGGCGCTCAAGGGGTTTTCGGACAACGGGACCTGTTGGGTGGAGACCACCTGCCCCAGGGCGGAGCTCCGGAGCGCCAGGTAAGAGACGAACGCGGCGAGTGACGGAACCAGGAACGACAGCCGGCCACGCGCCTGGGCGGGGAACGGCCCGGGACGTTTCCGCAGGCGGACCGCCTCGATCCACAGGATCAACACCGGGGCGGCGGCGCCGGTTTCCTTGGACCCGAGGGCCAGGAACGCCATGAGGCCGGCCGCCCAGGCGGCCGCCATCGCCGACCGGCCCTTCAGCGGCCGATTCTCCCCCAGAGGGCAGGCGCGAAGGTGGAGGACGATCGCGGCCAGCGTGAACAACAACGCCAGGATCTCCGCTCTTCCCACCAGCCCCGCCACCGCCGCCGTGTGTACCGGGTGGACCGCGAAGAGAACGGCCGCCGCCGCCGCCGCGCCCCGGGATGCTTCCGCCCGTCTTCCGACGCAGAAGAGCATCCAGGCGCAAAAAGCGTGCAGCAGCACGTTCACGACATGGGCATGGAGAGGGTCCACCCGACCATCGCGGCCCCGCTCCAGGGCGAAGCTCAGGATGGTGACCGGCCGGTAAAGGTTCCGGTCGGAACCCCGCATCCCGGCCCAGTAATCGGTGGAGAAGATCTCCTGGAGATTCCCCCTCTGGACCACAGGGTTGCGCTGTACCACCCCGTGATCATCCTGGATGAAGCCGGAGCGGCGGACCGGGCCGTACGCCGCCGCGCACAGGGCCAGGAGAAGGATCGGGAAAAGAACTTTCTTCAGTCTCAACCTGAATGGTGCTCCATCATCCATTGCGCGCAACCGGCCGGACGACCCTGGTGACAAGCGTTTTCGCTCTCCTTTTCACCTTTTCGCCCGACCGGCCCCGGCCGAAGGGATGATTGTAATGATCTGCGACCGCGCTCACCCGGTCATTGTCCCGGTTGCAGGTTCAAATGTACAGTGGGTTCCTTTATACTCGCCGGGAAGAATCGCGGGAATCCGGTCTCCTGCCGATCATCGCTCAGGTCCCGATTGGAGTGGAATGATTTGACCCGGCAGCGCAGCCTGACACTTTGGGTCATCGGTCTCGGCCTGCTGGTCGTCGGCGCCCTGGCATATACATGGTTCACCGCCGTTCAAATCACCCGGCGGTACGCTTCCCAAGCGAACGCGGCGACCCTGCTCCAGGACCAGGTCGCCCGGGACCTGGACCGGTTTCAGATCGTGCAGGCGATCTTGATCGCTCTGTGCGCCGGCATGGCCTTCTTCGTCGTCGTCCTATTCCGCCGTTACCATCGAGCCCAGAAACGAACCCTGTCGTCCCTCCAGGAAGCCACGGGACGATATCGACAGGTCGTCGAAGAAGCTCCGATGCTGATCTGCCGTTTTCTCCCGGGAGGAGAGATTACCTACGCCAACCGGAGGTATTGCGAATATTTCGGAAAAACTCAGGACGAGCTGGCCGGCGAAACCATTCTCTCGCTGATTCCCCAGGAAGAGCACGAAACGGTCCTGGCCAACATCGCCACCATGACCGTGGAGTCGCCCGACCAGGTACACGAACACAAGGTGATCGGACCGGGTGGAGAGATCCGCTGGCATCGCTGGCGCAACCGGGCCCGGTTCAACGCGAACGGAGACCCGATCGCCTACCAGTCCATCGGGGTGGACATCACCGAACAGAGAGCGGCGCAGGAACAGGCGACACGCTTCAGCCAGGTCCTCAACAACTCGTTGGACGAGATCTACATTTTCCACTCCGAAACCCTGAGGTTCCTGGACGCCAACCGCGGCGCGATCGAAAACCTGGGATACACCCTGGAGGAACTCCGGAACCTGACCCCCGTGGACCTGAAGCCTGAATTCACCCGGGAACGGTTCCTGGAGATGTTGGAGCCGCTTCGGAGAGGATCGGCGGAGAACATCGCTTTTACCACGAACCACCGGCGTAAGAACGGAGCGCTCTACCCGGTGGACGTCCACCTGCAGTTCATCCCCGGGGATACCCCGGCTTTTCTGGCGATCATCCTGGACATCACCAAGAGCCGCCGGGCGGAGGAAGCCCTCCGGGAAAACGAAGAACGCCGTGACCTGGCCATGTCGGTGGCCAACGACGGCGTGTGGGACTGGAACGTGGTCACCGATGAGGTCTATGTCGATCGACGGTATTACACCATGGCCGGGTACGAACCGAACGAATTCCCATCCAGGTTCGAAGAGTGGGCCCGCCGGGTGCACCCGGAAGATTTCAAGGAAGTGGAGCCGACGGTCCGTTCCTATCTCGCCGGAGAAACCTCCCGGTACGACGTCACCTTCCGGTTCCGGAAAAAGGACGGCGATTGGATGTGGATCCGCGCCAGGGGAATCATCGCCGCCCGGGACACCAAGGGGAAACCGCTGCGCATGATCGGCACCCACTCGGACATCACCGAGCAGGTCCGCCTCGGAAAGGAAAAATCCAAACTGGAAGAGCAATACCACCTGTCCCAGAAGTTGGAGTCGATCGGCCGGCTGGCAGGCGGCGTAGCTCACGACCTGAACAACCTCCTCCTCCCGATCCTCGGGTACAGCGAGATCCTCCTGGATGACATGAAGGAAGAAGACCCTCGGCGGGAGTCCATGGAGGAGATCCAGCGAGCCGGAATGCGTGCCCGGAACCTGGTCCGACAGCTCCTGGCGTTCGGCCGCAAGCAGGCCCTGGAATATCATCTGGTGGACTTGAACCAGGTGGTAACCGGTTTTGAAAAACTGTTGCGCCGCACGATCCGGGAAGATATCGAACTTGACATCATCCCATGCGCCGAGAGCTACACCGTCCTGGCGGATCCCGGGCAGATGGAGCAGGTCCTCATGAACCTGGCGGTGAACGCCGCCGACGCCATGCCCAAAGGCGGCCGGCTCACCATCGAGGTGGCCGCGGTCGATCTGGACGAGGAATACGCCAGGAACCATCCGGAGGTGGAGCCGGGGCGGTTCGTGAGGATGGCGGTCAGCGACACCGGATGCGGTATGGACCAAGAAACGCGAAGACAGGTGTTCGAACCGTTTTTCTCCACCAAGGGGGAACAGGGTACCGGCCTGGGACTGGCGACGGTCTACGGGATCGCGAAGCAGCACGGAGGTCACGCGTCGGTCTACAGCGAACCGGGCAAAGGATCGACGTTCAAGATCTACCTTCCCCTGGCGGAAGACGTTCCCCGGCCGGAGACAGGCGCGAACCCGCCGGCCCAAGAAACGCGGGGGACGGAAACCATTCTGGTGGTGGAAGATCACGAGCAGGTCCGCAAACTCGCGCGCACGATCCTGGAACACCGGGGCTACACCCTCCTGGCGGCGGAAAACGGGAAGGAAGCCATGAAAATCCTGGCTTCCCGGGACGAACCGGTTCACCTGCTCCTTACCGATGTGGTGATGCCGGAAATGAACGGCCGGGAGCTTTTCCTGAAAGCGAAGGAAATGAGACCCGGCCTGAAGGTACTGTACATGTCCGGATACACCGACAACGTCATCGCCCACCGGGGTGTACTGGAAAAAGGAATCGCCTTTCTCCAGAAACCGTTCACCGTAGAGGCTCTCACCTCCAAAGTCCGGGAAGTCCTCGCTTGATCCTGCTCTCCGCCCATGCCCGCCGCGTTGTTTTGGCCGGCATTCTCCTGGCGGCCCTCCTGCTTACGGAATCGTAAGTGACGTCAGGAACCGTTCTCTCCGAAATGATCCCATCCTCTTGCGGAAGGATCGACGGTGGCGCCCTTGAAATCCACACACCGGATCCCCGAACCGGCCGGGGCCACGACCCCGATCTCCGCCAGCGGCAGGGCGTGCCTCTCCCGGACCGCATCGATCAATGCCGGAACCGATTCCTGGCCGCAGGTCAGGAGAAGCTCGTAATCCTCCCCTCCGGAGGCAACCCACCGTACCGGGTTCACGCCGAGGAAGGATCCTGCCGCCTGAAGTGGTCCGTCCGGATCGATGGCCGGCAGCCGGATATCGGCCCCGACCCCCGAGGCTTCGCACAGGTGGCCCAGGTCGGCCAGGAGCCCGTCGCTCACATCGATCATCGCCGTGACCCGTCCGGATTCCGCGAAGACACGGCCGGGGCCGACCCGGGGAACCGGCAGGTTATGCGCTCGCATCAACGAAGCGAACCGGGGGGCTTCTTCCTCCCCGATCCCACTCTCCAGGAGCGCTCTTCCCGCGGCGAAAAATCCAGGAACTCCGGTCACCAGGATCCGGTGCAGGTCATTCGACGGCATCACTGCTCTCCTCGCCCGGCCGCAGGCGAAATGTCCGATTCCAGATAGGCGCGAACCGCGTCCTGCCAGCTCCGGAGCCGAAGCCCGAACGCTTCGGCCTTGGAACAATCGAGCACCGACCAGAGCGGGCGAGGCGCCGCGAGCACCAGGTCTCCGGTTTGAATGCGATCGACGCCGACGTCGGAGAGACCGGCGCAGTCGAGGCTCCAGCGTGCCAGATCCCACCAACTCGCCACACCGGCGTTCGAGACATGGTACAGACCGTGGGCCCCGCCTTCGACATAGTTGTTCACGTGTTCTGCGTCTTGCATCCGTGCCGCCGCAATCTGCGCTGCAGAGCATTCAAGGCCGGCCGGCCTGGCACCTTCGGCCCGCAGCCGCCGCGTCAGCCAGCC
>CAZZIV010000135.1:0-8499 GCA_964654385.1 uncultured Acidobacteriota bacterium | reverse complement strand
ACGCCCGCAACCCGGCGGATGCCGCCAGCCCGACGCCCATGAGGATCTGGAAAAAGAATGGGGGTACGGCTTCCATAGGATCCAGGGTGCGTGGGAACGGTCTCCGCGTCAAGCAGCGGCGCTCACGAAAGTTCAAACTCTCCGGGAACGGCTCCGAAGCGCCGCCGCGCCGGCTAGCGCAGGTGCCCGAGCCGGGCGACCACCGTCTGCACCTGCTTCCGAAATTCCCGCGGATCGCACTCCTGCAGGGCTTTCTTGCCGGCCTCCAGCCGCTCCACCAACGAGTGATGCCCCAGGCGCTCGCACGCTTCCGCCGCCTCGGTCAGCTTGTCGGCCAGGCGGTCCAGCTCACCGGTGGAAAGAGAATTCAGCAAGGCGATCAGGCCGGATTCGTCCATAGGATGCAACCCCCTTCGCAGAGACCGGTGGACCCCAAGGTGGAAGGGAGAATGTTGATGGAATCGACACCCTTCCCTGGAACCGGACCTTTCTGAGCTTGAACGGTGCCATGCACCAAAATTCTCCGTAAACACTTGATTGACAAGCAATTATCTGCGATCTACCAACATTCTCCCTTCCACCTTGGGTGGACCCGGCGGGACAGGGTAGCCGCGGAACCGCACGGTCCGCAAGCCGTGGAGATCGTTCAGGCCGGAAGGAGGATTCCGAACCTCTCCCTACAGGCGGCCGGGGCTTGGGCTGTCCTCGTAGAGCAGCCGACAAAGATCGATGGAGGAAACGATTCCGGTGAGCCGACCGCCCCGGACCACCGGCAGCCTGTGAACATGGAGATTGCACATCCGCTCGGCCATTTCGGTGATCGGCTCGTCTTCGTGAACGCAGATCGGAGGAGAGGTCATGATGTCCCGGACCCGGATCCCGGCCCTCTCGCTTTTTGGATCCAGGATCGGATCCGGACGGGTCATCCGGCCGAAAAACAGGTCTCCCTGGGAAACCATGCCGACCAGCACACCGTCCCTGTCTACCACAGGCACGCCGGAAATATGTTCCTGCACCAGGAGATCCAGCACATCCTCGATCGGGGTATCCTCGAAAACGGTCACGACATCCGTCTGCATAACATCTTTGGCCAGCACCGGAACGCCCTCCGCTTTTGCTCCGCCTGAACCCCACTTCAGGCTTGATCGATCTTGTACATTGTTTTTTAAAGAATAGCAACTATTTTTCATATTCTTGACCCTGTTCCCGGGAAAATGAAACGAAATGCACACAAACCGGCACACCTCTTTGACGGAGATCCCCGGTTCCGGTACCTTTTCCACGTCTATTATTCTTGATCCTGGGAAATTCAATTTGACTCACACCGCTCTTAAAGCCGCTCTTCTCTTCAGCCTGGCGCTCTTCACGATCGTTGGCGGCAGTCCGCTCCAGGCACGGAACGACGCCGGCGACCTGACCATCACCGGCCTGGATATCCAGGTGGAACTGCAGCCGGAACGAGGCATCCTCTCGGAAACCGTGGCGGTCACCCTGGAGGGTTCCGGCGGCCCGGCCATCCATTTTCGGCTGAACCGGGGACTCCAGGTCGAACGTTCCCGGGTCGGCACCGGGATCATCGAGCACCACCAGGTCGGCGGGGACCTGGAGGTGGTGGTGAAGCCTGCGCTGGCCGGCGGTCGTAGGACCCTGACCTTCATCATCCAGGGCCGGCCGCGGCGGGACGGAGAAGACCTCATCCAGCCGGATTTCGCGGTCCTCGGAGGGGACGATCTCTGGTACCCGGTGCTGCCCGCGGTCCAGGCGGAAGGGAGCGTGCAGGTCCAGGCTCCGAACGACTGGACCGTCCTGGCTTCCGGCCGGCCCGCCGGGCCCGGCGCACGAAGGTTCCACACCCGGAAGCCGGTACGCAGCCTGGGACTTGCGGCCGGTCCGGGACTGGAGCGAAGCCGGGCCGACCTGCCCGGGACGACTTTGGAGGTCGCCGCCCCGGCAGGAGGGCCCGGCGCAGAAGAACTGGCCCCTCTCCTGTCCGATCCGATGGCCTGGCTGTCCGGCACGCTCCGCCCCTATCCATTCGACCTGTTCTCCCTGGTGCGGACACCGGCCGTACGCCGGCCGGTGCAGGCGAGCGGCTTCATGGCGGTCCCCCTCGATGCACCCCTTTCCAGCCGGGAGGATCTCTGCAGCATCCTCGCCGGGCAGTGGTTCGGTGAATTCCTCGCGGGGGACGGACCGTGGATGGAAGGGTTCGCCGCCTGGCAGGCGATCGTTTACGCCCGGGATCGATCCTTTCCGATGCCGAAGGAGATCGCCGGTTCCAGGGACGCCTACCTGAGGATCTACGCCAGCCGGGACGTCGCCCTCTCCCGGGCCGACCGAGGCAGCCCGGCCGCGATTCTGAAAGGCAAAGGGTCCGCCGCGTGGGAAAGGGTCCGGGCCACCACCGGGACCCGGCATTTTCAGAAGGTGCTGGCCGGCCTGTTCGCCGCCTGGAACCGGGAGCCCGTGACCCTGGACGAGCTGAAAGCACGGTTCGCCGCCGGATCTCCCGAACCGGTGGAAGAAGTGTTCACCGAGTGGTTCGGACGGACCGGCTTGCCCCGCCTGGACGCGACGTTCCAGACGACCCCGATCCAGGGGGGAAGGTGGCGGACGGACCTTCGGATCGAGCAGCCGGATCGGCCCTACACCCTGGTCCTGGATGTGGTTTTTCACGGCGCCGGCAAGGAGCACCGTCAAAGGATCCGGCTGACCGGGAAGACCACGTCGGTCATCTATACCCTGCCCTTTGAAACCGGCCGGGTGGAGATCGATCCCCTCGGCGCCATTTTCAAGCAGCCGACGGTCGTTCGGAAACGCTCAGCCCGCCCGGGCCGGAAAGATTGATCCTTGTTATACTCGCAGCCCACGATATGTTAAATCGAATCCTCAATATTTTGGGACGGAAGCGGGACTCCTCCGGGACGGACCGGCCCCCGGTTCACCACGGTCCCAAGGTCATTCACTCCCCGATCGCCGAAGACGACCTGGATCCGGACGCCGTCAAGATCATCCGAAGACTGGTCCGTTACGACCACACCGCTTACCTGGTGGGCGGTTGCGTCCGGGATGTTCTCCTGGACCGGAAACCGAAGGATTTCGATATCGGCACTTCCGCCACCCCGAGGCAGGTGAAACGGGTGTTCCGGAATTGCCGGATCATCGGCCGGCGTTTCCGCCTGGCGCATATCTATTTCCAGGATCGGAAGATCATCGAGGTCGCCACCTTCCGGGCGGTTTCCGGAAAACAGGAAGCGGAGGCGGCCGGAGAGGAATCCCCCTCGAGGGACCTCCTGATCCGCGACGACAACGTTTTCGGCACACCCGAGGAGGACGCCCTTCGCCGGGATTTCACCATCAACCAGCTGTTCTACGACCTGGTCCACGAAAACATCATCGACCATGCCGACGGGCTGGGGGATCTTCGCAGAAAGTTCATCCGGACCATCGGTGATCCGGAGGTCCGGTTCCGGGAAGATCCGATCCGGATCCTGCGGGCGATCAAGTTCGCCGCCCGGCTGGATTTCACCATCGAGGAGAAGACCCTCCAGGCGATCCGGTCCCACGCTTCGGAGATTCCCCGGGCGGCCCCTCCCAGGGTTCTCGAAGAGATCCACCGGTTCTTTCGGGGCGGCGCCGCCGGAAAATCGTTCGACCTGCTGCGGGAAACCGGCGTATTCCAGGTGATTCTTCCCGAATTCGCCGCCCTCTACGAGAAAGATCCCCGGGCCTGGGAAGTGCTGACCCGGCTCCTCGAAACGGTGGACCGGCGTGTGGCGGACGGGGCACCCACCGGAAACGGAGAAGTGTTGACTCTCCTCGCCCTTCCTCTGCTGTTCGAGCAGTTGGGATGGAGCCACGAGGGAACCGCCCGGTGGCCCCGGGGGGCGGATATCCGGAAGATCGTCGACGACCTGATCCGGCCGATGGCTCTCCGGCTCCGGGTGGCGAGGAAGGACCAGGAATTCTGCCGGACCCTGATCATGACCCTGTTCCGCATGGTTCCCCACGAAAAGGCCCGGCCCGGGACGCGGAAAGCGATTCCGCGCCGGCCCTGCTTCCCCGACGCTCTCCGGATCCTCCACCGGCTCGGAGAAATCCTGGGGAATGAATTCGAAGAGGCGGCCCGGTTCTGGGATACCGCCGGCCATGCAGCGTCTCCCGCCGAATCCGGCCGGGCTCCGGAGGAAACCCAGGGACGGCGGACGCGAAAGCGGCCGCCCCGGCAAAGACGAAAGGGCGGGGAAACATCCAGGAAAGAGCCGCCGGGAAAACCGGCCCCGAACATGCCGTCTCCCTGGTCCGACAACTATTTCTTCGCCGCCCTCCCCTCGGTTCCCGAAGGAGAAGCGGAGCAGGCCGGGCCGCCGGCCCCGGACTCCGAACCGGAGAACGAGCCTGAAACCGAGACCGGATCCCCCGCCCGCCGAAAGCGGAGACGCCGGAGGCGAAAGCGGAAACCGGCCGGCAACTCATCCGACTGAAGGGAGTTCCTCCCTGCGTCCGACCAGCGCCCGGAACATCACCGGTCCCAGGATCGCGGTCACCACCGCCAGCAGGATCACCTGGGCTTCCAGCGCCTGGTTCAGCAGGTTCAGCCGTGTTCCCAGTTCCGCCATGGCGATCACCAGGCTCATGCGGGTGGAGAGCAGGAACCCGGCCCCGATCACCTGCCGCAGGGGAAGGCCCCGGAAGAGGAGGATAAGGGAGGCCAGCACCTTTACGAGAATCGCCGCCAGCAACAGCTTCCCGGCTCCCAGAAGCACCTTCGGCACCAGGAGAACATGCAGATCGAACTCCACACCGACATGGATGAAAAAGATCGGAACCAGGAAGCCGTAGGAAAACCCGGAAAGTTTTTCCTCCAGGTGTCCCCGGTGGCGGAACACCATGGCGAACACCGTCCCGGCCAGGAACGCGCTCAGGATCGGCTCTACTTTCAGCGGGTAGGAAAGGCCGACAAACACGAACATCAGCGCGAGGCAAGCCCGGATCCCGATCTCCTCCGGATCGTCCCGGGCGAACAGCCGTTCGAACTTCTCCGGGTACCACCACGCGAACCGCCGCATCGCCATGAGAATCAGGGCGATCACCAGGAACAGAACCGGGAAGTTCAACAGGTGCCATCCGTACCCGAACTCGGTCACCATGGAAAAAACCGTGGCGGCGACCAGGGTGAGAAAATCGGCGGCCAGGGCGGACAGCAGGATCAACTGCCCCAGGCTCCCGGCGGTGCGGCCGGTCGCCCGCAGGGTCGGCACGACCAGTCCGACCGAAGTGGTGGCCAGCAACAGGGTCATGAACCGGCCGTACCCGAGGAGCCCTGAGGACAGGTCGGCGAACCAGAGCGTCGCCACGAACACCAGGAGCCCGGTCAGAATCTGTTTCTTTCCCTGCCGTTCCATCTGGTGCAGGTCGATCTCGAACCCGGAGAGAAACATCAGGAGGAAGAATCCGAGTTCCGCCAGAAAACCGATGACCTGGGAGCCGTGAATCCAGTTCAGCAGGGACGGACCGACCAGGATCCCGAAGAGCAGTTCCAGGACGATAGCGGGGACCTGCATCCTCTCGGCGAGAAGCGGCAGCACAAACGCCGCCAGGGCGATCAGGATGATGCTGAGGGCATCGTCCATCAATCCGGATCCTGCGCAGGGACCAGCAGGATCGACCCCTGGTTCATCCGGGCCAGCATCCCCGCAACCACCAGGCGCGGCCCAAGACGCCGGGATTTCTCGTGGACCGGAAGCACCACCAGGTCGTTCTCCAGCGACCGGTCCTGGAAGATCCGGACCGGGTTCCCCCGGAGAATGATCTCCTCTACCACCACATCATGAATCGCCGCGTCGTCCTCCAGGCAGGTCAAGGCGTATCGGGCCTCCACCTCGGCGTCCGGACCGGCCAGGAAGGCCGGATCCACCACGGCCAGCCCGACCAGGGGCGCCTGGGTAAAGCGGGCCAGGTCGATGGCGGCCCGGGCCGCCGTTGTTCCTGCGGTGGTCTTCCGGACAGGAAGGAGAATCCTTCCATACGGGAACCGCCCCCGAGCCAGCAGGACCGGTTTGCCGGTCCGGCGAAGCAACCGGAGGATCCGGCGCGCCCGCCACCACCCGGCCAGGCCCCTTTCCACCGGAGCCGGCACGACGAGGAGACCGATCCCCCCTTCTTTCGCCAGGCCGGCCAGGAAGGAAGCCGGACGGCCGGGAACCGGTTGAGGCTTCAGCTGGGCGCCTTCCGATGCTTCGATCGCTTGAACCAGGAGGGAGGCCGCGGCGGCTGAACGCTCTTCGTCCGCCACCGTCTTCGGATCCTGGTGCAGCAGAACCACCGACGTGGCCTTGCTGTTCCGGGCCAGGTAAATCGCCTCCTTGAAATAGCCCTCCAGGTCCTCCGGGCGTTCCACCGCCACGGCGATCCGCTGCCCGAAGCTTTCGGGAAACCGCCGCATCCCTGCCGTGAACGTGTTCACGATGGTCGAAAAATCGGAACTGGCGCCGACCACCGTGACCCGGTCCCCGGCTTCCAGCCGGGTGGCTCCGTGGGGAATGATCAATTCCCCTTCCCGGAGGAGGGCGCCCAGGATCCAGGTGTGGGAGTGGAGTTCCGCCAGGGTTTTCCCCCGGACCGGCGAATCCTCCGACACCAGGAATTCGATCGCTTCGGCCCTTCCATCGGCGAAGGCCATGGACGCGATCCGCCGGGTTTCCAGTTGGAGGTCGATCCGCCGCGCCGCCAGGCAATCGGGAACGATCAGCGGCAGGTTCCTCTCCCGGTACTCGCCCTGCCGCTCCGGCTCGACGCAAACCGCCGACAGCCGTTGCACCCCGGCCTCCAGGGCCAGGCGGCAGACTTCCAGGTTGACATCGTCTCGGTTGGTGGCGGCCACCAGGGCGGCGGCGTCCCGGATCCCGGCCTCCTCCAGAACCAGGCGGCTGGACCCGTCCCCCTCCACCGTGGTCAGCTCCCGCTCCTTCGCGATCTGCCGAAGCAGATCGGGCGACTTGTCGATGACGGTGATCGACCAGCGCTCGCCGAGCCTTCGAACCAGGTCCCTGGAAATTCCACCGGCGCCGACCAGGATCAAGAACAAGAGTTTCCCTCCGGAAGGATGGGGCATTCTTTCACAACTGCCCCGGATGGAACAACGATCCCCGGAGAAGAAAAACGGAGGGCGGCGCGGACCGGTTGCTCTACAGCGGCTCCATGCAGGCGCTGAAATGACGGAGTTGGGGAGGCTCCTCGAGAATCCGGAATCCTTTCAGGGATTCTTGCCTGGACGCGACCTCCGCTGCGACCTCCACCACGTAATCCATGTGGCTCTGGGTGTACATCCTCCTGGGAATCGCCAACCGGTACAGTTCCATCAGGGCGGTCCGTTCTTTCCCGCTCTTCGGGTCGACCCCTCCGAACATGAGTGTTCCGATTTCGCATCCGCGGATGCCCCCTTCCAGGTAGAACGCGCAGGCGACCGCGTGGCCGGGGAACTCCCGGGGCGGGATGTCCGGCAGGAAGGAGCCGGCATCCACGTAGATGGCGTGGCCGCCGGGAGGCTGGACGATCGGAATGCCGGCCTTCACCAGGCCTTCCCCCAGGTAGCGGGTGGAGGCGATCCGGTAATCCAGGTAATCCTCCTGCACCACTTCCCTCAGCCCGACCGCGATCGCTTCCAGGTCACGCCCGGCCAGGCCTCCGTAGGTGGGGAACCCTTCGGTCAGGATCAGAAGTTCCTCTTCGTGGCGGGCCAGGGAATCGTCGTTGGCGGCCAGGAAGCCGCCGATGTTCGCCATCCCGTCTTTCTTGGCGCTGAACGTGGCGCCGTCGGCCAGCCGGAACATCTCTCGGGCGATCGACTCCACCGTCCGGCCGGCGTACTCTTCCTCCCGCTGCTTGATGAACCATGCGTTTTCCGCGAAGCGGCAGGCGTCCAGGTAGTACGGCACCCGGTGCTTCCGGCAGAGTTCCGAAGCCGCCTTGAGGTTTTCCATGGATGCGGGCTGGCCGCCGCCGGAATTGTTGGTGACGGTCTGGATCACGCAGGCCACGTCCACGCCGCTGTCGTTTTCCACGAGTTCCTTCAGGCGGCCCAGATCGATGTTCCCCTTGAACGGGGACCGGTCCTGGGGATCCAGCGCCTCGGCCACCGGGATATCGATCGGCCGGCCGCCCTGGGCCTCCACGTTCGCCCGGGTAGTGTCGAAATGAGTGTTGCTCACTACGACCTTCCCTTCCAGGTCCATACAGGTGAACAGGATCCTCTCCGCCGCCCTCCCCTGGTGGGTCGGGATGATATGGCGGAACCCGGTCAGTTCCTGGACCCTGTTCCGGAAACGGTGCCAGGAACGGGCGCCGGCGGAGGATTCATCGCCCCGCATCATCGCCGAGCCCTACATCTCTCGAAACCTGAGCCACACGGAGAACGTGTGGAACAAATGGACCATGCAGGTCGGCCAGACCAACGAGATGACCTGGTACGACGCGGCCTTCTCGCCCTACGGGTGGTTC
>CAZZIV010000134.1:0-8575 GCA_964654385.1 uncultured Acidobacteriota bacterium | reverse complement strand
CCGGTAGCTCTCTCCCTGGATGTTCAGGGTCACGGATCGGTGCAGCAGGCGGTCCGGGGTGTAATCCCCCATGTCAGGATTCCAGTAGTTCGGGTAGGCGGGCAAGGGTTCGTTCCCGTCCGTTTCCACCTACACCGCTCATTGCGATGGATACCGTCCTGCGCTCCTGTTCCATCCACCGCGAACCGGTCTGCGCATCCCGCATCGGCCACAGAAGTAAAAGATCCGCAAACTGGATCTTTTTTTTCGCCGCTCCTCCAGGCATGCCTTTTGCGACAAGTGTTTCCGGCCGGACACTCAACCGTTCCGGCCGGGAGGTAACCATGAAATTCTGGATACGCGTTCTGGCGATCAGCCTGCTGTTCACGTCGGCCACGTTGGCCGCCGGCATCCTGACACCCATAGACGGCCCGGAAGGGGCGATCGAGATACGGAATCATGACGTCAATGTGATCATCAACAACGGGTTCGCCATCACCACGGTGGACCAGGTCTTCTTCAACCCGACCGACCAGGACATGGAAGCGGTGTACACCTTTCCCCTTCCGAAAAATGCGTCGCTCTCGGAGCTGAGCCTCTGGATCGACGGCCATGAACAGGTCGGAGAGGTCATGGAGAAGGAAAAAGCCCGGGAGATCTACAGGAAGGAAAAAGAGGCGGGCCGGGACTCGGCGGTCGCCGAGAAGCGGGACTATATCGCCTTCGATGTCCTGGTGAACCCTGTGAGGGCCGGGCAGAAAACGCGAGTCCGGCTGGTCTACCTGCAACCGGTGGAAATCGACAGCAACGTTGGACGCTATGTCTACCCCCTGGAAGAAGGGAAGATCGACGAACAGGTGCACGCCTTCTGGGACCTGAAGGAACAGGTTCACGGTGTCTTCAACTTCCGGTGTACCGTCCGGAGCAGTTACCCGGTAGACACGGTCCGAACCAAGGGCCTGGACTCTCTCGCCAAGGTGTCGACCGAGGCCCAGGGGGACTGGGTGGTCAGCATCCATGACGACGAAGGAAACGCCGTCCTGAACCAGGACATCGTGGTCTATTACCGGCTGGCGGAAAACACGCCGGCCCGGGTCGACCTGCTTCCGTTCCGGGATGGGGATGAACCGGGCACCTACATGCTGGTCATCACCCCGGGGAACGACCTTCAACCGATTACCGAGGGGGTCGACTGGACGGTGGTCCTGGACCTGTCCGGCAGCATGGGCGGAAAGATCGGGACCGCGGCGGAATCGGTTTCGAAAGCTCTCGAAGAACTCCGTCCCCAGGACCGGTTCCGGATCGTCCTGTTCAGCAACCGATCCCGGTTCCTGGAGCGGGGTTGGCAGCCTGTGAACAAGGTGAACGTCGAGGCGGCAGCCTCCAAACTCCGGAAGCTCGAAGTGGAGGGCGGCACCAACCTGTACGCCGGTCTGGAGAAAGGTCTCAGCGGCCTGGAAGCGGATCGCACTTCCGCGGTCCTCCTGATCTCCGACGGCGGCGCCAACGTCGGCCGGTCGGAACAGGCCGCCTTCGTCAACCTTCTGAAGGATAAGGATATCCGCGTTTTCACCTTCGTCTTCGGCAGCGGTTCCAACGTCCCGCTCATGGAACGGGTCGCGGAGGTCTCCGGCGGATTCAGCATGAGCGTCTCCAACCAGGACGACCTGTACGGACGGATCCTGCAGGCCCGCTCCAAGCTGGGCCGGGAAGCGATGCGCGGCATCCAGGTGGAACTGGACGGAGTCGGCGCGTTCGACCGGTCTTCCCTGTCGTTCCCGACCATCTACTACGGCCAACAGATCGTCCGTTTCGGGCGGTACTCCAAGCCGGGAGAAGCGAAGCTGAAACTCAAGGCCCGGATCTCGGACCGGGAGGTGGAATGGGAAAGCAGCGTGATCTTCCCGGAGTTCGACGACACCTACCCGGAAATGGAGCGGCTCTGGGCGTTCGCCAAGATCCGTGAGCTGAAAAAGCAGATCGACGACCGCGGGGCAGAGGGAGAGCTCAGGAAGGCGATCGTCGACCTGGGCGAGCAGTACTCCATCGTCACCGATTACACCTCCATGGTGGTGGTCGACGACCAGCAGTTCGAAGAGTACGGGATCGACCGGAAGAACCGGCGCCGGGTGGAACGGGAGCGGCAGGCCCGTACGGTACGCACCCAGGCCGCGCCGCGATCCACCCGCGCCGACCGATCCAGGCCGATGTACAAGGGGCGTTCCTCCCACGGCACCGGCGGCGGGTTAGGAGGAGGCGCCGTCGATTTCACGCTGCTCTGGCTGCTTGGCGGAGCGTTCATCACCGGCCGGATGCTTCGAAAAAAGGGGTAGAACCATGGGCATCGGCAACCGGGTAGCCGGAATCCCCTGGCGAACCTGGAGCCTGGCGGCGGTCGCGTTGGCGGCCGCCGCCTTTCCAGGCTCGCTGAAGCTCCTGGAACTCAACCGGGAGGCGGTGGCCGACGGGCAGGTCTGGCGTCTCATCACCGGCCACCTGGTCCATGGGAGCAGCTATCACCTGGCCCTGGACCTGGCCGCCTGGATGGTGGCCGGGTTCCTGTTCGAGCCGATGCTGGGCCGAAAAACCTGGCCGGTCCTGATCGCCTCCACCGTCCTGGTAGACGCCGGATTCCTGTTCCTGCAAACCGACCTCGGGTCCTATTGCGGCCTTTCCGGGGTACTGAACGGCCTGATGGTGGCTGGCCTGATCGCCCGTTTTCAGGTGGCCCGCAAGAAGGGCGACCTCCGTTTCGCCGCATTCCAGGTCGTGCTACTGGCCGGGATCCTCGGAAAAATTCTCCTGGAAGGACTGGGAACCGGCCCTCTGCTCAGCGATCTGGCGCGCCTGGGAAGCACGCCGGTTCCCCTGGCCCACGCCTTAGGCGCCCTGGGAGGCTCGACATTCCTCCTCCGGGAACCTATCTATTCATAGATGACCGATTCCGCCTCCAACCGCTCCACGGGAGCCGCCATAGACACCGTCGGAGTTCCCCGGCCGGTGCGTGTGGATTTCCCGGTGGAGGTGGAGTTCGACGGAGCCGGCTTTCATATTGACGAGTTTACCGCCAACCTGAGCGTCGGCGGCATTTTCCTGCCTGCGGAGCATCCGATCCCGGTACGCTCCCGGGGCTCTCTGACTTTCCGGCTTTCCCAGTGGGAAGAACCGTTCACCGTACAGGCCGAAGTGGTCTGGAGCGCACCGCCCGACGCCCTGCCAGCGGACCACCCGAGAGGGTTGGGGCTGATGTTTCTCGACCTCTCCGCCGGCCACAAGACCAAGCTCGAACGACTGGTCAAGGGAATCCAAAGCGGCTCGGTGACCGAGGCGATCCGCCGCTCCCTTCCCTCTCCGGGCGCAGGACTGTTGAAAGAGCTCCGGCGCAGGCCGACCGACCAGAAGGTAATATTCGCTCTCGCCGCATCCGGGCAGGAGATCGATACGGTGATCCAGGACGGATGCCCGGCGGCGGTGCAGCGGTTGCTGAAGAACCCGAGGATCCAGATCCGGCACATCCGAAAGGTTCTCCAGGACGCGCGCTCGCCGGTTGCGATTCTGCTGGATATCTACAAGGAGCGACGCTGGATCTCCGACTCCACCGTTCGAACCATGTTCTGCGCCCACCCGTTCGCGCCGATGGAAAAGGTGATGGAATTCCTTCCTCAGCTTCCGCTGCCGGGCCTGAAGACTCTGGCCAGGAACCGGAACCTGCGACAGGCGATCCTGGACAAGGTCGACCAACTGCTGAAGAGCCGGACCGGCTGATCGAGCCGTTCCTCCCTCCTCTTTTCAGGCCACTCCGGGATCCTCCCGGTACGGCGTCACGATTCCGTCGCGGCGGCCCCTAGTTATTGGATATCGATGATCGTTTTCGGTCCGTTGAAACCGGACCGCACCCTTCCTACGCTGCATGGGAAGGAGTAGTGCTATGAGATACGACACCGAGACCACCAAACCCCCCAAGACAGTTCTCAATCCCGGACTCAAGAGCCGCCTGATGGCCAAAATCCCGGTCATGCAGGAGGAGGTCCGAAACCTGCTCAACGAACATGGAGACCACGTGATCTCTAACGTAACCCTCGGGCAGGCGTACGGCGGCATGCGCGGTGTGAAGTGCATGGTCACCGAAACATCCGCGGTCGATCCGATGGAGGGGATCCGGTTCCGGGGGTACACCATCCCGGAACTCCAGGATAAGCTGCCGAAGGCGCCCAGCGGCGAGGAGCCGCTTCCGGAGGGAGTGTTCAACCTGCTGCTCACCGGCGAGATCCCCAGCACCGAAGAGGTATTCGCCACGACCCTGGCATGGCGCAAGAATGAAACCCTGCCGAACCATGTGAAGGAAGCCCTGGACAGGCTGCCGATCGACATGCATCCGATGACCCAGTTCTCCATCGGAATCCTGGCGATGCAGCACGACTCCCTCTTCGCCCGGCGCTACCGGGAAGGGATGACCAAGAACGAATACCCCGGTGTGCTGTACGACGACGTCATGGTGCTCCTGGCCCGCCTTCCCCTGCTGGCCGCCTACATCTACCGGCGGACCTATCACAACGGGAACCACATTCCCCCGGCAGAGGAGAACATGGACTGGGCCGGCAACCTGGCCCACATGCTCGGAGTGGAAGACTCAGCCTTCCAGGAGCTGATGCGGATTTATTTGTCCATCCACGCCGACCATGAAGGCGGCAACGTCTCGGCCCACACGACCCACTTGGTCGGTTCGGCTCTCTCCGATCCTTACTACTGTCTTTCCGCCGGTATGAACGGGCTGGCCGGACCGTTGCACGGACTGGCCAACCAGGAAGTGGTCCGGTGGATCCTGGATCTCAAGAACAAGTTCCACGGCGTTCCGACGAAAAGCCAGATGGAAGAGTTCGTCTGGGACACCCTGAACAGCGGCAAGGTCATTCCGGGATACGGCCACGCCGTCCTGCGACGTACCGATCCCCGCTACACCGCCCAGCGGGAGTTCGCCCTGAAGCACCTCCCTGACGACGACAACTTCCGGATCGTCAGCATGCTCTACGACGTGGTGCCGGGAATCCTGAAGGAACACGGCAAGGCGAAAAATCCGTGGCCGAACGTGGATGCCCATTCCGGCTGCATGCTGGTCCATTACGGCGTGAACGAGTTCGATTTCTATACGGTGCTGTTCGGAGTCTCCCGGGCGATCGGCGTATTGGCGTCGCTGATCTGGGACCGGGGGCTGCGGCTTCCCCTGGAACGGCCGAAGAGCGTCACCACCGGCTGGGTGAAGCACGAAGTGCACAAGAACCAATAGGCGCGGGGTCCGCGGGATCCCAACTCTTTACGAACAGCCTGCGCGGCATCTCGATCCCCCCATCCGCCGCGCAGGCTCTTTTTTTTCGGGCCGGTTCCGTTTGAGCTCCAGCAGTTTCAGCTCCGGGTGGGGGGAAGATGTTCCCCTTTCGAGGAGCGAACCACCTCGTCCAGGAACACTCCGTTGGAAACAGCGATGGTTTCCCCGTCGGCCTCCAGAAGGGTCTGGGTCGGCGTGATCGACTTCAGGGTTCCCTTCCGGCCCCGGACCTCGATGGCGTCTCCGACCTGGAACACCTTCCGGGCGTAGAAGCCGGAAACGATGTTCCGGGTGATCTCCCGGGTTCCCAGGCCGAAAGAAAGGCCGAACGCCACCGCCAGCCCGGAGAGGATACAGAGGGTGAAAATCCGGATGATCTCCGTCTCCACAGATCGCCTTCGGGAGCCGCCTTCGCGATCTCCACGAGTTCCTCCACCGTGGACTCCGGGAGCCTGGGTTTCAAGGTCAGGCCTGGACCATATGAACATCCCGCTGCGGGAACGGAATGCTGCACCCGTTCGCCTCCAGCCGCTCCTTGATCTTCTGGATCAGGTCCCAACGCATCGCCCAATAATCGTCCGGCTTGCACCAGGGGGCGACCAGAAGATCCACCGAAGAATCTCCCAGGCCGGTGACCACCACCAGGGTCTCGTGGTCGGTCAACACCCGGGGCTCCTCTTCAATCACTTGCCGGATCACCTGTTTCGCTTTCTCGATGTCGTCTCCGTAGGAAATCCCGACCGGAATATCGACCCGGCGGACCGGGTTGGCGGTATAGTTTCGGATCTTCGCGCCCCAGATCGCCGAGTTCGGCAGGATGATTCGCACGTTGTCCAGGGTGTTCAGGACCGAGGCGAATACGCCGACCTCCTGGATGATCCCTTCATCTCCTCCGGCCTCCACGTAATCCCCGACCTTGAACGGCCGGAAAACCAGGATCATCACCCCGGCGGCGAAATTCGACAGGGTTCCCTGCAGGGCCAGGCCGACGGCCAGGCCGGCGGCGCCCAGCAAGGCGACGAAGGAGGTGGTCGGGATGCCGAACAGGCCCAGGACGGCGATCAGGATGAACGCCCAGATGCCGTAATAGACCAGGTTGGATAGGAACGGGATCAGGGTCGGCTCGAACTTCGTCTTTCCCAGGGCCCGTCTCGCCCAGGCCCGGATGATCTTCGCGCAAAAACCGCCCAGGATCAGGACCGCCAGGGCGCCCAGAACGCTGAGCCCCCAGGTCGACACCAGGTTCATTGCCGCCGCAGATACCTTTTCAAGGTCCAAATTTTCCATGACTCACCTCCCGCCGTTTCCTGGCCCTTGGAAAGAAACCCTCCCGTTTCAAGACGGGAGGAGTCGCACACACACAAGTATGGACCAGGCCGTTCAGAAAAAGTCACCGAAAGGCAAAAAACGGCGGGCGCTCCGCTACTTCCCCGGACACTGGGCCTGGACCGCCGGATCGATCCCGTGGCCGGCATAGGCCTGGTCGTACTTGGCCGAAAAGTCGGCGGCCAACTTCTTCGCCCGGGCGTCGTAGGCTTCCTTGTCTTCCCATGTGTTTTTGGGAACCAGCACTTTCGAAGGAACGTCAGGGCATTCTTTCGGTATGCTCACATGGAAGATCGGATCTTCGATGTACTCCACCTTCTCAAGCTCACCGCTCAAGGCCGCGTCCACGATCGCCCGGGTCAGGCGGATATCCATCCTGGCGCCTTCGCCGTACGGCCCTCCGCTCCAGCCGGTGTTCACCAGGTAGACCTTGGTGGAGTGCTTCTCCATCATCTCGCCCAGCAGGCCGGCGTACACTTCCGGCTTCCGTGGCATGAACGGCGCCCCGAAGAAACGGGAGAAGGTCGAAACCGGGTCCACGATGCCGGTTTCGGTGCCGGCCAGCTTGCTCGTGTATCCCATGAGGAACCAGAGCATCGCTTGGCTGGTGTTCAGCTTGGCCACCGGCGGGAGCACCCCGTTGGCGTCTGCGGTGAGGAACAGGATCGTCTTCGGATGGCCGCCGACCGACGACGCCTTGAAGTTGGTAAGGGAGGTCAGTGGATAACTTCCCCGGGAATTCGGCGTCAGCCTTTCATCGTCTACATCGAATTCCCCGTTCGGGTACATCATGCAGTTTTCGATGATCGCTCCGTGAGTCGCCGGATCCGCTTTCCGGAAGACGGCGTTGTAGATCTCCTCTTCCTTCTCCGGGTGGAGGTTGATCAACTTGGCGTAGCAACCGCCCTCGAAGTTGGCGACGCCGTGATCGGACCATCCGTGTTCATCGTCTCCCAGGAGCGCCCGGTTCGGATCGGCGGAGAGGCTGGTCTTGCCGGTACCGGACAGGCCAAGGAGAAGCGCGGTGGTTCCGTCCTTCCCTTCGTTGGCGGAACAGTGGAGAGGCAGAATCCCTTCGGTGGGCAGCAGGTGGTTCATCACCGTGAACAGCATCTTCTTGACGCTGCCGCAATAGGCCGAGCCGTACACCACCCCCAGTCGTCGATCGAAATCGGCGGTGATCGCCATTCTCGAGGTCGTACCGTCAGGCATTTTGCGCAGGCGACCTTCGTACCGTTTGCCGTCCAGCTTGTCGTAGGGGAGACAGAGGAGCTTGAACGTCTGGCCATGGAAACAGCTTTCATGGATATCGTCCGGCACCGGCCGGAACATGTTGTGACAGAACAGGGTGTGCAAGGCGTGATCGGTGACCAGTTGCACAGGCATCGCGTACCTGGGATCCGCCCCAACGGTGTAGTCGGTGCTGTAGACCCGGTCTTTGCGGGCCAACAGATCCAGGGCGTCCTTCCAGATCATGTCGAAGGTTTCCGGATCCATCGGGATACAGTTGGGCGAGGTCCAGTCGATCTGGTCCTCGGTCTCCTTGTGCAGAACCATGTAGGTGTCCTTCGGGCTCCTGCCGGTGGACTCGGCCGGTGTCCAGGTGGCCAGGGCGCCGCAGGCCGACTCCACCGCTTCCTTGTCTTGGAGGGCGTTCCGCACCAGCTGTTCTCTCCCCAGGTTTCGGATCAGGTTGGGGTGGCTCTCGGCCATCTTTTCAAGTTCCTGCGCTCTTTCGGTCGCTTCCATCATTTCCATCATGTTCCTCGGCTCCATCTTCGGAATCATGCATCGTCCGGTCCGGGTGCCCCGGTGGGTGATCGGACGATACGCCACCTTTGGGGATCTGCGCGGAGAGTACTTCTCCCGGTCTCCGGATGAACGGACACCGATCGAAGTCAAGAGATCATCCCACAGTCCCAAGCCTGCGGATCCGGCTGGACCCAC
>CAZZIV010000133.1:0-8670 GCA_964654385.1 uncultured Acidobacteriota bacterium | reverse complement strand
GGTCGGACGGCTCATGCGCCCCGCCAGGGCCGCGGCGGCGACGCCGGCGTTCCTCGGGCGGGCGTCCGGGTCCTTCTCCAGGAGTTTCATGATCAGGGCGCTCAACCCTTCCGGCAGATCCTTCCGCACCGTTTCCACCGGGACCGGCGATTCTTCCAGGATCCTTTTCACCACCAGCGGTTCGCTGGCCGCCTCGAACGGATGCGTTCCTGCGAACAGTTCGTACAGAACGATCCCCAGGGAAAACAGGTCGCTGCGATGATCGAACTCTTCCCTCCGGAGCTGTTCCGGAGACATGTAGGAGAAGGTGCCCGGTTGGGTGACCGCCCGGGTCAGGTTCGAATGCTCCACATGGACGATGCCGAAATCAACCAGCTTTACGATCAGGGTTCCGGCCCGCTGGATCACCATGATATTCGCCGGCTTGATGTCCCTGTGAACCACGTGATTCTCGTGGGCGAACTGAAGGGCGTCGCAGACCTGCCGGGCGATCTGGATCCGCTCCGCCGGGGACGGGTGTTCTCCTTTCCGGATCATCCGGCAGAGGTCGATTCCGTCCAGATATTCCATGACGAAGAACGGACGGCCGTCGTACTCGCCCCGGTCGTGGATGGTGACGATGTTCGGATGGCTCAGCTTGGCGGCGACCTCCACTTCCCGTTTGAACCGGCTCCGGGCGTATCGCTTCCGAGAAAGCCGGTCGGAAAGGACTTTGATCGCCACCGGGCGGCCGAACATCCGGCTGTCGGTGGCCCGATAGACTTCTCCCATCGCCCCCGAGCCGAGGATGCCGGACACGGCGTATTGCCCCAGACGGTTCTTCAGCGACATTCGATCCTCCAGGCTTGCCCGCCTGACTTCCTGCCTTCCCCGCACTTGTAAAGATGAGGTGCGGAATCGGAAGAATCCAGACGAATCCGCCCTTTCGCCGGAGGAAACCGGCCGATTACGATTGTGTATGAAAGATTTCCGGGCTTTCGAAGGTTTCCCTGTGCGGCGGCCGGCCGGAACCGGCGGCGATTCAGGGACCGGACGGTTCGAAAGGATGGTAAAATGATTCCGCATCCAGGATCGCCTGTCTTTAGCCCGATTTATGCATGAGGGACCGTAGCGAGGACGCCCGAGATGACGGCAGTTTCGGCTCCACAGTAGGTGCTTCATGCATAAAGCGGGTTAGGCCAGGGGCGCCCAACGAAGGAGGTATCATGAAGCCTGCAACCCTCACCTGCGTCGTCGTTCTTCTCACCCTGTTCGCGCTGACCGGTTTAGCCGCCGCCGAACTGGAAGGAGTGACCCTTCCCGACACGGTGAAAGTCGGGGAGACCGAACTGGTTCTGAATGGCCTCGGCCTCAGGGAAGCGACCTTCCTGAAAGTGGACGTGTACGTATCCGGCCTTTACCTGCCCGCCAAGACCTCCGACGCCAAGGCGATCATCGCCCTGGACGAGCCGAAGCAGATCCAGATGAAGTTCGTCCACTCGGCCCCCAAGAAGAAATTGATCGCCGCCTGGAACGAAGGGTTCGAGGAGAACAGCAGCAAGGAAGCGTTCGCCGCCGCCGCGGAAGGGTTGAAGACCCTGAACGGCTACATGGTGGACATCAAGGACGGGGACACCATGACCTTCACCTATCTCCCCGGCAGCGGCGTCGAGTGCAGGATCAAAGGGAAGGTGCTGGGCACGATTCCAGGGAAACCGTTCGCCCAGGCGCTGTTCGCGGTCTGGTTCGGCCCCGAGCCGCCCAATGAAGACCTGAAGGCCGGTATGCTGGGAAAACACTGATCGCGGAAGACCCCGTGGAAACGGGTCTCGACGAACTGCCGCTCCTGTCCGCCTCCCCTCCCGGCTGGGCGAAGTTGGCGGCGAACCGGATCGACCTGTTCCTGGCCGACCATGCCGGCTGTGAGCAGCAGGCCGCCCTCTCCGCCCTCTCCCTGGCCGACCGGTACATGGACGACCAGGAGTTGGTGGACCGGCTCACCTCCCTGGCCATGGAGGAGATCGTCCACTACCGGAAGGTGGTCGCCCTGCTCCGTTCCCGGAAGATCTTCCCCGGCAGGAAGAAGGCGAACCCCTGGGTGAAGGCGCTGCTGGGGAAGGTGGAAACCGTGGACGAGCGCTGGCGGAAGGCGGACCGTCTCCTGGTCGGCGCCCTGATCGAAGCCCGGTCCTGCGAGCGGTTCACACGGCTCCTGGAAGTGACCGAAGACGAAGAAGTGAAGGCGATGCTCACCGAGTTCGGCCCGGCGGAGGCGAGGCACTGGCGGATGTTTTACGGCCTGGCCGGGCGGGAGGTCCCTGCCGAGGAGTTCGAGCGGCGCTGGAAAGGGTGGCTGGAGTTTGAGCGGGAGTTGACGGCCGGGATGGGGAAAGACCCCAGGGTGCATGGGTGAAGGGTCGATTCGGGGGGCATTGCACCGGTCGGTCATCCGCCGGTACAAGAAGAACTCCCGGCTAATGAGGAACCAGAAAGTGATTTTCCGTTCTAGCGAAAAGCGACTCAAACGAGCGTACTATACAAGCGCCTCTCGATTGTCGGGGGGCGCGTTTCTTTTGGCAGAATGCTGAAATAAGCCCCTGCCCCTGATGCCCTTTTGGTTTCTACTCATCCAGGAAACCGGGACAGGTCGGGATGGAGGTTCCGCTGCAGGCGGAGCTTCCATGCCGGCAATCCGTTTTCCATGGCCGCTTTCAGGGCATCGGCGGCTTCTTCCTGTTTGCCCTCGGCCGCCAGCAGGATGGATCGGTAGAGCAGGAAATCGAGGCCGTTCTCTCCCTGCACCTTTCCCAGAATCTCCGCTCCCCGGACCATGTCCGGGTTGCCCTCGTCCGGGCCGCCCTCTCTCCAGCGGTTCAGACCCAGCAGCCAGGTCGATTCCGCTACCCGGAAATTTGATTCGCCGGTGGCAGCGGTCTGCAGTTCGATCGACTCTTCCAACAGCGGGATCGCTTCCGCGTCCCGGCCGAGCAACATCAGGGCCCGGGCCTTGTAGAACAGGACTCCGGCCCGGGGAGGATAGGTCAACTCCGGGCGTTCGGCCAGCACGGTTTCGATCTCCTCGATGAGTGTCAATACCTCTTCCGCCTGGTCCGGTTCCACCAGCAGGGAGACCAGGGAGTACCGCACGCCGGCGGCCCTGCGGGTGTCGCCGCGATCGAGCGGCAGCAGTGTGACCAACTCCCGGTGGCCTGCTATGGCCTCGTTGATTCTGCCCAGGCGTACCAGCAGGGAACTGTGGGAGTACAGAGCGGGGATCACCGCCTGGTTGGTCGGCCCATAGTGCTCCCGGGTCAGTTTCAGTCTTTCCCGGCTCAGGCGCTCGGCCTCGTCCGGCCGCCCCATCCGCTCGTGAACCAGCGCCAGGTTCGTCATCGATTTCAGGGTCACCAAATGCGTTTCGCCCAGGAGCCGCCGCCGCATCCGGTAGGCCTCTTCGTACTGTTTACCGGCTGCCGGGATGTCCCCCATGCGCCAGAGCAGGTACCCCAGGTCGGTCCGGCAGTTGGCCGTTTCCGGATGACCGTCCGGGAAGACGGTTTTCCGGATCGCCAGGGACTGTTCCAGTTTCTCCCGTGCCGGTTCCAGTTCGCCCATGGAAGCCAGTACTTTGGCCCAGTCTCCCAGGCAGATGGCGTAGGCCGGGTGTTCCGAGCCGAGCTCCGTTTCCATGATCTTGCAGGCGCGTTGATACAACTCGTCCGCTTCATCATCCTTCTCCTCCAGGTGCCGCAGCCAGCCCAGGTGGAACAGCGACCAACCCAGATCCAGATGGTCCGGGCCTAGCTTCTCCTCCCGGATCGTTACCGAGCGCTCAAGCAGCGGAGCGGCCTCGTCGTACCTTCCGGCATCTCGGAAGATGGCGCCCAGGTAAGCGAGATCGGTGGCTGCTTCCGCAGAATCCGGACCGAATTCCGACTCGCTGATCACAAGGGCCTGCCTTGCGGACTCGATGGCGGATCCGGTGTCGTGCTGGTCCCGGTGCCACCAGGACAGGGCTCTCAGAGACTCCATCTTTACCGCCGGTTCCCCGGCCAGTTCCACCGCCTCAGTGAGCATTGCGCCTGCGATCTCCTGAGCCCCGAGTCCGTGGTAGGTTCTTCCCAGGATCATCAGGAGGCGGGCCCTGAGTTCCGGTTGGCCGGCAAGTTCCTGGTCGATTTTCTCCCGCCCCCGGTCCAGAAGGTCCCGGGCGGACAACTCACCGCCGCCGGAGGTCCATGGATCAGGAGCCACGAAAAGGTCCTGCAGGTAATCGGAAACCTGTCTCGCTGTGTTCGCTTCCAATTCGGCCCGGTCCCGCTCTTCGGCGATCCGCTTCGCCTGCACACCCATGACGATTCCGAAGGCGGCCAATACGACCAGGAGTGCCGCCAAGAGGGCAGTGGCCAGGCGGTGGCGGCTCATCAGCTTCCGTACCTGGTAGAAACCGCTGGCCGGCCGAGCCGCGATCGGCTGATGATCCAGGAACCGTCTCAGGTCGTCGGCGAATTCCGAGGCGGAACCGTACCTCCGGTCCGGATCTCCTTCCAGGGACTTGGCGACGATGGTCTTGAGGTCCGGCGGGAAATTCTTTCCTTCCGCTTCCAGCGGCCTGGCCGGCTTCTCCGTCACCGCCCGGGCAGCCTCCACGATGGACAGCCCCTTCAGATCCCGGGGCAGGAGGCCGGTGAGCAGTTCGTAGCAGACCACCCCCAGGGCGTAGACGTCGGATCGGGTGTCCACAGCGCCGGGGGTGCCGCTGAGCTGTTCCGGGCTCATGTATGGCAACGTTCCCATGACCGTGCCGTCGGCGGTTTGGACCGTTCCCGCCGGCAGGTCCGGATCGTGGACCCGGGCTACACCGAAGTCCAGGATCTTGGGCACACCCTCGGCGGTCACCAGGATGTTGGCCGGTTTCAGGTCCCGGTGGATCACGCCGCTGCGGTGGGCGTGCTGCACCGCATCGCAGATCCGGATCATCAGCACCAGCCGGTCACGGATCGGGAGTTGGTGCCTGTTGGCGTATTCATCCAGGGGAGGGCCTTCCACCAGTTCCATGGCGAAGTACGGCCTGTTCCCCAGATCCGGTCCGGTGCTGCTCGCTTCCAGGATCTGGGCGATGGACGGGTGCTGCAGCCGGCCGAGTACTTCCGCCTCGAATTCGAACCGGCGGCGCAGTTCCGGTGATGAGAACACCCGGTCGATCAGTTTGACCGCCACATTCCGCCTGGGCTGGTCTTGCTCAGCTCTGTAGACCGCGCCCATGCCGCCCCGGTTGATCAGGGACAGGAGGCGGTAGCGGCCGATGGTCCTCCCCAGCAGGGGATCGTCGTCCTCGGTAACGATGTTTCCCAGTGCGGCGCCGAGAGAGGACGGGTTCAGGAAGTCGCCGGACCTGTCGTGGGCATCCAGGAGCGCTTGTACTTTCTCCCTCAATGCCGTGTCGCCGGCGCAGGCTTCATCGATGAAAGTTGTTCTGGATTCAGGGGCAAGGTCCAGAGCCTGTTCGAAAATCTCCCGAACCTGCCTTGGATCAGGGGTGCTCAAGCGCCGGCTCTCAGTTCCTGGAACAACCAGGCTTTGGCGTAGGCCCAGCGCCGGTGGACGGTCCGCTCGGCCATGCCCAGCGCCTCGGCGGTTTCCTTCGTGGTCATGCCGCCGAAGAACCGCAGCTCCACGACCTGCTGGGCTGAATCGTCTTCCTCGCCCAGCCGGGTCAGCGCCTCGTCCAGCGCCAGCACGTCCATGTCCATGGCCGGACCGCTGAGGGCCTGCTCGGTCAGGGTGACCTTGACCGCTCCGCCTCCCCGCTTATCCCGCTTCCTGGCCCGGGCATGCTCCACCAGCGTGCGGCGGATCACCTGGGAAGCGACTCCCATGAAATGGGCCCGGTTCTCCCAGTCGGGGCTGTCCCGCTTCACCAGACGGAGGTAGGCTTCGTGGACCAGGGCGGTCGGCTGGAGGGTGTGGTCCGCCCGCTCCTGCTTCATGTGATGGGCCGCCAGGGCCCGCATCTCCTGGTAGACCAGGGGCAGGAGACGGTCCAGCGCCTGACGGTCCCCCTCTTTCAAACTGTGCAGCAGGGCTGTGACGTCGTGTTTCACCTTGTAAACCTTTCCCACCAAGTAAGTTAGAGTTTTTTTGCTCCGATGGCACGCTTTTTCTAATTTTGTCGCCTTACTGATCGGCAGCAAAGGAGCCAAGCCATGAAAGCGACATTGAAAAGCATCCTTCTCATCCTTCTTGTGATCCTCCTTTCCGAGGCAGGGCATGCCGCCGTTCCCGGGGAGCAGATGAATTACCAGGGGGTTTTGCGAGACGCCGCAGGGAACCCTTTGGACGGGTCGTACGACGTGATACTCAGGCTGGTGGACGGGGAAGGGGGTGGGTGGATCCTCTGGGAAGAGGAGCACTTTTCCACAGGTACCGGGCAGGTGGTCGTCACCGGCGGCCAGTTCAACGTCGCCCTGGGGACCGGAGTGAGGAATAGCAACAGCGGGGTTCCTACACTGAAGGATGTTTTCACCCACCCGGAAGTCTGGCTGGAGGTCCGGATCGGGACGGAATGGTTGTCCCCCCGGACCCGGGTGCGAGGGGCCGGCTACGCCTTGAACGCCGCCCAGCTGGATGGCTGGAAGGCGGATCAGATTCTGAATACGTCCTCTACCGAACAGACCAAACAGGGCGCCCTGATCGTCGAGTCGTCCCTGGCCAATACGTACGGCGTTGAAGGTCGAGGGACTTCCGGCGGGGGTTTTTTTGAAGATACCGACGGAACAGGGTACGCCCGGGTCGGATACGGCGATTCCGGCATCTTTGCATCCGGATCGGCCTATGGGGGCCATTTCGAGGACTCGGATGGCACGACCTATACCCAACTGGCTAGTGGGGGTAACGGCGTCTACACCAACGGAGATGTTTACTCCTATGGACTTTTGCGGGGTGAGACTCTGTCTGTTGGTGGAATAGGGACTGTTCAAGAGTTGCATGTCAGCCAGCCGGATCTGTACATGAATTTCGCCGGCCCGGACGCCGACAGCAGCATCTATTTTCACGAAGGCACGCGCACCGGCGCCCGGATGTTCTGGAATAACGGCAGCAACTGGTTCGAGTTCAGCCATGGATTGAGTGTTCCGGACGCGATCCGGGGAACCTCTTTCCACGACGTGGACAACACCGCGTACTTCATAGACCCGGGGGCTTCCATTTCCGGTGTCCTGGAAGGGGACCTGGTGATCGGCCACGGGTCCGCCACAGATAACGACGCCATCCAGTTCGATAAGCAGGCCGAATCCTTGCTGTGGAACAACTCCAAAACCCGGTTCGAGATCAGCGACGAACTGGCCCTCAGCGGGCCACTGCAGGCCGGGAGTACAACTAGCACGACTGTCGCCTACAACCGGTTCGGCTCCACCATTCCTTCCTGGGGCGATGTACAGGCCAGCAACGACCTGTTCGTCGGAGACGACATCGAGGTCGGCGGGGAGCTCGCCCTGAGCAAGGTGATCCGCATGGAAGCCCAGGTAACCGCCGGCGCCGATGCTGATCAGGCGATCTACTTTTACGACGCAGGTTCACCTACCAGCGCTTACATCCAGTGGGACGACGTCTCCGCCATCACCTGCGGCACCATCGGGAACATCAACTCCGGTTTCAAGTGGAACATCTCTGACAACTCTGATTCCGGTTGGGTCTTCTCCAACGGAGCCGACAGCGAAGCGGTGATCGACGAGTTGGGCAATCTGGAAATCGACGGTTCGCTGTATCAGTCAGGATCCTGCGATCTGGCTGAAACGTTTTTTGGGCCGGACGGTTTGACCGCCGGAACCGTAGTCGTTCTGGATCCTGATCGAGTGGAGGGAGTGCGGGAGTCGACCAGGCCGTACGACAGCAGCGTTGCCGGAGTGGTCACTACCCGGCCGGGGGTGCTGCTCAGTGGACCTTCCGCCGATGCTTACCCGGTCTGGGAGGAACTGGAGCAGGTCGGCGAGATGCTGGCCGCCCTTCCTTCCGAATCCGAACTGACGTTGGATGAATCCGTTGAAGGGGAGATCGTTTCCATCAGCGATGAGAATGCCGACTTGCTGGCTCAGCGTCAGTCCCTGGAACGGCAAGCCACCGCTTTTGAGATGGAACTGGACAACTGGGCTCATGGAGATGTAGCCGTGGCTCTGGTGGGGAGGGTGCCGGTGAAGGCCGATGCTTCCTATGGTCCGATCCGGAAGGGGGATTATCTGACCACCAGCGCCACACCCGGTCATGCCCGTCTACTGGATGTGCCGGGACCGTACCTGGGGATCGCCATGGACGATCTGGAGTCGGGTACAGGTGACATTCTGGTCTTCCTGAGCAAAGGCTGGTACGGAGGAACGGCAAAAACCGAGGCAGATCCGGTCGCCGCCGAACCAGCACCGGCGATCGCCGAAGTGCAGGAGATGGATGCAGGACTGCAGATCGTCCTGGACCGGGACGCCAACGATCGGGCTACTTTCTCGGTGACGAAAGATGGCGGCAACGGGCTGTCGTCCGAGGTGTTCCGGGTCGATGAGCAGGGCAACGTATTCGCTACAGGCTCTTTCCGCCCTGCCGCCATGGACATGGCCGAGTTCCACCCGGTGAGCGAGCCGGTCGGGGTCGGGGATGTCCTGGTCATGGATCGGGCACGGCCCGGTCCTATGGCCCTGGACATTT